>NZ_CP051515.1:1515933-1819120 GCF_012689525.1 Paraburkholderia aromaticivorans
TCGGCGAGCGTATAGCCGTCGGGCGGATTCAGCACGCAGGTGCCGAAACGCAATTCGCCGCTCGTCGTGATGGCGGCCGGCACGGCCAGCATGGCAGCAATTTCTCGCGCCATCACGTTGACGCCGGCGAGACCGCCGAGCAGCGGCACGACCGCGCTGCCGTCTTCGGCGACAGCGAGCACCGGCGGCTCGACCCCCTTTTTCGACAACGACGGAGCGACACATCGAATCACGATACCCGCCGCGCACAACGCGACGATCGGCGTGCCGCGCGCATACAGTTCCCGCAGATGCGCGCCGAGTTCGCTATACGACACGTCCGCCTCGACGCGTCCCTGCAACGCATGCACCTGGCTACCCGCGTACAGCGCCTGAATGCGCCGCGCCGTCGCCAACGCGCCCGCGCCGAGAATCACGATCGCGGGTGCGCTCATCCTTGCCATTTTTCCCCCGGCACCACTAGCAGCGAAAAATACGGCGACGCCATCGGATCCACTTCGGCGAGCGGCACGATGCGTTGATTGCCCATCGTCGCGCGTTCGACGTAGAGCGCGCGGTCCGCGAGACCGAGTTCGCCGAGCACGCGCCGCACCTTGTCGAAATTGCGGCCGAGTTTCATCACGACGGCGGCGTCGGCATCGGCCAGACGGCGGCGCAATTCGTCTTCGGGCAACACGCCCGAGAGTACCGACAAGCTCTGATTGCGATACACCAGCGGCGCGCCGAGCACGGCGGCGCCGCCGAGCATCGAGCACACGCCGGGCACCACTTCGCTTTCGTAGCGCGCGGCGAGCCGGTCGTGCAGATACATGTACGAGCCGTAAAAGAACGGATCGCCTTCGCAGATCACGGCGACGTCGCGGCCCGCGTCGAGGTGAGCGGCGACGACTTCCGCAGCGGTGTCGTAGAAGTCGGCGATGATCGCTTCATACGATAGCGGCGGTTCGAGCGCTTCGGTGGTGACGGGATAGACCAGCGGCAGATGCTGCTGGGCGTCGTGCAAATGCGCCTCGATGATGCTGAACGCGTTGCCTTTCTTGCCCTTGGCGACGAAGTACGCGACCACCGGCGACGCCTTCAGCAAGCGCAGCGCCTTCAGCGTGATGAGTTCCGGGTCGCCGGGGCCGACGCCGAGTCCGAACAACCGTCCTTGCGCCGTCATTTATTCGACCTCCGTGGCCAGCGCGTTCACGGCGGCGGCCGCCATCGCGCTGCCGCCGCGCCGGCCATGCACCACGACGTAGGGCACGCCGCGGCTGTCGTCTGCGAGCATGGCTTTCGATTCGGCTGCGCCGACAAAACCCACTGGGAAGCCGAGAATCAGCGCGGGTTTGGGCGCGCCGGCGTCGAGCATATCGAGCAGATGAAAGAGGGCGGTCGGCGCATTGCCGATCACGACGACGCTGCCCGCCAGATGCGGCCGCCACAATTCGAGCGCGGCCGCCGAACGCGTGTTGCCGAGTTCGCGTGCGAGCGACGGCACGTCCGGATGCGCGAGCGTGCAGAGGACCTCGTTGTTCGCCTGCAGCCGCGCGCGCGTGATGCCTTGCGCGACCATGCCGGCATCGCACAGGATCGGCGCGCCTTGCGCGAGCGCCGCGCGGCCCGCCGCGCCCGCGCCTGCGGAAAACCGCAGATCGTCAATCACATCGACCATGCCGCACGCGTGGATCACGCGCACCGCGAGTTTTTCGAGGTCCGCGGGAATGCGCGACAAGTCGGCCTCCGCGCGGATCGTCGCGAAGGATTGGCGATAGATCTCCTGACCGTCGCGAATGTAATCAAGCATCGGTGTCACTCCGGACCAGGCGTTCGAGCATGTCGGCGGCCTGGTCGATCGTCAGTTGGCGCGCGACGCACTGGCCGAAGCCGGGCTGGCCGTCGCGTCGATAAAAGTCATAGAGGCCGGGCGCTGTGGCCAGCAAAGTGTACGGTGCGCAATGCGCGGCGGCGCACGAGCGCGAGCAGCCGCTCAGATGCACGTCGACGCCGGCAGGCAGGCGGGCGGCGAGGCGCAGCGCGTCGGCCTTGGTGTCGGCGAGGCCCTTCGCGCAGCCGCTCGATCCGGCGCAGGCGATCAGGTGTGTGATCGCTTGCGCCGGATCGCAGGCGAGACCGAGTGCCTTCAGGCCGGACAACACGGTCGGGACGGCGTGTGTGGCGATGTCGGGTAATAGCACGCTTTGCCAGGGTGTCAGGTGAAGCGTGGCGTTGCCGTGCTGTTGCGAAAGCGTGGCGAGGCCACGCAGCGTGTCGGCGTCGAGGCGTCCCAGCGGTGGCTGGCCGCCTGCGTGCCAGGTTCCGCTCACGCGTTGAGCGTGGGCGCCGAGGCGGAGGCTGGGGTCGGCGGGTGTAACGCGATGCCAGTCGGCCAGCGTCGCGTTTTGCGTCAGCGGGAAGTCGAGATATCGCTGGGCGTGATGCAATACCGCATCGACGGAATGCGCGGCCAGCAGGTGGCGCATGCGGGTGGCGTCGGCGGCGGCGAGGTCGAGGAATGTGAGGAGCAGCGCGCCTGCTAGTGCCGGGACTTGTGAAGGCAGGATCGCGGCTAGTGCCCTTGTGTCGTCGGCGCGGGGTTTTTCAGGCGCGGTGCGCTCGCTTTGCGTGAGTGAGCCAGCATTGGCGCCCACAGGCGGACAACCCGCCAACCCGAACACGAACCGCACGCCTTCCGCTTCTTGCGATGCCGCCAGCCACACATCGTGCGGATGATCGACTCTCGCAAGCCGCTCGCCGCCGTCCAGCAGCAGCGCGAATTTCGGCGATAGCGCCGCGAAACGCGCTTCGCTTTGCAGCATCGTGAGCAATTCGGCGCATAGCGAGCGCGTGTCGAATAGCGCGAATGGATCGCGTCCGGCAGCGGGGCTGATCATGACGTTGCGGACGTCGTCGGCGGTGGTGGCGGTTGCGACTGCGGCGGCGAGCGTGCGGGCAGCGTTGGAGGCGTTCTCGGCCACTGCGTCAGTTGCTATTGCATCCGCATTCTCGGCCACTGCGTCAGTTGCTATTGCATCCGCATTCTCGGCCACTGCGTCAGTTGCTATTGCATTCACAACTTTCCAGGCGTCTACATCCGCTGCGCTACCAGCGCACGTCACCGGCATCGGCCCAAGACCCGCATCGAACAAAGCCGCGATCAACGCCGCCTCTTCACCGCGCTTCACGCCACGCACCTGCACATTCGCGCGATTGGTCAACTCGATCACCCCGGCCGCGTGCCGCGCGCTAGCCTCCGCGATGGCCCGAGCCTGCGCCGCGCTCAATTCACCGCCGGGCAGTTTGATCCGGCAAATTCCGCCGTCGCGCGCGGCGACGATGCGCAGCAGCCCCGGACACGCCGAGGGCCGCAGCGTGACAGCCGCGTCGGATAAAACGGTGGAAGGCGAAGCTTGATTCAAGACGGACACCGGGTTTAGCGTCGCGCGACGGCCCGAGCAAGCCGTGAGGCGGGCATTGCTGCGGCATCGGTACACCCCGCCCGATGTTGGCTGGCACGAACAGTCTCGCCGGCAGGTCTCCTGGCTGGCAGGTCATGGTCCGCCGCGGCCTTCCCGGTCGAACCAGTGGCGTGGAGCGCAGGCGGACTCGCTGCATACAGTTGCGGGGGCAGCCACAGCGGCACTGTGTTCCCTCTTCGGCCCCGAAGGGCACCGGCGGCTGTATTATGCCTTTTTTCGAACAGCACAACGAGGCTGGACGCTTTGATCGGCGTGGCACAGCGCATTATTTGAAGACACAGAATGAGGATGAATGCATGCCCGCGTGGCTGACGGTGGTGGGCATAGGCGACGACGGCTTTGCCGGTTTGGGGAGGCCCGCGCGGCGCGCTTTGCTGGAAGCATCGGTGGTGTACGGCGGTGAACGTCATCTGGCGATGCTGCCCGCGCGTGTCACCGCGCGCCGTGCCGCCTGGCCGCGCCCGTTCGATCTCGCGCCGTTGCTGGCCGAGCGCGGCGCCGCCGTGTGCGTGCTGGCGAGCGGCGACCCGATGCTGTTCGGCGTCGGCGCGACGCTCGCGCGGCAATTGCCAGCGGAGGAGTTGCGGGTGCTGCCGGCGCCGTCGTCGTTGTCGCTGGCGGCCGCGCGGCTCGGCTGGCCGTTACAGGATGTCGCGACGGTGTCGCTGGTGGGGCGGCCGTTGCCCACGCTGAATGCGCATCTGCACGACGGCGCGCGCGTGTTCGTGCTGAGCGCGGACGGGCGCACGCCCGCGGCGCTCGCCGAGCTCCTGAACGCGCGCGGTTTCGGGGCGACCCGCATGAGCGTGCTGGAACACCTGGGCGGCGAGCTGGAGCGGCGCATCGACGGCCGCGCGGATCAGTGGTCCGCGGGCGACGTGGCCGCGCTGAATCTGATCGCGCTCGAGTGCCGTGCCACCGAAGGCGCGCCGCGTCTGCCGCTGACCTGCGGTTTGCCCGACGATGCGTTTCGTCACGACGGCCAGTTGACCAAGCGCGACGTCCGCGCCATCACGCTCGCGCGCCTCGCGCCGACGCCCGGCGAATTGCTGTGGGATGTGGGCGCGGGCAGCGGCTCGATCGGCATCGAATGGATGCGCGCGCATTCCACCTGTCGCGCGATTGCTATTGAAGGGCATGCGGAGCGGCAACGCTTTATCGAACACAATCGCGATGCGTTGGGTGTGCCGGGGCTGCAACTCGTCGCGGGTCGCGCGCCCGAAGCACTGCAGGGATTGCCGGTGCCGGATGCTGTGTTCATCGGTGGCGGCGTGACGGCGCCGGGCGTGCTGGAGGCCTGCTGGGCCGGTCTGCGCGAGGGCGGCCGGCTGGTTGCCAATGCGGTCACGTTGCAAGGCGAGGCGGTGTTGGTGGCGTGGCGCGAGCGGCATGGCGGGACCTTGACGCGGATCGCGCTGGCGGACGCGCAACCGCTTGGCGGCTTCGATACGTGGCGGCAGGCGTTGCCGATCACGCTGCTGGAGGTGACGAAGCAAGTCGGTGGCGGGCGTGAACCTCATTGGAACCAATGCCGTGATTAACGCCACCAACGCCACCAACACCGACTCATCGCCAGAACCCTGATGCGCGAAGAAACGCCCGAACGACCCGCGCCGCTTCGTAGCGGCTACACGACCGGCAGTTGCGCCACCGCGACGTCGCTGGCGGCGGCGCGTCTGTTGCTCGCGGGTATCGTCAGCGAAGTCGCGGAGATCGTGTTGCCGAAAGGCCAGCATGTGCCGATGCCACTGGTGTTCTGCCGCCTGATCGGGAATGGCGATGAAGGCGCCGAAGCCGGCACGATCAAGGACGCCGGCGACGATCCCGACGTTACGCACGGCGCGGTCGTCTTCGCCCGTGTGCGCCTCGTCGCCGAACCGGGCGTGATATTTCGCGCGGGGCCGGGCGTCGGCACGGTGACGCGCGCGGGGCTGACGCTGCCGGTCGGCGAACCCGCGATCAACCCGGTGCCGCGCAGAATGATGACCGAGCATCTCGCCGAACTCGCGGCGGAGCATGCGTATGGCGGCGGCTTTGAAGTGACGATCGGCGTGGAAGGCGGCGAAGCGCTCGCGCTGAAAACGATGAACCCGCGCCTCGGCATTCTCGGCGGCCTGTCGATCCTCGGCACTACCGGCATCGTGCGTCCGTTTTCGTGCTCGGCGTATATCGCGTCGATTCATCAGGGGATCGACGTCGCGCGCGCGAACGGCTACACCCATCTCGCCGCCTGCACCGGCAACGCGAGCGAGGACGCGATGCGCGCGCATTACGGCCTGCCGGATATCGCGCTGATCGAAATGGGCGACTTCGTCGGCGCGGTGCTCAAGCATATGAAGCGCGCGCCGGTCGAGCGTCTGAGCGTGTGCGGCGGCTTCGGCAAGCTCAGCAAGCTGGCTGCGGGGCATCTCGATCTGCATAGCCGCAATTCGAGCATCGACCTCGAACGGCTCGCGCAATGGGCCGCCGGGCATGGCGCGGACGACGCGCTTCAGTCAGCGATCCGCGCGGCCAACACCAGTCAGCAGGCGGTCGCGTTGGCGCACGCGCAGCAGGTGCCGCTCGGCGATATCGTCTGCCGGCATGCGCTGGCAGTGGCGCGCGAGATCGTGCCGCCGCAGGTCAAAGTCGAAATGTTCGCGATCGACCGCCAGGGCAAGCTGATCGGAGCCGCACAATGAAAATGAAGCGGATTCTGCTGCTCGGCGGCACCGGCGACGCATTGCGGATCGCGCGGCAACTCGGCCCTGAGCACGTGTATAGTCTCGCCGGCCTCGGCAAGGTGCCGGACGATCTGGCGTGCACGGTGCGCGTCGGCGGCTTCGGCGGCAGCGAGGGCATGGCGCGTTACATCGCAAGCGAAGGCATTGGACTTGTGATCGACGCGACGCATCCCTATGCCGCGCAGATCAGCGCGAACGCGGCGCAGGCGAGCCACGCCGCGCGCGTGCCGTATTGGGCACTGCACCGTCCGGCCTGGCAGCCGCAAGCCGGCGACGATTGGCGCATGGTCGACGACTGGCACGAGCTCACGGATGCGTTGGCGCCGTTCAGAAAGCCGCTCTTCACACTCGGCCGCGAACCGCTCGCGCATCTCGACGAGATCCCGCCGCATCAGTTCTGGACCGTGCGTTGTCTCGAAGCACACGAAGACACGGCACGTGCGCGGATACTTGCGGCGCGCGGTCCATTCACGCTCGAAGGTGAACGTGCGCTATTCGCCCTGCAAGCCTTCGACGTGGTGGTCAGCAAAAATAGCGGCGGCCAGGCGACCGAGGCAAAACTCGAAGTCGCGCGTGAACGCGGGTTGCCGGTCGTGATGCTGCGCCGTCCTGAGTTGCCGGCGGCAGAGAGGGCGTTCGAAAACGTGACCGACCTGCTTGACGCGTTGCAAGTTGCGGATTGAGCTTCCGCCTGAATGGAATCGCACATGCGTACCATGCCGCCTCAACGAATCATGGAGTAGTGAATGACGGTGTTTTTTATCGGCGCGGGTCCTGGCGATCCGGAACTGATCACGGTGAAAGGGCAGCGCCTGGTGCGCAGTTGCCCGGTGATCCTGTACGCGGGTTCGCTCGTGCCGGCCGCGGTGCTCGAAGGTCACGCGGCGGAGCAGGTCGTCAACACCGCCGAGCTCGACCTCGATCGGATTATCGCGTTGCTTGCGGCCGCGCATGCCAAAGGCCAGGACGTGGCGCGTGTGCATTCCGGCGATCCTTCGCTGTATGGCGCGATCGGTGAACAGATCCGCAGACTGCGCGAACTGAAGATTCCCTACGAGATCGTGCCGGGCGTTACCGCCACGGCGGCGTGCGCGGCGACGCTAGGTTGCGAACTCACGTTGCCCGATATTTCGCAGACGCTGATCCTCACGCGCTTCGCAAGCAAGACCAGCATGCCCGAAGGCGAACAGCTCGCCGACCTCGCCCGTCATCGCGCGACGATGGCGATTCACCTTGGCGTGCGGCACCTTGCGCGGATCGTCGATGAATTGCGGCCGCATTACGGCGGCGCGTGTCCGATCGCGGTGATCTATCGCGCGAGCTGGCCCGACGAGGAGAAGATCACCGGCACGCTCGACGATATCGTCAGCAAGGTGCAATCGACATCCATCGAGCGGACCGCGCTGATTCTGGTCGGAAAGGTGCTCGACGCGGAAGGCTTCGCCGACTCGACACTGTACGCGAAAGACTGAACCGGCCTACGTAAAAAAACCCATCCGCGCACCCTGACACAGTGCGCGGATGGGCGATCAACATCAGATCAACAGCGAATCCTTTACGCTGTCAATTCATCCGGCTGCTTCGCCGCCAGCTTGACGCGCAATGCCTTGGCGGCCCGAACCATATTCGTCAGCGCCGCTTCCGTTTCCGGCCAGCCGCGCGTCTTCAGCCCGCAATCCGGATTGACCCACAGACGTTCGGCGGGAATCACCTCGCACGCGCGTTCCAGCAGACGTTGCATGGCTTGCGCATCCGGCACGCGCGGCGAGTGGATATCGTAGACACCCGGGCCGATTTCGTTCGGATACGCGAAGGCACCGAAGCCGTCGAGCAGTTCCATTGCCGAGCGCGAGGTCTCGATGGTGATCACGTCGGCATCCATGGCGGCGATCGACGGCAGAATGTCGTTGAACTCCGAATAGCACATATGCGTATGAATCTGCGTTTGATCGGCGACGCCCGCTGCTGAAATGCGGAACACGCGCGTGGCCCATTCCAGATACGTGGCCCAATCGGCACGACGCAACGGCAAGCCTTCACGGAAAGCCGGCTCGTCGATCTGGATGATGCGAATGCCGGCCTTTTCCAGATCCACGACCTCGTCGCGGATCGCGAGCGCGAGTTGCAGCGCGGTGGTCGAGCGCGGCTGGTCGTCGCGCACGAACGACCATTGCAGCATCGTCACCGGACCGGTCAGCATACCTTTCATCAGACGCTGCGTGAGCGATTGCGCGTAGCGTGTGGTCTCGACCGTCATCGGTTCGGGACGGTAGACGTCGCCGTAAATGATCGGCGGTTTTACGCAGCGCGAACCGTAACTTTGCACCCAGCCGTTTTCCGTGAACGCATAGCCCCACAACTGTTCGCCGAAATATTCGACCATGTCGTTGCGTTCGGCTTCGCCGTGCACCAGTACGTCGAGGCCCAGCTCCTCCTGCTTGCGCACGGCGATCTCGATCTCGGCGCGCATGCGCTGCAGATAGTCGAGCGCGCGCAGTTCGCCGCGCTTGTAGGCGGCGCGCGCCTGGCGGATTGCCGGCGTTTGCGGGAACGAGCCGATCGTGGTGGTCGGCAGGAGCGGCAGGCCGAGCGCTTCGCGCTGCAGGCGATTGCGTTCGGCGAACGGGCTTTGCCGGTCGGCCATCGCGCTGCTCACCGCGGCCACGCGTTTTTGCACGAGCGCGTTGACCACCGCGTTGGAACTGCGGCGTGCTTCGAGCGCGCGGTCGGCGGCGGCGAGCGTTACTTCGGCCGCGGCGGGGTCACGCAAGGCGAGGGCGAGTGTGGCGACTTCGTCGAGTTTTTCGGTGGCGAAGGCGAGCCAGGATTTCAGATCGGCGTCGAGTTTTTTCTCCGCGTCGAGCGAGACCGGCACATGCAGCAACGAGCACGACGACGATACCCACAGGCGCTCGCCGAACTCCTCATGCAAGGCCTGCAACGATTCGACGATCTCGCCGAGATCCGCGCGCCAGATATTGCGGCCATCGATCACGCCGGCCGACAACACCGCGTGCGCGGGCAACGCCGCGCGCCACGCGTCGAGTTGCTGCGGGGCGCGCACAAGGTCCACATGCACGCCAGCGACGGGCAGCGCAGCCACACGCGGCGCGTGCTCCGCGGCGCTTTCGAAGTACGTGGCCAGCAGCACTTTCACGCCCGACGTGCCGAGCACGTCATACGCGGCGGAAAAGGCTTCGACCCATTCGGTGGGCAGATCGACGCACAAGGCCGGCTCGTCCAACTGCACCCATTCGATGCCGCGCTGCTTGAGCGTGTCCAGCAGACAGCCGTAGCGGATCACGAGCTTCGGCAGCAACGACAAACGGTCGAAGCCCGCGACATGGCTCTTCGACAGCCACAGATAAGTGATCGGCCCGATCAGCACCGGCTTGACCGGCAGATTCAGCGCGAGCGCTTCATCGATCTCGTCGAACAGCCACTCGACGCCGCCGTCGAAACTCGTCTGCGGTCCCAGCTCGGGGACCAGGTAGTGGTAGTTCGTATCGAACCATTTGGTCATTTCCATGGCCGGTTGCGCGGCGTTGCCGCGCGCGAGCTCGTAGTACTGGGCAAGCGACAACGTCTTCGGATCGAAGCCGAACCGCTGCGGCAATGCACCGAGCAGCGCGCTCAGATTGAGCATCTGGTCGTAGTACGCGAAATCGCCGACGGTGACGAAATCCAGCCTGGCGTCCTGCTGCAATTGCCAATGACGGGCGCGCAGTTCACGCGCGACGCCACGCAGATACTGTTCGTCCGATTCGCCGCGCCAGAACGATTCCTGTGCGAATTTCAGTTCGCGCTGCGCGCCGATGCGAGGAAAACCGGGAATATGCGTGCGGGCCATGTGAAGTCCTGTTGTTCGTTGTGTGAATTGGCGCCCAGTGTGAAAGTCGCGCTATGATTCATCAAGCGACATGTTTTCACCAATGTATGAGCCAGATTCATATCAAACCTTATTCGTTCAAAGCGGAGCCATTCCATGCTTGAGCTTCGTCACTTGCGTTCACTGATTGCCATTGCCGAGTCGGGCAAATTGGTAGCGGCTGCCGAGCGCGTGCATCTGAGCCAGTCCGCGCTCTCGCATCAGATTCGCGATATCGAGGCGCACTATGAGGTGTCGCTGTTCGAGCGCACCAAACAGGGCTTGCGCTTCACCGCGGCCGGCGAGCGGCTGCTTGCGCTCGGCCGCGAAACGATCGCGGCGGTGAGCGCGGCGGAGCGCGATCTCGTGCGCCTGAAGGGCGATACGCGCGGCGAGTTGCGCATCGTGCTGGAATGCCATACCTGCTTCGACTGGCTGATGCCGGTGATGGACGAATTCCGCCGGCGCTGGCCGGAAGTCGAAGTGGACCTCGTCGCCGGGTTCCACGCGGATCCGTTGCGTTTGCTGAGCGACGGCAAAGCCGATGTGGTGATCGGCTCGAAACCGGCCACGCGGCGCAACCTGCATATCGCGCCGCTGTTCCGCTTCGAGATTCTGGTGGTGATGGCCAATGAGCATCGGCTGCGCAACAAGCGTCGGGTGGCGTCGGACGATCTGCGCGACGAGACGTTGATTACCTATCCGGTGCCCGAGGCGCGCATCGATCTGATCCGGCAGGTGCTGGAGCCGGCCGGCATCAAACTCGAACGGCGCACGGCGGAACTGACCATCGCCATCATGCAACTGGTGGCGAGCCGCCGCGGGATCGCGGCGCTGCCGAACTGGGGCGTGAAAAACTACGTCGATCACGATTACGTGCTGGCCAAACGCGTCGGCACGGAGGGACTGTGGAGCGAACTGTACGCGGTGGCCGCGAAAGGCTTCGCGAACCGGCCTTATTTCGATGATTTCGTCACGATCGTGCGCGACACCTGCGCCGCGCAACTCGACGGCATCGAGTTGCTGACGGCGGAAGGCCAGGCGGCCTGACGAGCGCGCGGCTCGCTCAACGGCGCTTCAAGAACCCGATTTCAACTGCGCCCACAAACGGCCTTCCAGTCGCTTGATCTGCGCGGGCAAAGGCTTGAGCAGAAACAGCGTTTTCAGCACGGGCTCCGGCGGATACACGGTCGGGTCGTTGAGAATTTCCGGCCGCACGAATTTGCGCGCGGCGGCATCCGCGTTCGGATAGAACACGGTGTTGGTAATGTCGGCGTGCACTTCGGGTCGCTCGATATAGTTGATCCAGTCGAGCGCCGCTTCGGGATGCGGCGCATCTTTCGGGATCGCCATCATGTCGAACCAGACCGGTGCGCCGCCTTGCGGAATGAAGTACTTGACCTCGTAACTCTTGCCGGCTTCACGCGCGCGATGGCTTGCCATCGACACATCGCCCGACCAGCTCAGCGCGAAGCAGATATCGTCGCCCGCCAGATCGTTGATGTAGCTCGTCGCGTTGAACTGCGTGATATAAGGGCGGATCTTTTTCAGCGCGTCGTACGCGGCCTGATAGTCGGCCGGATTCTCGCTGTTCGGGTCGCGGCCGAGATAGTGCAGCGCGACCGCGAACACATCGGACGGTGCGTCGAGCACGGAGACGCCGCAACTTTTCAGTTTGCTCAGGTACTCGGGCTTGAACAGGATGTCCCAGTTATCGAGGGGCATCTCGCTGCCGAGAAGTTTCTTCACGCGGGTGACGTTGTAGCCGAGCCCCGTCGTGCCCCATGCCCACGGCACCGCGTACTGATTGCCGGGGTCCGCGTCGGCGACGAGTTTTAGCAGATTGCGGTCGAGGTTCACCAGATTCGGCAGCTTCGATTTGTCGAGCTTCTGATAGATGCCGGCTTCGATCTGCTTGGCGAGAAAGTTCGAGGTCGGCACCACGACGTCGTAGCCGGTCGAGCCGGTCAACAGTTTGGCCTGCAAGGTTTCGTCGCCGTCGTACACGTCGTAGCGCACGTGAATGCCGGACTCTTTTTCGAAGTTCGGCACGGTGTCTTTCGCGATGTAGTCAGCCCAGTTGTACAGGTTGAGCTGTTTTTCGTCGGCGTGCGAGGCGGCGCTGAATGCGCCGAGCAGCAAGGCGGCCAGAAGCGGTTTCATCGTGGTGCGGAGCATGGTGGGTGATCTCATCCGGAAAGGGTTCAACGGGTCGTGGGCGCGCTTATAGACGCGTGAGGCGTTGCAGCTTCTGATTGCGCATCAGGCACAGCATGTCCGACGCGAGATGCGCGGCGGCGAGAGCGGTCACGTCGCTGTGGTCGTAGGGCGGCGACACTTCCACCACGTCCGCGCCCACCAGGTTCACGGCGCCCAGCGCGCGTACGATCTCCAACGCTTGCGCCGAACTCAGGCCGCCCGCCACCGGCGTGCCCGTGCCGGGCGCGAACGCCGGGTCGAGACAGTCGATATCGAAGGTCAGGTAAGTGGGCGCGGTGCCGACAATGGACAGCACTTCGTCGATCGTGGCTTGCGTGCCGTTGCGATGGACCCACGGCGCATCGAGAATGCGCACGCCCATGAAGTCGTCGTTCCATGTGCGAATGCCGATCTGCACCGAGCGCGCGGGATCGATCAGCCCTTCACGGATCGCCTTGTAGAACATCGTGCCGTGGTTCAGCGAGTCGGGGTTGTCGTCCGGCCAGGTATCGCAATGCGCGTCGAAATGGATCAGGCTCAGCGGCTTGCCGTATTTCTCGACGTGCGCGACCAGCAGCGGATACGTGATGTAGTGGTCGCCGCCGAACGTCAGCATGCGCGTGCCGGTGGCGAGAATGCCGCGGGCGTGCGCGATGATCGCGTCGCGAATGCCCGACGGGTTGTGCGCGTCGAACCAGCAGTCGCCGTAGTCGACCACGTTCAGATGGTCGAAAGGATCGACGCCCCACGGAAACGCGCCGAGTTCCGCGAGTTGCACCGAGGCGGCGCGCACGCCCGCCGGGCCGAAGCGCGTGCCGGGACGGAAGGTCGTGGCGAGATCGAGCGGAATGCCGGAGACGGCGACGTCCACGCCGGTGAGGTCGCGCGAGTAAGGGCGGCGCATGAAAGACAGCACGCCCGCATAGGTCGGCGCGGCTGGTTGGCCGCCGTCTTGGGCGGGGCTTTTGAGGTAAGGGTGCAGCGCGTTCAGATTCAGGGTCATACGGAGCGATCCAGTCGGTTTGAATGAGGCGCCCGTCGCACAAATATTTCTCATGTCTGCAAGAGTTAGCGAAGTACCGGCGAGATATGCGTGACGGGCAACTGGAGCTATGATTGCGGGGAAAAATTCTCGCGAAAAGCGAAGAATCTTGCTGGAAGTATCGATATTTCTAATATCTCACCCAACCAGACGATGCGCAGACTCCCACCCTTGCAAGCCTTGCTCGCCTTCGACGCCGCCGCGCGTCTCGGTAGCTTCACGCGCGCCGCGCAGGAACTGGCGCTGACGCAATCGGCGATCAGCCATCAGATCCAGCAACTCGAGGAATGGACCGGGCAGCCGCTGTTTCGTCGCATCGGCCGCGGCGTGGCGCTGACGGCCGCTGGCACGCTGTACGCGCAAACCGTGACGACGGCGCTCGCCACGCTCGCCGACGGGCGCGATCGCATCGAGCCGTATGGCAATCCGGATTCGGTGATTCTCGTGTGCGCGCCGCAATTCGCCTCAGGCTGGCTGATGCCCCGCATGCGAGCGTTCGCCGAGGCGTTGCCCGCGCTGGAGCTTTGGCTCGTGACCGGTGAGGAGGTCAACGAGATTGACCGTGTGGATGTCGATCTGGTCGTGTCGTCGAAGGCCATTCGTACGCCGGAAGTGGTGTGCGAGCCATTGCTGGAAGAAGCGGCCGTGGCGATCTGCGGACCGGTGACGGCGCGCCGTCTGCGCGACGCGCCGTTTCCCGATGTCTTGACGCAAGCGCCGTTGCTGGTGCACGAGGCGCATCCCGAATGGGCGCCGTGGCTGCCCGAATTGAAGCGCGGCGGCTTGCGCACGCGCCGGGCGATCACGGTCAGCGATCCGCGTTTTCTCGTAGCCGCCGCGGAGCAGGAAGCGGGCGTCGCGATGGTGTCGCGACTCGACGCGGGCGATGCGTTGACGAACCGCCGCGTCGAAGTCCTGCCGCAAGTGCCGGGCTTCGCGCTCGCGCCGCTCTGGCTGATGCGCTCGGCGCAGCCGGCGCGCTCGGCCGCAGTGGATGCGGTTCACGCGTGGATGATCGCGCTGTGCCGCGACGTGCAATGAGCGCGCTGTCGATCGACGGCGTGACAGGGAAAGAGCATGATGCATCGCCGGTGCGCACCGCCTGAAATTTCGCAAGCTCTGCACCGTCTTGCGGCCGCGATGCCGCTATCCTAGCGCCATGATGAAGCCCAGCACCGAACGTGATTACCGCCGACGGATCGCCCGCGTGGTCGAGGCGATTCTGCTCGAACCCGGCGCGCACCACACGCTGGAGAGCCTCGCCGCGGTGGCGCTTCTGTCGCCGTTTCATTTTCATCGCGTCTACCGGGCGCTGACGGGCGAGAGCGTCGTGGAGACCGTGCAACGTCTGCGGCTTGCGCAAGCGGCGCAACGGCTGACCGATGCCGCCGCTTCGGTCACCACGGTCGCGCACGATGCCGGCTACAACAGCCCGCAAGCTTTCGCGCGTGCGTTTCGCGGCTTCACCGGCGTCTCGCCGAGCGAATTCAAGGCACGGCAGAAACGTCTGGCCGAGCCATGCATGGGCCGGACGGCGGACGCACAGCTCAGCGCGTCGAGGAACGACGCCCCGGCTCCGGCGTTGCCTGCCGTCGAACTCACGGAGATCGCGCCGTTCGATGTGCTCAGTCTTCGGCACGACGGGCCGGTCGCGACCATCGGCCAGACCTTCCGCTCGCTCATCACGATGCTGCGCTGCGACGAAAACGCTGTGATGGATCAGCGCGTGGGCGTCTGCGTGCGCGATCCCGCGGTGAAGGATAGCTTCAGCTATCGCGCGGCGATTGTCGCTGGGCCGCATGACGTGCCGGTCGAAGCGAGCGAGGCAGTCGAACCTTTGCGGCTCGAAGGCGGACTGTATGCGGTGCATCGGCTGATCGGCCCGTATGCGCTGGTCTCGCCGACCTTTCGCGCACTTTACGGCGGCTGGCTGCCGCAAAGCGGCTTTCTGCGCGACCGGCGTCCCGCTCTGGAGCTGTATCGCAATCCCCTGGTCGCCGGTCTGCAGCAGACGTGCGTGACCGACCTGATGATTCCTATCCGCAAGGACTGACCATGTTTCGTGTGAGCTGTGCCGTCATCGCCGCCATGGCGTGCACGGCGGTGTTGTGCTGGGCAGACGCCGTGTCGGCGGATCAGGCCGACTTGCATGTGGGCGAGACGACGCGCGTGTTTCATCCTGCCGTGGCCCGCAACTGGCGTGGGGCGAAAATTGAGGCGCTGGTGACGCGCATCTGGTATCCGGTCGATACGTCGGTGCCGCAGACGCCGCGCGAGATCGGCGCGCCCGGTCAGCCGATCTTTCACGGCCACGCCGCCGCCGACGATGCGCCGCTCTCGACCGCGCGCCCCAGCTATCCGCTGCTGGTGCTCTCGCACGGCACGGGTGGCACCGCCGACAGTCTCGACTGGCTGGCCGCGGCGCTCGCCGCGCAAGGCTATATCGTGGCCGGCACCAATCATCCGGGCAACACCGCGGCGGCGCCGATGACGCGCGACGGCTTCATGCTCTGGTGGGAGCGCGCCACCGACGCGAGCGAAGTGCTCGACGGCGTGCTCGCCGATCCGATGCTCGGGCCGCATGTGGACCGCGAGCGGATCGGCGCGGTGGGGTTCTCGCTGGGCGGTTACACGGTGCTCGAACTGGCGGGCGCGCGGACCAATCTGCAGGCGTTCGAGCGCTTCTGCACATCGCCCCAGGCCGACGCCATCTGCCATCCACCGGAAGCGGCGCGGATCAGCGATGCATCAGGCGCAGCGCTCTTGACGCTCGACGATCTTTCGCCGGAGGCCAAGGCGTCGCGCGCACGCTCCGGCGCGTCGTATCGGGATCCGCGCGTCAAAGCTGTGTTCGCCATGGCGCCCGCGCTCGGCGAAGCCTTTGACAGCAACTCGTTTGCCGACGTGACGATTCCCGTCTCGCTGCTCGCGGGTGAGGCCGACGTCACCGCGCCGGTGGCCACCAATATTCACCGCATCGCAGGGTTGATGCCCAAAGCGCATGTCGAGATGGTGCCGGGCGCGTCGCATTACACGTTCATGGACACCTGTCTCGCCGACGTGGTCGCGCATCTCGCGGGCATTTGCCAGGACGGACCGGGCGTCGATCGCGATGCGGTGCATGCGCTGGCCGCTGACCGGGCGATCCGATTTTTCGCGGCGACCTTGCCCGCGCGCTGACGCTAACAGAAGTGCGTGAGCGCTATCGAACAGAGCGTGGCAGCGGGCAGTACGCCGCCGCGCCCACCACGCATCTCAATCCTCCAGCGGCGCCAACGCTTCGATCGGCATCGTCCTCTCACCGCCGATTCTGATCGTCGGCACGAACAGCAGCAGCGCGACTACGAAGATCGCGATGACGAAGAGCGAAATGAACGTGAGGTGCAGCGACTGATGCAGCACCGTGCGGATCATGTCGCTGTCGCCGAGACTGGCGGCCTGATTCTGCAGCAGCGCCTTCAACTGATCCGACGTGACCACGGCCACGCCCTTCGAATGACTGAGCCCGAAGTTGAGCACCGCGCCGAACAGCGTCGCGCCCAACGTGCTGCCGAGATTGCGCGAAAACAGATTCGACGCGGTCGCGCTGCCGCGTTCGTCCATGCGAACGATCTCCTGAATCAGAATCAGGCAACTGACGCTCGACGTGCCCATGCCGAAGCCCATGATCAGCGAGCCGAACGCGGCGACGAGCGGCGAGCCGCCGGGCGACAGAAACAGCAGCAACAGCGCGCCGAGCGGAATGAACGCGCTGCCGCCGATCAGAATGCGCCGCAAGCCGAGGCGGTGAAACGACTTCGCCGCGAGCGTGGCGCCGGTCGGCCAGCCCACCATCATCATCGTCAAGGCGAGGCCGGCGATCACCGGCGAGCGATGCAGCACGCCCTGCACATACATCGGCAGGAACGTGGTGGCGCCCATCAGGATCATGCCGGACAGCAAGGTCGCGCCGTTGGAGGCGGCAATCGGCCGGCGGCTCCATAGCGCGAAGGAGATCATCGGTTCAGCCGCGCGGCGCTCCTGCCACACGAACAGCAACACGCACAGTACAAAGACGGCGCCCGCCATCGAGGCTTGCGCGACACGGTCGTCGCCGGCGTAAGTGAGCGCCGTCATGAGCGCGGCGATCGCCGCCATGAACAGCGCCGCGCCGCCAAAATCGATCGAGGGGCGCGCATGCCGTTCCGATTCGCGCAGGAACGCGATGAAGCCCGCCGCGGAGGCGAGGCCGATCGGCACGTTCATCCAGAAGATCCATGCCCACGACATGTTGTGAATGATGAAGCCGCCGACCATCGGGCCCACCACCGCGGAAATCGCCCAGACGCTCGCGAGGTAGCCTTGCACCTTGCCGCGTTCGCGCGCGGGATAGAGATCGGCGACGATGGTCAGCGTGACCGGCTGGATCGCGCCCGCGCCGACGCCCTGAATCAGACGGAACGCGATCATCGCCGGCATCGACCACGCGAAGCCGGCTAGCACCGAGCCGATCAGAAAGATCGCGATGCCGGCCAGCATGACCGGCTTGCGGCCGTACAGGTCGGCGAGTTTGCCGAAGACCACGGTCGTCGCGGTCTGGGTGAGCAGGAACGACGAGAAGACCCAGCTATACAGATGCAGATCGCCGAGTTGCGTGACGATCTGAGGCATGGCGGTGGAAACGATGGTGGCTTCGATGGCGACCATCGCCATGGACGCCATCACGGCGGCAATGACGAGAGGACGCGACGATTGCGGGTTGCGGGACATGGGCCAGGAGTTAGTATTAGGATATAAGGCACGTCGGGCAGCGTGGCCATGGGCGGCCAAGCCGTGACGCATCAGCACGACCGTACGAGGACGGCCGGTGTCGAGTATGCACCCTGCTGAGAATGTGCGCTAACCCCGGGCGGCCTTGCGGACCACGTCGCCTTGGCACAGCGTTTGCGCGTTCGAAGCTTTCTTTCGACAAATGGAGGGTCATCATGAGGATCGAATTCACCGGACGCCGTGAAGTGGTTGCAGCGGCACGCGTCGCCTTCGAAGCCAATGTCGACGGGGCCGACGTCTGGTGTAGCGTGTCGCTGGATGCGTTGAACGACCATTTCGGCAACGACGGCCCTTCGGCCCATAACCTTGTCAACACGTTCGAGGCGAATCGCGCGCGGATTGAAAACGCTACACGCCGGGTCCTCGAAAAAAACGGGGGACAGTCCGTGGAACTCGAGACTGGCGATTTCAACAAGTCCTGAGCGGCCCGGTTTCTGATTGACGATGAGTCCGGCGTGCGCGCCGGGCTCGCAAGCGACTCAACGGCTGTTGTTCACACGCAACCCGTTCATTCCGCGCAGACCCACGGTCGCGCGCCTTTAGCTTTCAAAACACCTCGTCAAAGCGCAGCGCTTCACGATTGTTGCGTGTAGATGACGGATTCTTCCAGATTCCATAAAGGACTGCTCCAGGGTGCGGGCATTCGTTTTCGATGCCCGCGTTTCTATACTCGCGTCGCTGTTCAACCTGACATTTCAGCTACGCAGGAGCATTGACGTGAAAAAGATTTCCGCCGCGGTCGCGGCGTTCGCAACACTCGCCGCCGCCACGGCGCATGCGCAAAGTTCGGTCACGCTGTACGGCCTCATCGACGCCGGCGTGATGTACACCAACAACGTGAAGAAGGGCGGCTCGCAGGGCGCGCTGGTTCAGGCGACGAGCGGCAACATCAACGGCAGCCGCTTCGGTTTGCGCGGCGGCGAGGACCTCGGCGGCGGCTTGCAGGCGATCTTCGTGCTGGAGAACGGCTACAACGTGCAGAACGGCAAGCTCGGCCAGAACAACCGGCTGTTTGGCCGCCAGGCGTTTGTCGGCTTGAGCAGCAAGCAGTACGGCACGTTCACGCTCGGCCGCCAGTACGATTCGCTGGTCGACTTCGTCGCGCCGCTCTCGGGCACGGCGGGCACCTTCGGCGATACCGGCTTCGCGCATCCGTTCGACAACGACAATCTCAATCACTCGGTACGCATGAGCAACGCCGTGAAGTACACGAGCGCGAACTATGCCGGTCTGAAGTTCGGCGGGATGTACGCGTTTTCGAACAACACGGATTTTGCGGTCAATCGCGCCTATAGCGCGGGCGTGAGCTATGTCAACGGTCCGTTCAAGGCGGCGGCGGCCTATTTGCAGATCAACGGTTCGAACTCGACCGCCAACACGGCCGGCGCGGTCGACCTCGGCGAATCCGCGGCCAACGGCACGGGCGGCTTCCAGCTCGGCGCCGATGTGCAGCGCACGGCCGGCGCCGCGTTGAGCTATGGCTTTGGTCCCGTGACGGCCGGCTTCGTCTATACGCACAGCCAGTTCCAGAACACCGCATCGTTCGGCGCCACGCATGGCTCGATGCGCTTCGATAACTACGAAGTGAATGGCAAGTACGCTGTGACGCCGGCGCTGAGTCTCGGCGCGGCCTACACCTATACGAACGCGCATGTGGGCGGCACGTCGAGCTTCGGCTCGGATCCGAAATGGAATCAGGCGAACCTGCAGGCCGTCTATGCGCTGTCGTTGCGCACCGACGTGTATGCCGAAGCGATGTACCAGCACGTGAGCGGCAAGGGCTACACGGCGTTTATCAACACGGCGGGCGGCGCGTCGTCGACGGGTAATCAGGTGGTCGGCACGGTGGGGATCCGCACGCGCTTCTGAGCGTGATTTCTCCAGATTCAGGAACAATCCCTTCGACGCCGGGTCGTTATTCTATGAGGATTCGACGCCTATATTGACTTCAGCGGTTGCGCGGAGAGTGATTCGAAGCGCTGCTGACCATCAATTATCGGAGGTGTTTCCATCATGAAGTCCCTGATCAAGGCTGTCGTTATCGTCGCTTCGTTGGCGGCTTCGGCCACCGTATTCGCCCAATCGAATTCCCGCATCACGCGCGAGCAGGTGCGCGCGGAGCTGGTTCAACTGCAGCAGGCCGGCTATCACGTCGGCGACGGCGATCAGGCGCGTTACCCGGAAGCGATTCAGGCCGCGGAAGCCCGCGTCGCCGCGCGCAACGGCGAGACCAGCGGTTATGGCGGCAGCGTGGCGGGTTCGTCGGAAAGCGGCCGCCCGGCTGTGTCCGCAGCGGACTGGAATGCGATGTATAGCCGTTGATTCGACGCGTCCGATGCAGTGTGGGTCGGGCCGCGTTGGAAGGGACTCTTCCAGCATGGCGTATATATTCGCTTCGTCGGTATCGGTAAAGTAGTCAGGCACGCACGGTTTCCGGTGTGCGAGCGAGAGAGTTGGCCCCGGCTGGTAACAGCCGGGGCTTTTTTTTAGTGCGCTGCGGTGAGGCATCAAGATGTTCTGATGATGGCGCCTCGTTGCCGCTCGCGCCTGCCGGTTCATCGAGTTCACGGCTGCGGTATAGTCGCGCGAATAGATCGCATGTATGCTCCCGGCTTTCATATTGTCGCGAGCATTGCAGGCTCAATCTTCGATTTATCTGGAGAACAACCGTGCAGGAAATCATCGAGGGTCTCATTCGCTTTCAACGCGAAGTCTTTCCGCAGCAGAGTGCATTGTTTAAGCGTCTGTCGATGGCGCAAAGTCCCAGTACGCTTTTCGTGACGTGCTCGGATAGCCGTGTCGTACCGGAGCTGCTCACGCAGACCGAGCCCGGATCGCTGTTCGTGATCCGCAATGCGGGCAACATCGTGCCGTCTTATGGTCCGGAGCCGGGCGGCGTGTCGGCAACCGTCGAGTACGCGGTGGCCGTGTTGGGCGTGCGCGATATCGTGATTTGCGGCCACTCGAATTGCGGCGCGATGACCGCGATCTCGACCTGCAAAAACCTCGACCATCTGCCGGCGGTGGCGGGCTGGCTGCGTCACGCGGATGCGGCCAAGGCCATCAACGCATCACGCACTTACCATTCGGACGCCGAGTGTCTCGAAGCGCTGGTCAAAGACAACGTGATTGCGCAACTTGCGAACATTCGCACGCATCCGTGCGTCGCGGTCGGACTCGCGAACCAGACGCTGCGGCTGCACGGCTGGATCTTCGACATTGAAACCGGCACGATGCTCGCGCTCGACGGGCGCACGGGCAAGTTTTTGCCGCTGGCGGACAACCTCGACATCTACGCCGTCTAACTTGATGTTTGAACGTGAGAGGCGCACGATGAGACGTCGCGTGCGCGACCAACTTTCACGGCTCATGCCGGTTCGAACGGCACCCGCTGGGGCGTTGCTCATGACATAGGAGGCGAGCCATGTGCGGCCGTCATCTGTCTTCCCCCATGCGGCGCAATCTGCTGCTGGCCGGTGCGTCGTCGATCACGTTGGCGGGCTTGTCGCGGCACGTTGCCGTGGCGGCGGAGCCGGTGTCCGGCACTGCACCGAATTCGATTCCACCTGCTGAAGCGCTCGACCGCTTGATGCAGGGTAACGCCCGCTACGCCGCGAATACCCCTTCAAACAGGGACTATTCCGCTGGCCGCGTGGCGCGTGTCGCAGCGCAGTATCCGATTGCCGCCATCGTGGGCTGCGCGGATTCGCGGGTCGCGCCGGAGCTCGCCTTCGATCAGGGACCGGGCGATCTGTTCGTAGTGCGCGTGGCCGGCAATTTCGTCAACGACGATATTCTCGCCAGCCTCGAATATGGCGTCGAGTTCCTCGGCGTGCCGCTCATCATGGTGCTCGGGCATACGCAGTGTGGCGCGGTGACCGCCACGGTCAAGGCGCTCAAGGACGGAGTTCATTTGCCCGGCCATCTGCCGGAACTGGTCCGCGCGATCAAGCCCGCCGTGCAGATGGCGCAAGTGGCGAAAGGAGATCAAGGCGAGGATCTCGTTGCGCGAACCACGATCGAAAACGTCAGGTTGAATACCAACCGGCTGATCGTATCCAGACCGCTCATCGGGCCGTATGTGAAGAGCGGCAAGGTCAAGATTGTCGGCGGCATCTACGATCTGGCGACCGGCAAGGTCACGCTGCTCTGACGCGCCGCGCTCCCGGAATGTCACGCCGACTGATTCCGTGCATGTCGGGCATGGGCGGTTCGAAGCAGTGAAGCCAGAACCGCTGCTCGCGCTGGTCAACCGCTGAAGCAGCGAAACGCGAGGCTGATGCGCGGCTCCGTCACGCCCGCAAGCTTGGGAATGCCGTGCTCATGCGTGAATTGCGACGCATAGCTCATGACAAGACAACTGCCGGCCTCCAGTTCGACATGCACGATCCGTGCGGCGCCGGCGCCAACTTTCGGCCGGATCGACATACGGCGGCTCGCGCCGAGCGAGACGATGGCAATCGGCTGTGCGGGCACCAGCTTCTCTGTCTTGTCGCTGTGCAGCGCGACGCTGTCGCTGCCGTCGCGATAGAGATTGAGGCCGACGCGATTGAACGGCGCGCCCACGAGCGCGCGCACGGCTTCGAATGCTTCGCCCAAGGGCGCGGGCAGGTCGCCGGCATCACGCGCGAAGGTGGCGAGCAGACGCGGCACGGCGACTTCGCGGTCGTACATCATGCGCTGCTGACTGAGCCAGCCGACATTGCGCAGCGCTGTCTCGAACCACGCCTGCGCCGTGGCAGCCGGGATCGACTCGGGCAGATAGCGGATTCCGCCTTCCTCGTCATGGAGAAGGGCTACGGGCTCGAGCGCGAATAGGGCTTGCTGGGACACCATGATTCCGACGTGGGCTGGGCGCCGCGCGGTCAGGAAACGAAGGGCGGCTCGGGCAAATCATTATACTGTGTTTTTATACAGTGTTCATGACCTGCCGCGACCGCCAGACCGCCCTCCGCGCCAACTCACTCGCCCGGGCTGTACAGATCGAGCAGCTTGAGCGTCACGCCATTGGTCCAGCCGAAGCCGTCCTGCAGCGGATATTCGCCACCGCCGCCGCCGCCCGTTCCCGCGCCTTCCACCACGTATTTCTCGACCAGTTTCTGATCGGACGCATAGACGCCTTTGACGTCGGTAAGAAAACGCGTGCCGATCTGTTGCGCGAGCGCGTCCTGGCCATAACGCTTCAGGCCCTGAAGCGCCGCCCAGTGCAGCGGCGCCCAGCCGTTCGGCGCGTCCCACTGCTGCGTCGTGTTGTAGGTCGTCGTGACGAGGCCGCCCGGTTGCAACAAGGTCGACTGCACCTGTTTTGCTGTCTTGAGCGCGCGATCCGGCCACGCCGCGCCGACGAATAGCGGAAACACCATCGCCGCGGTCTTGTTGTCGCGCGGTTTGGCGAGCTGCCAGTCATAGTCGCCGTAATAGCCGTTGGGATTCCACAGATAGCGGTTGATGCCGAGCGCGCGCTTCGCGGCGCGTTGCGCGAATTCGCCGACGCAGCGGAAATCGCGCGTCTCGCCGCAACCCTTGGCGATGGTGATCTCGAGGTGGAACATCAGGCTGTTCAGATCGACCGGAATGATCGACGTGGTGCGCACCGTCGCGAGCGTCATGTTGTCGCCGAACCAGCGCGAGCTGAAATCCCAGCCGCTTTCGGCGGTCGCCCGCAACTCGCGGTAGACGTCGTTCGGATTGCGGCCGCTCGCCTGTTGCGCGGTCTGGATGTCCTCCAGATACGATTCGTCGCGCGGCGTGTCGAGTTCATCCCAGTAGCGGTTGAGCACCGTGCGATCCGGCATCACGACGACATTGCGCGTGGCCGAGCCGGGTTGCGTGGTGGTCTCGCCCTGCATCCAGTACGCGTATTCCTTGCGCAGCGCCGGCAGGTACTTCTGGTAGACGCCGTGGCCTTCCACCTTCGCGGCGAGCTCCACCATGTACGAGAAAAACGGCGGCTGCGAACGGTCGAGATAGTAGGTGCGATTGCCGTTCGGAATATGGCCGAAGGTATTGATCTCGTAGGCGAAGTTGTCGAGCATGTCGTCGACGAGATTTTCGTTGCCCGATTCCTGCAGCCCAAGCATCGTGAAATACGTGTCCCAGTAGTAGCCTTCGCGAAAACGGCCGCCCGGCACCACGTACGGTTTCGGCAACGGAATCAGCGAGCTGTTCGGCGGCGCGCTCGTGGTGGTGCGGGTCAGCGCGGGCCACAGCCAGTTGATGTGTTCACGCAGCGTCTGGTTGGCGGGCGGCGTGATGACCGGCTCGCTCGGCGGCGTGAAATATTGGTTGACGAAGTTCGCCAGCGAAAAACCCGCGTTGTTCTTCTGCTGCTCGTACAGTTGCACGATCGCGGCGGGATCGGCATTCGGCGTTGCGTCGACGAAGGTCTTCTGGTCCGGATAGATCTGCGCGGTTTGCACGGCAACGAAGAGATCGCCGTAGAGTATATCGGGAGCGGGCGGAAGCGGGCCGCCGACCTGGGTGTCGGCGTGGCAGACGCCGGCGAGATTGATCAGGAAAACGAAGCTCGAAGCGGCTGCTATGCGGTGCAGCCTGGTGGATTCAACGCTACGGAAAGCGGTGCGAGATGCGATATTGGCGCGCCCGAAGTTGCGCAATTGCGATGACTCAATCATGTCTCCTCCAGAGGAATGGACAACAGGATTGGTCTGCCTCGCGCCCACTGTTTCTTCTTGGGATGACAGGGCGTGGCTAGCATCGCACAAATCACAGGGCGTTACAAACGGCTATGCGAACGGCATGCGCGGGATGCGCATGCCGCTGCGCTGCACAAGTCGGGCCGGTGGTGTGCTCTTGCTGCCGGCCCGCTGAGTCTGACTACCTTCAGTTCGACGTCACGAGCGAATCGGACGGCACGATCCGCAGAGCGTTCGGATTGCTCGCCGCCGGGTTCGACCACAGCAGATGCATGCTCGCCGGACCCGTGCCGTGCACATACTCGACCTTGATCGACGCGCGCTGCTTCGCGGCGAGCCAGGTCTTGCCGCTGACGGTGGCTTGCGCCGAGGTCTTCTTGTCGATGATCTTCACGCCGTTGATCCACAGGCGCGCAACATTATCGCTGTCGATCGAGAACGTATAGAGCCCGTCCTGCGCCGCCTGGATCGCGCCGCTCCAGCGCACGCCGTAGTGAGTCGCGTTGATGCCCGCGGAGGCGTCAGGCGAATCGGTGCCGCGCTCGGTGTTCAGATCGAAATCGATCAACGGCGTAACCGACGTCTTGACCGGCGCGCTCGCGAACGTCGGATCGTTGTAGTAACCGACCTGCAGCACCGGCAGCTTCACATTGAAGCCACCTGTCAACGCCTGTGTCTCCGAGGTCTGCCACGGATGGCCGTCCGGATAGATCGTCCCCTGGAAGGGCGTCGCCGGTTCGACCGTGGCGGGTGCGCCCGGCACCTGGCCCCAGTGGAAGCGCGTATTGGTGCGGCCGATCATCAACTCCCACACGATGAACCCCGTCGACCCGCCGTAGTTCGACACAATGCCCGGCATGGTTTGACCCGTCGTGCCTGGGAAGCCGCGTTGCAGCGTTTCGGAATTCAGCGCGCTGACATTGCTGCCATTTACCGGACCCGTGTACGGGTTGCCGTAGGGATGGAACGCGTAGAAGTCGGAGAAGTACGTGCCTTCGTCTTCCTGCACTTGCGGCGCGTTGATCGGCTGCGCTGCGCCCGCGTTCAGGATGGCGATGCGCGCGTCGTTCATCAGCACCGCGCGGGTTTCCTGCAAGGCGCCATTGCCGCTGCAACCGGGTTCGTTCATCGTCTCCCAGAAGATGATGCGCGGATCCTTGCGGTGCGGGGCGACGAAGTCGGTGATGTAGCTCGCGAGACTCGCCTTATACGTGACGGCGGAATTGGACGCCGTCGGCTGGAAATACGCCTGTTCCACCGGCGTGCCCGGCGACTGCACCCACTGGCTGTTGTGCACGCCCCAAACCGGCGCCGCTTGCGGGCCGTATTGCGGCGTCGGGTTCCAGCAGTCGTCGTAGAAGATCGGCGAGACCTTGATGCCATGGCGCGTGGCGATTTTCAGCAGGTTCTCGAACTTGCTCAGGAATGCCACACGATCGTTCGCCCACACCAGGTAATGCAGGTAGACCGCGATCGTGTTCATGCCGTAGGTCTGCGCGTACGTCAGTTCGCGATTGACGATCTCCGGATCGTAGTTCTGCCAGAAGTCGATCGCGTTCACCGCGTTGGAAGGCGTGTAGACCGCGCCGACCACCTTAGAAAAATCATAGCTCGGCGACGTCACGGCCGGGTACGTGCGGATCGTGATGTTGCTGAAGGTCGCGCCGACGCCGAAGCGCCGCAGCCCGAAGCTGCCCGCCTGGAACACGGCGGGCAGGGCGTTGGTGGCATCGTTCACGCTGATCACGCGCTGCTGGTCGAGATCGACGGTGATGGCCGTGCCGCTCGTCGTGACCTTCAGGTGATGCGTGCTGCCGCCGACGATCGTGCTGACCGGATACGCGATGAAGTTGGTCCAGTTGTTGTTCTGGCGGCCGACCACCAACGAATGCGTACCCGTATCGAGGCCGATGAAGTAGCCGGTCAGGCTGTCAGGGCCGCCGGCCGTCGGGTTCGTCACGCGCACGATAAAGCCCGCGTTGGCCGCGCCGTTGCCGACCGGTGCGCTGACCGTCACGTCCGCTTCATACGACGCCGTGGCGTAGGTGCTGGCGAGCGCCACCGCTTTGTCGCCTGCGCCGGTGCCGTTGGTGGCCGGCGCGGGAATGGTGATGGTCGAGTTGTTGGCGCCGGGGCCCCAGCCTTGGGTCGATCCCGGCGCGAGGTAGTTCGTGAAGTCGCCGAAAGAAAGGGTGGTGGTGGACACCGGAGCGGGCGGCGCCGGCGGCGTGTAGGGCGGAAGGTCGAGGGTGGGGTCGGCGATCACGAGCGGCGGGGTCGTCGTCTTCATCCCTACGGGAATGGCCCTCGCGGCTCTGAATTCGCTTTCGACGTTGGCCGTGTCGGCCAGCGCCGCCGCCGAAGCGGCCGAAGCCGCTGCGGAATCGACCGCGGCCACCTGCTTGTCCGCCGACGCCGTGGCGCCCGGCGAACTGTCATTGCCACCGCAAGCGCCCAGCATGGCGAGCGCCGCAAGTACAAGGTAATTGCGCACCTGTATCTCCTGAAGTCCCCGCTTAATTGACGGTCATAATTATTATTAATTCTGCATAGGGCTAGATATAGTGCGTTGTAGCCTTATGAATTCGGAAATTGATATGAATAATATTATTAGTTTCGCCGGTCTGTATCGGTACTACCCCGGATTGTTGGACGGCGAAGATCGCGCTAGGCGAAGTGGCAACCGGTCGCGAGGACGATGCGGGTCGAGTCAATGTCATGCGCCGCGTCGATCCTTCACGGCGCCGCAGGCATAATCCGTTTTCCACCGATGCGAGCCGCGCAGCCGGCACGCGAAACCGGGGCGACGCGCTGTTTCGCGCGCTCTGAGGAAAGTCCATGCCGCCGATCACCGCCGTCCGCACGAGCGCCGTGCCACTACGCAGCGTTGCGCTGATCCTCGTGTCGATGTTCTGTTTCGCGCTGGTCGATGCGCTCGCCAAATCCGTGGCGCTCGCTTATCCGGCCAACGAAGTGACGTTCTTTCGCATGCTGTTCGGCCTGGTACCTGCCGTGGCGGTGTGCCTGCGCGGCAAGCCAATCACCGAGCGGATCAGGCACATGGACGTGCGCGGGCAGACCCTTCGTGCGCTGACGCTGCTCGGCGCCTCGGGTCTCTTCTTCGCCGGTTTGCCATACATGCCGCTTAGTGAAGCGGTGGCGATCGTCTACTCAGAGACCTTGCTGGTGATCGTGCTCGCGCCGCTGTTGCTGAAGGAGGCCTTGAAGCCGCGCGATGCGCTGGCCGCCGCGGTCGGCTTTGTCGGCGTGCTGTTCGTGGTGCGTCCGGACGGCTCGCATTCGACTTGGCTCGGTCCTGTCCTGCTGATGTCTAGCGCGTTCTTCGGCGCGCTATCGATCATTCAGATCAAGCGCATTCGCGCCTCCGACGATTCGGGCACGACGGTGCTGTATTTCACGGTGATCGGCACGCTCGTCACCGGCGCTTCACTGTTTTTCGCGTGGCGCACGCCCACGCTCCAGGCGCTCGCGGTGATGGCCTTGCTCGGCGGCTTCGCCACGGCCGGGCAATTGCTGATGACCATGGCGTTTCGCCAGGCCGAGGCCGGCGCGCTCGCGCCGTACAACTACACGAGCATCGTGTGGGCGGCCCTGTTCGGCTATGTGGCGTGGGGCGAGACGATCGGCGCCATGTCGTTGCTCGGCATTGCATTGATTGTCGGCAGTTCGATTGCCGTTGCGATGCGTGGGAAGCAGGAAGAAGGGCCGCTCGTATAGATACGCGTGATAGGTCGGCGAACACGTTTCGGCGTTGCCGGATTGCTTCGCAGTTCCAACCATCGTCGGGAAAAAATACGCATCGAAGCTGGCTTTTTCGGCCAACGGGGCATGCACAATCGGACGATTCGACGCCTGAAGAATATAAATAGAAAATGGGCGCATCCAGTTCGCGTGCGCCTTCGTACGAGACTTGATCGGTCGAACCCGCGGCCGAAGCCGCGGCCCGCATTCGAGGTCATCGCAGCGGCGTCGAATACACCCATTCGCCGCTAACCTTCTGATGAATCCGGGCACGCTTGTGAAGCCGCGGACGCGCACGTAACACGACTGGAAGGGGGAGACGTCATGTATAGCGAACCCAGGAAGATCGTTCTCGCAAGTCTTGTCGTCAGCGCGGTTGCAATTGCTGCCTACGTGTCGCAGGCCGGCAAACCCTGGCAGGCGACGGACGAATTCGGTTCGGCGCGTGGTGATGCGCCGGCTTACCGCACGCGCGGCGACACCATCAGCGGCGCGGTCATATCCGGTCCGGTCACCGCTCGCAGTGATTCGAGCAGTGCGATGGCCGGCAGCCTGCAGGCGGCGCGCAGTAGTCTGCAACGCAACGATCTTGCCGCCGCGCAGGCGCAACTGGATGCGGTCAGTTCCGCTTATCAGGACGACGATCAGGTGCGCGCGTTGCAAAAGGAAGTGCAGGCGCGCGCGGATAACGAGCAGCGTGCAGTGAACACGGCGCGAGCCGAGAAGACGCCGCAACCTGCTGCGAAGCCGGCGCGGATGTCTTCGTCGACGCAACATGGCCGGTCGCGTGAAAGCCGCGCTGCGGCCCGCGAACAGACGAACCGCGAGACGAACCGCGCGTCGAGTTATGCGGAGAGTCAGGCGGCGTTGGACAACCTGGTAGCCCGCGTCGACAGCAATAGCGCGCCGAACGTGAGAACGCCAGTGAGTGGCGGACCAGTTATGGCGAGGCAAGCTTCGCCTATTCAGGCCGGGATGAAAACGATGCAGAGCGCGAGCAGCGCGCCGGTCGTCGTGACGCCGCCGCTGGTCCAGCAAGTGCCGCAGAAACCGCCCGTGGTCTCAACCATGCCGACGGAGCCGCAAGCCGACCTGACCACGCAAGCCACGTTGCCGTCGGCGCCGTTGGTCCAGTCCACGCCGTCCGGCGGCGCGGTGGTGAGAACGGAAGACGGCCCGAAAACACGCTCGCAGGTGCGCGCGGAAATCGTCCGCGCCCGGCAGAACGGCGGACTTCCCGCGTTCGGCAATCCCGACCCCGCGGGGCCAGGCGGGGCGCCGAGCCTCACCGGCGCGCCGCGTCCGTAACGCTGCGCAAACGGGCGATTGGCAGAAAGCCAGCCAGAGGTTTAACCCAGCGAAGCCGCGAGCCGCGCGAAGGTGGGCTCGTCGGTGCGGTCGAAAGCGAGCGGCGTGACGGACACGCGCCCCGACGCCACCACGGCCGTTTCGCTATCGGGATCGTTCGCGCGCGCGCCACGTTGAAAGCGCAACCAGTGATACGCCATGCCGCGCGGATCGACTTGCGGCAACACGTCGATATCTTCGACGAGTCCAACGCCCTGGCGAGTCGGCGTAAGCGGACCGGCAAGCGCCGCGTCGACATCGGGAAAGTTGATGTTCAGGCAGGTGGGCGCTGCCTGCTCGATTGCGAGCAACTGGCGGATCACGCCGGGCGCGAGCGCACGCGCGGTGTCCCAGCGCACGTTGTCGCGATTGCTGAAAGTCTGGCTCAGCGCGAACGACGGCAAGCCGAGCAACAGGCCCGTCATGGCGGCGCCGACGGTGCCTGAAAACATCGTTTCAACACCGAGATTGCCGCCGCGATTGATGCCGGAAAGAATCAGCGTGGGCGGCGTGTCGCGCATCAGGTGGCGCACGCCCATCACGACGCAATCGCCGGGTGTGCCGGCCACGCCGAAACGCCGCTCGCCCTGGCGGCTCACGCGCAACGGCGAATGCAGGCTGATCGAATGCGACGTGCCACTCTGATCGTGCTCGGGCGCGACCACCCAGACTTCGTGCGCGATCTCGGCGGCCACGGCTTCGAGTACGGCGAGGCCGGGCGCGTCGATACCGTCGTCGTTCGTCAACAGTACCCGCGGCACTTTGGGTTCATAGGCAGACATCGCGGCAAACTCCTCTTGATGGGTGGGGAAGGGATGCCTCATTATCCAGCCATCGGCCAGTTCGTGCCTCGATGCAATCCGCGCAGCGCCTTTTCCCACCGGAGACAATTTGCTTTACGCGGTTTTTTGGCAACTTTTAAAATAAGAAAAGAATAATTGCGATTCGAGCAATAATTGCTGAATTAATTTATATTGCTGACGCGTGATTACTTATTCTATCGAGCGGAAACTATATGCAATGGTAAATTGAGATTTACGATCTGTACGGGTGAAAGCGGTGTGCTATTCTTCGTTCGCCTGGCTCTCCGGGAGCGTTGTCAAATCAGGCACTTGGGGTGTACTCGCGAGAGGAGTACGCCCCATTTCATTTCCACGACTTCTACAACGCGCAATTCCATATAAAGTGAAATGATCGGAAAGTTAAAACTCGTCGACGTCGTATAGGCGCAACGCTGTAATTAACTGAAAAACAGTCTTTCGCTTTGTGGGCTATTCTCCGCCGCTCGATAGCATTCGCTATTCGAGTTAGGAGAGAAATCAATGAACAAATTCGTCCTGTCGAGCCTCTCGCTCGCTCTTATCGGCACCGCGAGTGCCGCTCACGCACAAAGCTCGGTCACGCTGTACGGCCTGATCGACACCGGGCTGACCTACACCAGCAACGCGGGTGGCAGCAGCAACTTCCAGCAAGCCAGCGGCATGCTGAACGGCAACCGTTGGGGCCTGCGCGGTTCGGAAGATCTGGGTGGCGGCCTGAAGGCGATCTTCGTCCTCGAAAACGGCTTCAACCTCTCGACCGGCAAGCTGGGTCAGAACAGCCGCGAGTTCGGCCGCCAGGCATTCGTCGGCCTGTCGAGCGACCAGTACGGCGCGGTCACGCTCGGCCGCCAGTACGACAGCGTGGTCGACTATCTCGGCCCGCTCGCGCTGAACGGTACGCAATACGGCGGCACGCTCGCCTCGCATCCGTACGACAACGACAACCTGAACAACTCGGTGCGTATCAACAATGCCGTGAAGTTTCAGAGCGTCAATTACGGTGGCTTCAAGGTCGGCGCACTGTATGGCTTCTCGAACGCGGCGGGCAGCTTCGCGGACAGCCGCGCGTATAGCGTCGGCGCATCGTATGTGTTCGGCGGCCTGAAGGTCGCGGCAGGCTACCTGCAACTGAACGGCGGCGGTTCGAGCACCAACACGAGCGGCGCGGTAGCAAGCGGCGACTCCACCTTCAACGCGGCGCGTCAACGCACCTATGGCGCGGGCGTCAACTACGCGTTCGGCGCGGCCAATGTCGGGCTCGTGTTCACGCAAACGCAGTTGAACGGCGCGACGGCGATCGGCTCCAACGCATCGGGCACGACGAGCGGCCTGACGCTGAATAGCGGCAGCGCACGTTTCACAAACTATGAAGTGAACGGCCGTTACGCGTTCACGCCGGCATGGACGGTGTCGGGCGCTTATACATTCACGGACGCGCGTCTCGACGGTGCCAGCCCGAAGTATCACCAGATCACGTTGCAGACGGACTATGCGTTGTCCAAACGCACCGACGTCTATGCTGAAGCGGCTTATCAGCATGTCGGCAGCACGGGCAATTCGGGTATCACGGCTGATATCGTCGGCGTGAGCGCTTCGTCGACCGACTCGCAGGTGGTCGGCACGGTGGGTATCCGTCACCGCTTCTAAGCGGACGGTTTGAGCAGAACGCAGTAGAAAGGCCCGCAATTTGCGGGCTTTTCTGTTTGCTGATGGCGCAGCAATTCGAGCGCGGTCGGCTCGATTGCATCGGCGGTCTGTGGGCGCAGCATGATGAAGCCGACCAACAGCAGCATGCCGATCACCGGCCCGGGCACCGGCAAATGGAACACGTACGACACACCTTCGCCGAGGCACTGAAAAGTGAGCAGGGCGGTGAGCGCTTGAAGCATGGCAGTCTCCAGAACGCGAAACAGAAAATGCGCCATTGTGTACCATGCAGATTGCCTCGTGCTGGCTCGCTGCCTGAGCCAGGCGTGGGCTTTGCTGTTTGAGGCAGATGCGCACGTCAACCAACACACCGTCCCGGACGAGTTGCCATGCAGACACAAGCGTTTAAGATTGCAATCGACGATCACGATATCGACGATCTTCGCCGGCGAATTCGCGCGACCCGTTGGGCACCGGCGACGCCGTCGCCGGCCTGGCAACAGGGCGCCGATGCCACATGGCTGCGTCAACTGGCTGAGTATTGGGCCGAGCGTTTCGACTGGCGCGCGGCCGAGCGCGGCTTGAATCAGCAGCCGCAATTTCTCGCCGATGTACAAGGGCAACGCGTGCATTTCGTCCATCGGCGCGGCGCAGGACCGGCTCCGTATCCGCTCGTGATCACCCATGGCTGGCCCGGCTCGTTCTTCGAGTTTCATGCGTTGCTCGACCGCTTATGCGACCCGGCCGCGTCCGGCGGCGATCCTGCCGATGCCTTCGATGTCGTCGTGCCTTCGCTGCCTGGCTTTGCGTTTTCGCAGGCGCCCGCGCAATCCGGCATGTCCGCGTTTCAGGTGGCGGATTTGTGGGCCTCGCTGATGCAAGGCCTCGGTTATCAGCGCTTCGGCGCGCAAGGCGGCGATCTCGGCGCGGGCGTATCGATCGCGCTCGCCGCGCGGCATCCGCAAGCCGTCGACGGCATTCATCTCAACTTCCTGCCGAGCTCGTATGAGCCGGCCATCGGCGCGGCGCAAAAACCGCTTACGCCGGCAGAAGAAAATTTCCTGCGGGAGAAAAACGAGTGGGCCGCGCTCGAAGGCGGTTATGCGCACATGCACACCACCAAACCGCAGACGCTCGCTGCGTCGCTCAACGATTCGCCAGTGGGACTGGCTGCATGGATCGGCGAGAAGTTTCGCGCGTGGAGCGATTGCGAAGGCGACGTGGAGCGTGTGTTTTCTAAAGACGAGCTGCTGACCAACATCTCGCTCTACTGGTACACGCAGTGTATCGGCCCGGCGATCCAGATGTACTGGGAAAACCGCTTGCAGCCGATGCGTTTCGCAGAAGGACAACGCGTCGCGCCGCCGGTCGGCTTTGCGCACTTTCCGAAGGAGATCAATCACCCGCCGCGCAGTTGGCTCGAAAGAACGTTCGACGTCGTGCAGTGGAGCGACATGCCGGGCGGCGGACATTTCGCGGCAATGGAAAAGCCCGATTTGCTCGCCGCGGAAATTCGCCAGTTCTTCCGGCCGCTGCGGCAGCCGCGGAGCTAGTCAAAACGCGGCCGCGCTGCCGCCGCCAGGCAGCGTTGGAACCAATGCACCAGGCCGAGCTGCACACCGCGCGCATCCGCGCCGGGATAGGCCAGTGCGAGACCCGCATTGGCGACGCCGGCCAAGGCGATCGAACTCGCGCTGCAGCGCCATCGCGGCCGCCCCGGCGACGCCGCGCGCGAACTCAGCATCTCGCGCACCACGCTTTATCGTCTGCTCACTTCACACGGCATGCAATACGGAGATGAACCGGACGCGGCGGAATAGCGCTTTTGTCTGTCGCAAAGTTGCGAGCGCGTGGGCATGCAAATGACGTGTCTGCCAATCGTAAGCACATCGACGGAATCGCAACGAGTAAGTTATTCGCGACGCTCCATATCGCATCCGCAATTATTGCGCGATGCCGATGATCCGCATGAGCCTGCGACAGCGCCACGTCATGTCTCTCTGCGTTTTGGCGGAAAGGCAATGCAAGGACGTGAAACGATAGACCAACCCTGATGACTGCGCCCCGGTTCATCCGACTCCATCGCCGCAGATCAGCGTGCCCGGCTCGAATGTGACGCCACGATGGCACGATTCGCGATTTCAAATGTCGCGCACCTTGCGGGTGCTTTCGCGCCCCAGGCAAGAACATGTGGATCAACCTCCGACAGTAACGGCATCGCTAAAAGGCGATCCGTCGCTCACGCGCGCTGAGGAGCAACGTGAATCTTTTTCCGTGCACTCTCGTTTATGTCGATGCCGATGCGAAGCCGGGTCCCAACTCGACGAATCGCGATCCGCTCTCGTACGTGAGCCAGGCGATCTGCCTGAATAACAGCTTGCGGCGCGTGGGCATGCCGACCTTGACCATCATGACCAACGCGCCGGAGCTGGTCGCGCGCCGGCTCGAAGGCATGCCGACGGAGAAACGCCCGGCCGTCACGCCACTGACCGCGACGATCGAGTTGCCGAAGAACACGCCGTTCTACGCCGCGCATTTCAAGCTCGACCTGATGGACCAGGTAGCGGAGAGCTTGCCCGCCGACACGATGATGTTGTTGCTCGACGCCGACATGGTGGCGCTGCTGCCGCTCGACCCCGATCTGATCGAACGATGCGCGCAAGCCGGCCTCGGCGTATTCGATATTTCGGATCAGGTGTTTCCGGCCTACGGCAGCGAGCGCGTAGTCGCGGATCTGCAAATCGTCGCTGATCAGCGGTTGATGAATCCGCGCTGGTACGGCGGCGAATTTCTACTCGCGACACCCGCTGCGTTGCGCCGGCTGGTGCCGCGTGCGCGAGCCAGTTACGCACGCTATCTCAGCGAAAGCGAGCGTCTGAGGCATCACGGCGACGAAGCGTTCATCTCGGCCGCGCTCAATGCGCTCAGCGACGAAGGGCAAGTGCTGATCGAAGTCGGTGCGTATCAGGCTGTAGGGCGTCATTGGCCCGGCAACAACTATCGGGATTTGCGCTGGTTCCGCTGCTGTTCGTTCGTCCATTTGCCCGGCGGCAAGGCACTCCTCGAAAAAGAAGCGCGTTTCGACGATTTCGTGCCGGACCGTTTCTGGCGCAACATGCGCGTGGCGCATTTGCGTGGCCGCGTGCGTCACGCGGTCAAGCGGATCGTGAGGATGCTGAACGTGGAGCGGCTCGCGGCGCGCATGCGCTGCGCGGCGTGAAGAGCTAGCCGCGTCAGTCGCCTATGCATGGCAGCGAGCGCCCGCAAAGCGCGTTCGCCCGTCACATTTTCACATCGATACGTCCATAGACGCCGTTCGCTTCTTCATTCGGCCCGGCGGCGAAAAACAGCGTGTTGACCGGCTGATTGCTGAGCCCATTGCCGAACGCGATACCCCAAAGGCCGTGCTGCACGAACGACGTGTTATCGGGCGAGTTGATGGCGCCGAGAGACTGGCCGCTCGCCGGATCGAAGGCGTTGATCGTGCCGTCACCGAAATTGCCGATCAGCACGTCGCCACTGAAGCGTCCAAAATTGGCCGGCGCCTGCGTGACGCCCCACGGCGCGTTCAGCACGCCCCCTGAGGCGAAACGCTGCAACAGGTTGCCCGCCGTATCGTAGACATCCACGAAACCGAGGCCGGCGCCGTCGACGTTGTCGTGGGCCGCCGCGTCCTGTTTCGCGTAGGTCACGAAAAGCTTCGCGCCGATTGCCTGAATGCCGAACGGCGCAAAGCCTGCCGGGAGCGACGCGTCCTGAAACTTGCCGGGCGTCGACACCTTCGCGAAGCTCTTGTCGAAGACGTCGATTCTGTTGTTGTGAAAGTCGGCGGCGTAGAGGAAGTTGGCGCCACCGTTGCTGGCCAGTGCGAGGCCCTTGTAGACTGCGGCGGCGCTGCCGCTGTCGAATACGACGAAGGCGGTGGTGGGCCCGACCGCCGGCGCCCACGCGGTAATCGTGCCGCCTTCGCCGTCAAAGATAAATGCGCCCACGCCGGATTTGCCGCCTTGAGTCACGACGAAGTCCGTCGTGCCGTTGAACACGATACCGGTCGGATTCGCCGGTCCGTTGATTCCGTTCGGAATGCTGACGACGAGCGATTGTGGCGTGCCGTTGCCGTCATAGAGCGTTGCCAGCGAGGTGGCGTTGTCGGCCACCCAGACGAAACCCTTTGGATTGAACGCAACGCCCCACGCGTTTTTCAGATTCGGGTCCGTATGCGACGCCGCGACGGCGCCGTCCGATACGAGTGCCGTCGACGTAAACGATTGGCTATTGACCGAATTGGAGCCGCCACACGAAGCGACAAGACTCACCAATGCCGCGCCGCCCACGACGACGCCCAATGCCTTAAGCACAGATTTCATGGCCGCACCTCTCTGTCATGACCGATGGTCATTGCGCCTATTGAACGCACGGCGTTGCGGCTTTATTCCTTTGGCAGAGAAGTTTTTTTGATCGATGTTGAGCGGCCAGTTGGGCGGCGCGTCATATCGTGCCGAACAGCGCCCGCGGACGATCCTTGAGCGTGCTGGTCAGGAGCCGCAGCGCGCTCACGAGCTGATCGCGGCTGGTCGCGCAGGCGAGGTTGATCCGTACTCCATGCTCGATCTCCGACCGGTCCACGGCAAACGCCGACGACGGCATCACCACGACGCCGCGCGCCTTCGCATTGGCCGCGAAGTCGTCGGCGCGCCACGGCGGCGGCAACTTCAGCCAGACGAACATGCACGCCGGATCGGTCTGCAGCAACTCCTGCGGCAACAGTTCGCGCGCGAGATCCTGGCGCGCGCGAATCTCGGCGAGTTGCGCGTCCATGATATGGCGCGCGGTGCCGTCTTCGATCCAGATCGACGCGATCAGCATCGACATCGGCGCGGGCATCCATGCCGTCGTGCGCACGGCTTCCGCGCATAGCGCGGCGCTGTCGGGCGGACTCAGCAGATAGCCGAGCCGCAGACCGGGGGCGAGGATCTTCGACGTAGCCGCGAGGTGGAAGGTGAGTTCCGGGCACAGGCTCGCGATCGTCGGCAGCCGTTGCGAGACGAGCGGGCCATATACATCGTCCTCGATGATCGCCACGCTGTGGCGTCGGGCAATATCGACGAGCGCCATGCGTCGTTCGAGACTCATGGTCGTGACGGTCGGGTTCTGCAGGTTCGGCACGGTGAAAATCGCCTTCACCGGCATGCGCCGGCAGGCGCGTTCCACTTCGTCGGTCAGCAGCCCGTCGCGATCGCTAGGAATACCGACGATCTCGAACTGGAACACCGGCGCGAGCGCTTTGAGGCCGTAGTAGGTGAGCTGATCGGCGAGGATCACGCCGTCGGTGCCGATCAGACTGTTCAGCACCGCGTACAAGCCATGCTGCGCGCCGCTCGTGACGACCACGTGATCGGCCGACGGGGCAAAGCCGGGCGCGGCCATCCAGCGCGCGCCGGCCACGCGCGCCCACGCGGGCCCCTGCGGCGGCTGGTACTCCTGCAATTGCGGATAGCGCGGATCGCGCGGCAAGTCGGCCAGCGTGCGAGCGAGGCATTTCAGGAACTCGCCCGTGGCCGGACGGTTGACGGTCAGATCGATCGCCGCGTTGCTCGTGGCCTGCGCCGGTTCCACGCTCGGCATCGCGCCACCGGTCACGAGCGAGCCGCGCCGTTTGCTGCCGATCACGAGTCCGCGCAATTGCAATTCCTTGTACGCGCGCGAAACCGTGGACACGTTGATGCCCAGTTCGGTGGCCAGTTGCCGCTGCGGCGGCAGGCGGCTGCCCGGCGGATAAATGCCGCTGCGAATCTCGTTTTCGATCGAACTGGACACCTCGATATAGGTGGACCGTTTCGCCTGCTCCGGCGCGCCATGGGCGGGGCGGGCGGCGTCTTTGTCAGAAGCCATAAGATCAGGTGTCTCCATACAAAACCGGCTTTGTCCGCAATTGTGCGGAGGTTTGCCGATTCTATACCAGACATGCCTGACTGCAAGCCTTCAGCGCTTGCTCAGGCGGCCACGACGCGCTGGCAAGGAGTGCACCAGCGGCGATCCAGGGAAAATGCTAGGGCCACACAATGTGCGTTTTAATTGCACACAAAAAAATATTGTGTGATTCTAGAGCCATGGTTTGTCTGGTGGCGCGAAGCAGGAGACGTCGCCGGGCGGTGTTCAGCAATCTGTCAGCAGGAGTTGTCCGATGAGCTTTCCCCAGTCCTCCGCACCCGACACCGCGCGGAAACCCGGCGCCGGCTCGTTCACCGGAGACGCGCGCATGGGCTTCGGCGAAGGGCGCAAGTGATGCCGGAGATTGCCATCATCGGTGCGGGATTCATCGGCCTCGCGAGCGCTGCGGCGCTGATGCGCGACGGTCATCGGGTCACGCTGTTCGATCCGGCCGGTGTGGGGCAGGGCGCGTCGTTCGGCAATGCCGGCACCTTCGCGCACTATGCGTGCATTCCGGTCAACAACCCGTCCGTGTTCCGCGATTTGCCGCGTTTCCTGCTGTCGAATCAAAGCCCGTTCAGATTGCGTTGGGGGTATCTGCCGCATCTCGCGCCGTGGCTCGCGCGCTTCATGATGAGTTCGCTGCCGCGCCGCTATGAAACAAGCGCCGGTGCGCTCGCCGCGCTACTGGATTGCGCGAAGGACGGCTACGCGCCGCTGCTCGCCAATGCGGAGTTGGCGCGTTTTGTCCGGCCGCGCGAGTGTCTCTATCTGTATTCGAACGCGGCTTCGTTCGATGCCGCGCGTCCCGCGCTCGAGCTGCGGCAAAAGCTGGGCGTCGCTTTCGAGGTGCTCGACGGCGCCGCAATTCGCGCCCTTGAACCGGCGCTGGCGCCGATCTTCGAGCGCGGCGTGTTGTTCAGCAATAGCTGGCACTTTTCCAATCCGCAAGGCTTTCTGCAGACGCTTTATGAGCAACTCGCCGCGCAGGGTCTGAAGCTCGAGCGCTCGACCGTCGACGCGGTGCAACCCGGCACGGACAGCGCGAGCCTGACGGTCGGCGGCGTGACGCGGCGTTTCGATCACGTGGTAGTGGCGACCGGCGCACGCTCGGCGCAGTTCGCCAGCCAGTGCGGCGACCCGGTTCCGCTCGACACGGAGCGCGGCTATCACGTGCGCTTTCCCGGCGCGCAGCACCTGGTGTCGCGGCCGGTCGGCTGGGCCGAGCGCGGCTTCTACATGACGCCGATGAGCGACGGCTTGCGCGTGGCGGGCACGGTCGAACTCGCCGGCTTCGGTGATACGCGCAACCGCTCGCTGCTCGATCTGCTGACGTTTTCGTCGAAGCGGGCGTTGCCCGCACTCGATACGCCGGATAGCAACTGGCTCGGCTTTCGCCCCACGTTGCCCGACGGCGTGCCGGTGCTCGCACGCTCACGCGCGAGCACGCGCGTAATTTACGCATTCGGTCATCAGCATCTGGGTTTGACGCTGGCGGGCGTGAGCGGGCGCATCGTCGCCGATCTGATCGCACAGCGTGCGCCGCCGCTCGATCTTGCGCCCTACGCGGCCACGCGCTTTTGATTGCAACAGAGGGTTCGTTCGCAGATTTTTTTAAGGTTTTACCACCAGCATCGCAGAGCGGTTTCGACGCGTCGCGCATCGGATCGGCCAACCTGCACACACACGCGCGACGTCACATCTCGCAAGGAGCGCATCATGAATCGCCGCTATTGGCTGTTGAGTGCCACTGTCTGTGCACTCGCCACGTATATGCCGTTTTCGTGGGCCGCCGACCCCCAGATCGTCAAGATCGGTTTCGTTGGACCGTTGACGGGGCCGGTTGCCCGGGTCGGCAAGGACTTGCAGTACGGCGCGCAGTTGGCGCTCGATGAAGAGAACGCGAAGAACCCGGTGATCGGCGGCAAGCCGGTCAAGTTCGTGCTCGACGTGCAGGATGATCAGGCCGACCCGCGCGTGGCGATTCAGGTCGCGCAGAAACTGGTCGACGACGGCGTGGTGGGCGTGATTGGCCACTACAACTCGGGCTGCAGCATTCCTGCGTCGACGGTCTATCACCAGGCGAATGTGGCGATGATCACGCCTGGATCGACCAATCCGCAATTGACGAAGCAAGGCTTCAAGAACGTGTTTCGCACGATGGGCCACGACGGTATCGGCGGCGTCGTGGCGGGGCATTTCGTGGTGGAGCAGATCAAGGCGAAGCGCATTGCGATCATCGACGACCGCACCGCGTTCGGGCAAGGGCTGGCGGATGCGTTCGAAAAGGGCGTCAAGGAAGCGAACGGCAACATTGTCGATCGGGAATTCACCAACGACAAAGCGATCGATTTTCGCGCCATTCTGACCACGCTGAAGAGCAAGAACGTCGACCTGATTTTCTTCGGCGGTCTGGATGAGCAAGGCGCGATGCTGGTCAAGCAGATGCGATCGCTGGGCATGAACACGCAACTGTTTGGCGCCGGCGCGCTGAAGAGCAATGCATTCCTGCAGATTGCCGGCACGGCGGGCAACGGGACGCAGGATCTCGAACCGGGCCCGGCGCTCGACAAGCTGCCGGCCGCGCAGGCGTTCGGCAAGCGCTACAAGGCGCGTTTCAATCAGGATGTCGAACTGTACGCGCCGTTTTCCTATGACGCGGCGCTCGCCATGCTGAAAGCGATCCACGCCGCCGACTCGCTCGATCGCGCGAAGATCGTCGACAGTCTCGCCAAGGTCACGGTCACGGGCGTCACCGGCAATATCACCTTCGATCCTTACGGTGATCTGATCAAGCCGCCGTACACATTGTTCCAGGTTGAGCAGGGCCAATGGAAAAGCGTCAAGACGGTAGGCGGCAGCGGCGCATGATCGGTCTTTTCGAAAGCAGACCGTATTGAGCTGCCGCTTCGCTGAGGTCTGTGAGAAAACCGTGGTGCCGGCAGTGATGGTTTTGTCGAGGCACAATAGAAACAGGCAACCGTTCGTCGTCATCGCGTCGCGCGGTTGCTTCATTTCTGAAAGCTTTCGACGCGAGGCCGACAGCATGCCCGCATCCATCACGCTGGTTCTGTTCGACATGGAAGGTGTTCTGTCCCACTACGACCGCGCCGCGCGAGTCGAGCATCTGGCGGCGACCGCGGGTTGCACACCGGACACCGTGCGTCACGCAATCTGGGGTTCGGGCCTCGAAGCGCGCGCGGACGGTGGCCAGATCAGCGATGACGAGTATCTGCGCGAGTTAGGCATGCTGCTGAACTACCCGATCAGCCGCGACGATTGGCTGGCCGCCCGTCACGCGTCGATTACGCCGAACCACGAGGCGCTCGCGCTTGCCGCCCAGGTCGCCGAGCGGCACCGCATCGCGGTGCTGACGAATAATTGCCGCCTGTTGACCGATCACATCGCTTATCTGAATCCGCCTGTCGCACGGCTGTTCGGGCCGCAGGTTTACTCGTCGGCGGCGTTCGGTGCAGCGAAGCCGGCGGCGCAAACCTATCTGCGTTGTGTGGAGCAACTCGGCGTGCCCGCGGCCCAAACGCTTTTCGTCGACGACACGGCAGCCAACGTGAACGGCGCGGTCGGTGCGGGACTGCAAGGGCACACGTTCGTCAGCGTCGGCGCATTGTCGGACGAATTGCAGCGTCGCGGTTTGATATAGCGGCCATGGCGGTTTTCAAACTCGCTAATCGCTGAAGTCCGGATTCTGCTGCACCAGTTCGTGCACCCACTCGCTGAACACCCGCACGGACATGCTCAAACGACGGTGCGGATAAAGAATCGAGAGCGGCAACGGCGCGCAATGGCAGTCGCGCAGAATCTCACGCAGCGCGCCGGATTCGAGTGCCTTCGCCACCATGAAACGCGGCGTCTGAATCAGGCCCAAGCCTTCCACTGCCGACGCAACATAGACCAGGCCTTCGTTGACCGCGAGTTTGCCCTCGATCGGTCTTTTGATGAGGACGCCGTCCGCTTCGAACTCCATCGGATAGACGCGCCCTGTGCGCGCGGAAAAATAATTCACCGCGCGGTGCCGGTCGAGATCGTCGGGCGTGGCGGGCTCGCCCATCTGCTCAAGATAGGCAGGCGCGGCGCAGATCGTCATGCGCACGCTGCCGAGCGAGCGCGCCACCAGGTTCGAATCGTCGAGCACGCCGATTCGGATCACGCAATCCACGCCTTCCTGCACGAGATCCACGTTGCGGTCAGCCAGGCCCAGCTTCACCGTGATGTCGGGATAGCGCGCGTTGAAATCGCGCATCACGGGAATCAGCACGTGAGCCGCGAACGTGGCGGACGTGTCGACGCGGACCGTGCCGCGCGGACTTTGACGTTTGCTCGATAGCGCCGACTCGGCGTCGGAGACCTCGGCGAGAATGCGTGCGCAGTATTCGTAGTAAAGCGCGCCGTCGTCGGTCACCTGCACGCGGCGCGTCGTGCGATTGAGCAGGCGCACGCCGAGATGACTCTCCAGATTCTGCACGACCGTCGACACGGAGGCGCGCGGCATTTCCAGCGAATCGGCCGCTTTCGAGAAACTGGAGGCGTCCACGACGCGCTTGAACACTGCCATGCCTTGAAGAAGGTCCATACGGTGCTGTCCTCTCGAAGCTGAGCGAATCCGTACTCGCGAATCGTTGGAATGATAGCCGTGACGCGTTCATGACGGACAGTGCGAAGCGGCCTACGGGTTCACGGAGTCGGCCGCAAAAAACCTTGACTCCCGGAGTTCAAGGCCTATAGTTCACCATATGGCAAAGTCTCCAGTCAGTCAACTCGATCGCACGTTTTCCGCCCTCGTGGACCCCACGCGGCGGGCCATCCTCGCGCGTCTCGAGCGCGAGCCCGGTCTGTCCGTCACGGAAATCGCGCGTCCGTTGCCGCTCAAACTGCCCGCCGTCATGAAGCACCTCGACGTGCTGAGCGACGCAGGTCTGGTGGCGCGCACGAAAAATGGCCGAACCGTTTCGGTCGAACTGGTCGCCGGTCCGATGGAAGAAGCGATGGCGTGGTTGCGACGCTACGAACGCTTCTGGTCCGCGAGTCTCGACCGGCTCGCCGATTTTGTTGAGGGGAACGACGAATGAACGAAAAGCCCAGCCTGACCATCATTCGGCGCATCAAGGCGCCGCCTGCAAGAGTCTATGCAGCATGGACGCGGCCCGAACTGATGGCGCGTTGGTGGGGACCGGACGCCGGGCCAGTGCTGAGCGCCGAAGCCGATCCGCGCGTGGGCGGCCGCTTTCGCGTGGTGTTTCAGACGCTGGATGGCGAAACGCACGACTGCCGCGGCGAGTACCAGGAAGTCGAAGCGGACCGCAAGCTCGTCTTCACGTGGGAGTGGGTCACGCTGCCCGAGCGCCGGTCGCTCGTGACGATCCGGTTTCGTCCGGTCGAAGAGGGCACCGAACTGTATTTCACTCACGCGCAGTTCTTCGATGAGGCCGCGCGCGATGGTCATCAGACTGGCTGGAACGGTGCATTCGAAAAGCTGGACGCACTGATTGCCGAGCTGGAAAACGAAGCCGGATGAAGCACATTCCACCGAAGTCAACGCCTACTGAGGTCGACCATGAAGCTTTACTATGCTGAAACGCTGTCTCCCAGGAAAACCTGCGCATTGGCCCAATATTTAGGGTTACCAATCGACTACGCCTTTGTCGATCTGAGCAAGGGCGAGCATACCCGGCCGGACTATCTGGCGATCAATCCGAACGGCAAGGTGCCTTGTCTCGTCGACGGCGAGACGATCATCTGGGAGGCCGACGCGATCATGTGCCATCTTGCGCAGCGCGCGGAATCGCCGCTCTGGCCGCGGGGCGCGCAGCAGCAGATCGACATCGTGCGCTGGTTCAGCTGGAATAGCCAGCATCTGCTCCGGCATGCCGGCGCGCTTTACTTCGAGTATCTGATCAAGCCGTGGGTCGGACTCGGCGAGCCCGACGCCTCGAAGGTCGCCGAAGCGCAAGGGTTTTTCCGCAAGCATGCCGCCGTGCTCAACCAGCATCTGAAGGGACGCAAGTGGCTGCTGGGTGATGACCTGTCGGTCGCGGATTTCTCGGTCGGCATCTCGCTGCCGTACGCTAAAAGCGCGGCGATGCCGGTTGAAGAGTTTCCGGAAGTGGTGCGCTGGCACGATCAGCTGAACGCGATCGACGCATGGCGCGATCCGTTTCCCGCGCGGCAGGAGCGCGCCACGGCGAACGCCTGAGGAGGAGTCATGTGCTGCGCGATCGTTGCACTCACGATGACCTTGCTGGCCAGCTGGCGCAGCGTGTCGGGCTCGCTCGCCGGCCGCATCGGGCGGCTGCGCCGGATTGCGATCGCGGTCATCGCGATTGGTGCCGCGGCGGGGTCCGCCATGGCGGCGGATCAGTTTGCGGTGGCGGGTGGTGGACAGCAGTCGTCGTTGATCGGGCTGCTGGGCAGCATGCCGAATTGCGGGCACTTTATCCGCTAGTGCGCGTTTGATCGTCGAAGCAGGGCGGCTTGCGTGGCTTCAACGTGCTGTGTCGATTTGCCGTATCGTACAGAGTCACTGTACTGCGCGCGAATCGAGGGCACGTCATGGCACTTTCGTCGAAAAACGCTGTAGGGGTTTTGGGCAGACGTCGTTTTCTGCGCACGGCTCGCAGTACCGCGATCGGCTTGTCGGCATCGCTCGCTTTGCCGCGACTGGTGACGGGCCAAACGCAAACGCCATCGCCATCGCCCCAGTCGCAAACCGGATCCGCCACCACGCCGCTGCCACGCATGGCGCAACGCGTGATTCCCGCCACGGGCGAACGCTTGCCTGTAGTCGGCTGCGGCACCTGGCGCACCTTCGATGTCGGCAACGATCCCGCTGGCCGAGCGCAACTCGCCGACGTGCTGCGCATTCTGTTCGAAGCCGGTGGTTCGGTGATCGATTCATCGCCGATGTACGGCTCGTCGGAAGCCGTCGCCGGTGCGCTGCTCACGCAACTGAATGCGCACAACCAAGCCTTCGTCGCCACCAAGGTCTGGACCGAGGGACGCGAGGCGGGCATCGCGCAGATGGAAGAATCGCTGCGCCGCTTTCAGCAGCCGCGCATCGATCTGATGCAGGTTCACAACCTGCTCGACTGGCGCACGCAACTCGCCACGCTGCGCGACTGGAAAGCACGCGGCCGGATTCGTTACATCGGCATCACGCACTACACGTCGAGTGCCTTCGACGAAGTCGCGGCCGTCATGCGCAGCGAGAAGCCCGACTTCGTGCAGATCAACTACGCTGCGGACGACCGCGCCGCCGAAGCGCGCATCTTGCCGCTCGCGGCGGAGTTGGGCATCGGCGTCGTGATCAATCAGCCCTTCGGCGGCGGCGGGCTGCTGGCACGCGTCGGCAAAACGCCGCTGCCTGCGTGGGCAGCGGAAATCGGCTGCACGAGTTGGGCGCGGATTCTTCTGAAGTTCGTGCTCGCGCAGCCAGCGGTGACGGTCGTGATTCCCGGCACGGGGCGTCCGCAATACATGGCCGACAACGTTCAGGCCGGTTCGGGCCCGTTGCCCGACAAGGCGATATGCGCACGAATCGTGGCAGCGGTGAATGGCTAACCGATCGTTTGCGTATTATTCGCGCTAATTCCTTTGTGAACTTTAAGTGCTGAGGTGCCAACACGTCCTTATATTCTCGCTAGCCATTCGGTGCTAATGCGGGAGACCTTTTTCGCTGAAAAAAAAATGAGAAAACCAGCTTAAGCACTCAACGCACTTGTAGTTCTGCGGCCCGCATCGAGTTGCATCGATGCGGGCCGCTGTTTTCATGCCGCTTCATATGCCGCAACAGGTCACGCCGCAGCACCGGGTCGCGAGGACACCGTGTCATACCAACGCCTGAGCGAGTTCAGCTCAGCCGGCACTTGCAAGTCGATTGCTTTCGCGGCGAAGTCGATCGTCACCAGCGCGCTAATGTCGGCGACCGAGAAACGCTCGCCCGCCACGAACGCGGACTGTTTCAGGCGATCGTCGAGGTCCGCCAGAAAATGGGCGGCCCGTTGCCGGCTGCGTTCGGCGAGCGCCGCAATCTGCTCGTAGTCGTGCGGGCCGGCAATCGCGCGGCCCTTTAAACCGGGCGCGGTGTTGCGGATCGCTTCCATCACCGAGGCAAACCCCTCCTGTTCCGCGCGCCGTTCCCACATCGTGATCAGCGCTTTATCTTTCGGTGTGGTGCCGAAAAGCGGTGTGTCGGGATAGACGTCTTCAATGTAGCGCTGGATGGCGGGCACCTCGCCGATCGACGTGCCGTCTTCGAGCACCAGCGTCGGCACGACGCGCCGGGGATTGATCGCGCGATAGGCGTCACCGTGCTGTTCGCCTTTGCCGAGGTCGACCGCCGCGAGCGTCACCGTCACGCCTTTTTCAGCGAGAAAGATGCGTACGCGCCGCGAGTTCGGCGATGCAGTGGAATGGTAAAGCGTCAATGTTTCGGTAGTCATGTTCATAGTCCTTTGAATGATGCTTCGAGGCGCGCGCTTTGCCGCGCGCCGCTGCGATCGGGCGACATTCAGCCGGCGGTCTTGCCGCCGTCGACGGTCACGATCTGCCCCGTGACGAACGACGCCGCCTCCGATGCCAGGAACACGATGGCGCGCGCCACGTCGTCCGGCTTGCCGATGCGGCCGAGCGGCACCTTCGCGGCGAGCGCGGCCTTGTTCTCCGGCGTGCCGGTGAAGCGGTCGAGCATGCCGGTGTCGGTCGGCCCCGGCGCGACGGCGTTGACCCGCACGCCGGTGGACGCCACTTCGAGCGCCGCCGACTTGGTCATGCCTTCCACCGCATGCTTGCTGCCGGCGTACACGGAAGCGAAGGCCGCGCCTTCATGACCGTAAGTCGACGAAACGTTCACCACGCTGCCGCTCTTTTGCGCCGACATCACGCGGAGTTCGTGCTTCATGCTGAGCAGCGTGCCGAGCACGTTGGTGTCGAACGTTGCGGCGTAGCTCTCGACGGTTTGACTGGTGATCGCGCCGGGCTGGCCTTCGGTGCCGGCGTTGTTCACGGCGGCGTCGATGCGGCCGAAGCGCGTGACCGTCTGGTCGACAAGGCTCGCGACTTCCTCGTCGCGGCGCACGTCGGCCTGGATGAAGTGGGCATCCGCGCCGAGTTCGCGCAGTTCTTTTTCAAGCGCCTTGCCTTCGGCTTCGCGACGGCCGGAGACGACGAGACGGGCGCCGGTTTCGGCGAAAGCGAGGGCAGTGGCGCGGCCGATGCCGGTGAGTGCACCGGTGATCAGAATAACGGGCTGGCTCATTTCAAACTCCTGAAGGGTATGTATTTGCGGTATGGGGGCGAAGCAGTTGCGGCTGTTTGAGCGGGTTGCGATCTGCTTTAAATCGTTGCCTTGAGTGCAATTTAGTGACTTCCCAGCCGGAGTAAAAAGACTTTATAAGCTGGCGGGCATGCCTGTCAGGTATGGGGCGTGTTGGGCAACGCAAGCGTTCGGCACGGGCCGGGCGTTCGGTCGTTGCGACGTGAGGCTCTTTGCCAATCCGCCAACGCCGCAACACGATTCATCCGCCGGTTGATCGAAGCTGGAATAAAACCGACCCCGGCTCAGTCATGCCTGACGAACGACTCGCGAGGGCCGCCGGATGATCCACGGCTCGACTGCGACTCTTAATCGTGAGGTCAACATGTCGTCACATCAATCATTCGACGCGTCGCGGCGCGGCGCGCTGAAGTGTCTTGCATTCGGTGGCTTGGGCACAGTGTTCGTTCTCGCCGGCGGCATTCTCACGCCGGTGGAACTGGCACTCGCCGCCGACCAGAACTCGTCCGCCGCAAAAGGCGGTGTGCCACTTTTCCTGCAGATCAGCGACTCGCATATCGGCTTCAACAAGGAAGCCAATCCCGACGTGGCGGGCACGCTGAAACAGACCATCGAGTACGTCAACGCGATGCCGGTCAAGCCCGCGCTGACCATCCATACCGGCGATATCACGCATCTGTCCAAGGCATCGGAGTTCGATCTGGCCGCCCAGTTGATGTCCGGTTTGAATATCACGGAGTTGCATACCGTGCCCGGCGAGCACGACGTGACGGACGGCCCCGGCACCGAATACTTCAGCCGCTTCGGCAAGGCCTCGGACAACAAGGGCTATTACAGCTTCGACCATCAGGGCGTGCATTTCGTCGGCCTCGTCAACGTGATGCATTTCAAGCCGAACGGACTGGGCGGCCTCGGCGACGAACAGATCGAGTGGCTCGAAAACGATTTGAAAGGGCGCTCGTCCAGCACGCCGATCGTCGTGTTCGCGCACATGCCGATGTGGACGATCTACGAGCCGTGGGGCTGGGGCACCGGCGATGCGGGCCAGGCGATGAGCTATCTGAAACGCTTCGGCTCGGTAACCGTGCTGAACGGCCACATCCATCAGATCGTGTCGAAAGTGGAGGGCAACATCACTTTCCACACGGCGCGCTCGACGGCCTATCCGCAGCCGACCGCCGGCAACGGCCCCGGCCCCGGACCATTGACGGTGGCCAGCGACCAGCTCCCGAAAATGCTCGGTGTGACGAGCATCAAGATTGCGCGGCATCCGCTCAAGGCCACGCTCGACGACACGACGCTGGTTTAATCGTCAGTTCTTTTCTATCGCAGGAGATCAGTTATGCAAACTAAAAACATTCGCCGCGTTTTGCTCGCAATGGCCGCAAGTTCGGCGTTGTTCGCGGCATCGTCCGGGTTGTCCGTGGCGCGGGCGGAGACGCCGAACGCGGTCGTCATCAAGAACTTCATGTTCTCGCCGATGGAGATGACGGTCAAAGCCGGTTCGACCGTGACCTGGAAAAATCTCGACGGCGAGCCGCACACCGTCGTGAACGACTCGGGCATGTTTCGCTCCGCCGCGCTCGACCAGAACGACACGTACCAGTTCAAGTTCGACAAACCGGGCGTGTACAAGGTGTTTTGCGGCATCCATCCGAATATGAAGGAGACCATTACCGTGCAGTGAGCGTGAGCGTCGCAGGAGACCCATCTACCGACTGCGGCGAGGGCGCTCACGCATTGCATGCAGATCGGCTGCGTGCCTTGTCTGAAGCGCCTTGAGCGCACGCAGCAGCGATTCGATGTCGAGAGATTTGCGGTAGTCCACGTCGACGTGGACCAGGGCGGCGCTGCCGTCGCGATCGAGCAGAAACGTGGCCGGAATGGGAACCAGCCAGCGGCTTGCCTCATTGGCCGCCGGCCGCGTGTAACCCAGCCGTTCATACGTGGCGCGCAGGCGCAGCGGCAGTTCGAACGCCACGCCATAAGCGCGTGCAACCTGCAGGTCCACGTCGAGCAGATCACGCAAATGGCCGGGGGCGCGATGCACCGCGGTCGCGCACGGCGGCGCGATGGCGACGGCGCTCGCGCCGAGTGCGAGCACATCCTCGTAGCCTGCCGCGAAATCGGCCAGGCTCGACTCGGCAAACGTGCACCAGCCGCCTCTGAAAAAATGCAGCACGACCGGTCCGGCGCTCAGCAGTTCGTCGAGACTCACGCGTCGGCCGGCGCTATCGGGTAACGTGAAAAGCGGTGCGCGCGAGCCTGCCCGCAAGGCGTTCGACGCCGCCGCGGCCGCAGCGCTGACTGCCAGTTCGGCGTCGATATCCGACTGCCGCGATGCGACACTGTCAACGGTTTGTGCGTCTGCCATGTTTCCCTCCGTGCTCTTGCGACCCATTTATTCATTCCACTGTCCGTGCGAAAGGTGCAAAATCGGCTGCACTTATTCCACGGGAGACGCGTGATGGACCGGTTGGCGGCAATCGAAATTTTCATACGCGTGGTCGACACCGGCTCGTTTTCGGCCGCCGCGCGCCATTTCGATGTCGGCCAGCCGGCGGTGTCGAAAGCAATCGCGCAACTCGAGGAGTGGCTCGGCGTCAAGCTCCTGCTTCGCACCACGCGCACCCTCACGCCGACCGAAGCCGGCACCAGCTTCTACCAGCGCGCGAAACGCGCGGTGGAGGAAACCGACGAAGCCGTCATTGCCGCGCGCGGCTCGGCGGCCGGTCTCTCGGGCAAACTGCGGGTGTCGGCGGCGGTGTGTTTCGCGCGGCTGCATATCGTGCCGCGTCTGCCGGCGTTTCTCGACGACCATCCGAACCTCGAACTCGAACTGGTCCTCGACGACCGGAATATCGACCTCGTCGAGGAAGGTATCGACGTCGCCTTGCGCATGGGCGTGCTCGCCGATTCCAATATGACCGCGCGCCGCATTGCCGAGGCACGCCGCCGCGTGATCGCCACGCCGGCGTACTTCAGCCGCCACGGCATTCCCGCAGCGCCGGCCGATCTGCTCGCGCACAAGTGCCTGATCTACACGCGCGACGGCGGCGGCGAAGACTGGAAGTTCCGCAAGGAAACCGCGGAAGTCTCGGTGCGCATGCAAGGGCGGCTCAGGATCACCGCGACCGAAGGCCTGCGCGCGGCCGTCTTCGCCGACATGGGTGTTGCCGTCGCCTCCGAATGGGCCTTTACGCCGGAACTGAAGTCGGGCGCGGTGGTGTCGGTCATGGACGACTGGATGCTGCCCACCATCAGTCTGTCGGCCGTCTATCCGACCGGACGCCTCGCGAGCACCAAGGCCAGGCAGTTCACCGCGTTCGTGGAAAACTGCCTGGCCGACGAAGCCGCTCCCGCTTCACGCGTGGCGAACCCGGCGCTCGAATCCGCGCGGCCAGTCTAGAGCGTCACGACGATCTTGCCGAATTGGCCGTTCTCTTCCAGATAGCGGTGCGCCGCCACCATGTCGTCGAATTTGAAGGTGCGGTCGATCACCGGCTTGAGCGCGCCGCTCGCGAAGCCTTTGAGCACGTAGTCCACCGCGGCCTTCTGCCGTACGGGGTCGCCGCTCGTCAGCCAGATGTTGTGGGCCTTCACGGTCAGCACCTTGGCGATCATGTCGAGCAACGGCAAGGCCGTGACCTCATCGCTCAGCGCGCCGTAGATGTAGGCGACGCCCTGAAACGACAGCGCCGCGAGCAGCTTTGCGAAGCTCGGGCCGCCGACCGGATCGAACGCCACGCGCGCGCCTTTGCCGTCCGTGATGCGCATGACTTCCGCGACCAGACCGGTTTCGCCGGTAGCGATCACGTGCGCGGCGCCGGCTTCAAGCAGTCGCTCGCGTTTCGCCGAAGTGCGCGTGAGCGCAATGGACGTCGCGCCCGCGTAGTTGGCGATCTGAATCGCCGCGAGGCCGACACTGCTCGACGCGGCGGGCACGATGACGAAGTCGCCTTTGCCTACCTTCGCATCTTCGATCAGCGCGCCGTAGGCGGTCACGAACATCATCCAGACCGATGCCGCCTCGGCGGACGAAAGCGACTCGGGATGCTTCACGACGGCAGTGTCCGGCACGACGATGACTTCGCCATAGGTGAAGTACTGGTTCATCGAGAAGGACGGGATCACGTTGACCTTGTCGCCGGGCGCGATACCCGTGACGTCGGCGCCGACCGCATCGACGACGCCCGCGGCTTCGTAGCCGAGTCCCGCGGGAAATTTGACAGGCTCGATATAGGCGTCGCTGCGCCACATCGACTCGGCGCGATTCAGGCCGATGGCCTCGACCTTGATGCGCACTTCGTGCGGACCCGGCGTGGCCACCGGCGTCTCGATGAATTCGAGCACTTCAGGGCCACCGGCTTTTGCAAACATGATGGTGCGTGACATTAACAGTCTCCGGGTTGGGTGAGCGCCCCCGCCACCAACGAGGCAAGCGAGGCGAGGGCGAGCGCGCTCAGGCAGTTTCAGCGGTTTGTTTAGCGGTTTCTACAGTAGGCGAATAAACCGGAAAATCCGAGTAGTGCTTTTCGTCGCCGCCCCAGAACGCCGCGCGGACATACGGCGTGAGCGGCAGCTTGTGCTGGAGCCGGTACGGCAAGTCCGGATTCGACGAGAAGTGGCGGCCAAAGGCGACCAGGTCCGCGTCGCCGGACGCGACGATGGCTTCGGCGCTGTCGCCGTCGAATCCGCCGGCGGCGATGATCGGGCCGGAGAAGTGCGGGCGCAGATATGTCACGGCGACCGGCGCATGGCCTTCGTGCAGCGTTTCGTCACCCTTGATGCGCGGTTCGATCACATGCAGGTAGGCAATGCCGTAGCCGTCGAGCACGCGGGCGACGTGGCTGAAGGTGGCTTCCGGATCGCTATCGGAGATGCCGCCCCATTCGCCGGACGGCGAGATGCGCACGCCGACCCGGTCCGCGCCCCAGACGGAGATCAGCGCCTCGACGGTTTCGCGCAGGAAACGCACGCGGTTTTCGATCGGGCCGCCGTAGGCGTCGGTGCGGTGGTTGGTGCCGTCCTGGATGAACTGGTCGACGAGGTAGCCGTTCGCGCCGTGCAATTCCACACCGTCGAAGCCCGCATCGAGCGCCCGCTGCGCGGCCACACGAAACTCTTCGACGATGCCGGGGATTTCCTCGATGCCGACCGCCCGATGCGGCGAGGCCGGTACGAAGCCGTCTTTCGTCAGCGCCACGCCGTCGAACGGGACGACTGAGGGCGCGAGCGGCGCGACACCGCCGGTCATCTCGACGTGGCTTTGACGGCCGCCATGAATCAACTGCATGAAGACCCGGCCGCCTTTGGCGTGAACCGCATTGGCAACCGCTTTCCAGCCTTCCACCTGGCCGTCGTGATAGAAGCTCGCGGCGCCCAGATACGAGCGGGCGGGAATCGAAATGCTGACGCCTTCGACGATCTCGAGGCCGCCTTGCGAGGCGCGCTGGCCGTAGAAGTCGGCCATCATCGGGCTGGGAATGTCGCCGGGCTGAATGGTGCGCAGGCGGGTCATTGGTGCGAGCACGACGCCATGCGTGAGGGTGTAAGCGCCGACCTTTTTCGTGGTGAACAGGTGAGCCATGATCTTTCCTTTACCGGGTAGTGAGTTCGGAGACGTTCAGCGAGTTGCCGATTCGTTGATGGAGAATTTATCCATTCCGATATGCCCCGGGAAGGCACGCGACGGCATATGAATCATTCCAGAGCGGGATCAATGGTCGCGCGCGGCGTCCGTCGAAAGACGAGCGTGTTGCGGATCAGGCGTGAGTGTGAAAACAGAACGAGCGACTACGCAGGCGCTCCGCAGAAAGAATCCGTCTCGGCTGCAAAGCCGGCCGTCAGGAACGCCACTTGCGTTTAAAACGCATGCCTCGAAGCGTCGATGTCCCCTCACTGTGCTCGGGCGTGGTTGTTACGTGAATGACAGCCACCGGCAGCTCCCTGCCGCGCGCGCCTGTACGACTTGTCCAGACGCCCTGCCAAGCGTTCCCGCACATAGCGCGTAGCTACTCGCGGCGTGGAACGTTTTACTTGTTCCTTCCGCGCAAAACTGCCTCGCAAAGACTGCGTTTAAAGCGCAGCATTGCCGTGTTGATGTTGTCGTGCGATGGGCAGGTTACATTCTTCGAGCGGCTTTGCACGGACCTGCAAAATCGTGTGAATAAAGTCGGCCTACAGGCCAGACGTAGGATTCCGGAGCGTATTGCGATGTACAACGATACAGACTCGCCAAAATCGGTGCTCGATGGCCAGGATGCTGGCGGCCAGACGAGCGGTCTGTCAATTTCCGCCACGCCGCCGAGGTTCGGACGCCTCGCCATGTGCGTGGCCGCGGCCAGCGCGCTCGCCATCGGCGTGATGGGTACGGTGGCGTATAGCGTCTGGTTCAACCACGATCAGCAGGCGTACGCCGAAGCCATGGCCGGCGCACGCCGGGCGCTCGGCAACGGCGCGTCGGCGAGTGCGCCAGTGATGGCGAAAACCGCGAGCGTGACGGCGCTGCCGGCAGCGGCCGTGCCGGCGAAGCCGCCGCAACTAGCGCCAGCAATGGCGACGAGCGGCGCGACGGTAGCGGCGTCGGCAGCCGTCGCGGATCGGGAAGCGGGCGGGCAGTTCGCGTCCTGGTCCGGCCAGGTCAGGGCATCCGCGGCGCAGCCTGAGGTCGTTGCAAATGCGGCGCCCGCCACGCCCGTATCGGCGGCTCCGCCGCCCACGTCTGCTCGCCGCTCGGCAAACGCAGCCACTCCGCCGACGCAGCAGCTGGCCGCGTCGCGTCAAGGCAAAGATGGCCGCGCCACGCCTCAGGAGCGCCGCGCCACGCCCGAGAACGCGCGCCACAAAAACAATCTGTTCGCCCGCGTGGGGCTCTTCTTTCGTCGTGTGAATTACCGGCAGCATGGCAACGCAAATCGGCAAGACATCTACTCCCATCCGTGAGCGGCGCCGTGCCGGGCGCGCTGATTCGAAAGGCGCTTTCATGAGCCGCTTCAGACGGGCTCCCGCCATGCTGGCCGGCGCGTCATTGCTTTGTCTGGTGGTCGGCCTTCTTTATCTCGCGTTGCAGATCAGGACCATCTTCTCCGATCAGTTGAAGCAGGAATACGCCGGACTCGTGCTCGAAGCGGCGGAGCGCGCGGAAAGTGCTCGCGCAATTGTCGGCGTGTGGCAACAACACGCCGGCGACAGTCAAGCGCAAACGCAGGGTTACCGCCATGCACGCATCGAACTCGCCGATCGCCTGAAGTCGCTCGCGGCATTGGTGAATGCCAGTCCGTCCGCGGCGCCGAGGGTGCCGGCGTCGGCGTTGACGCCCGATGCCGGCCTGAATGGCACCGATGCGTTGCTTGCCACGATCCCGCCGTATTGGCGCGCGCAGCGCGATGCCGATGGCGCCGACGTGCGCCTGCGGATTGCCCATGTCGCGAACGTGTTGATCGCGCTGGCCGCGCTGCTGTTCTGCATGTTGCTCACCGCGCTCGGCATGTACGCGAAACGCAATCGTCAACTGGCGGGCGAGTCGCACGAGTTCGAGTACGCGGCATTGCACGATTCCATGACCGGCTTGCCGAACCGGCGCAAGCTCTTTGCCACGCTCGACGAGGCGGCGGCGAATTCGCACGCCGGCCCGATGCCTCGCAAGATCGCCGTGCTGTATGTGGATCTGGACGGCTTCAAGCAGGTCAACGACACGCTCGGTCACCGCGTGGGCGATGAATTCCTGATTGCGGTGTCGCGTTCCTTTCGCGAGTCGGTGCGCAAAGTGGATGTTGTCGCGCGCATTGGCGGCGACGAATTCGCGGTGCTGATTCGAGAATATTCGACGCCGGATGAATTGGCCGAGATTGCCCGACGGCTCATCGCGTGTGTGGTCGAGACCGACGAGGAGATGGGCATCGGCGTGGTGCGCGCTAGCATCGGCATTGCCAGCTATCCCGATCTCGTCAGCGATTACCAGCGCCTCGTCGCCGCAGCCGACGACGCGATGTATCGCGTCAAGCGCGGCGGCAAGAACGGTTACGCGTTTGCGGCTCAGGCTGATTGAGCGGCGCGCTCAGGACGTTTGGGTCTCGGGTGTTGCTTGCGTCGCTTGCGTTTCCGATTTCAGGATCACTTCCCGACCTGGCCGTTGATTGATGACCGCGAGGCGCACGTCGTCGCTCATGGTCTTCCACGCGCGGATTTCGTCGCGCGTACGCAGACAGCCGAGGCAGAAGCCGGTTTTGCCGTCGAGTTTGCAAATGTCGATGCAGGGTGACTGGATTGTCATGATCGGAGCAGCGGTTCCGTGGGGTTGACCTCGACGGTGACGTGCGAGAGTCGGTTAGAAAATGCTGCGGCATTGTAGGGGAGAAGCGCGCTTCGCGGGTCGAAGCTCGCGCACCGTCGCGCACGCTGAGTCTTGTTTCGTGTTACAAAATCGAGGCTTGCCGATGCGCGTCGTTCCATGCGCCGGCACAGCGGCAGCCATTCCGGGTTCATCTACAGCGGAAAGATCCATGTCCAGATATTCGTTGATGCGCGCCGTCGGGCGCTTGAGCCAGCCTGAGTGGATCGTCGCCGTTGTGGCCGCGGCGCTGGCCGCCTGTGCGCCGGTGCCGCCGGCCAGCAGTCAGGCGAGCGCTCCGCCCGCCGTGGTCCAGCTCGTCAGCCGGGCCGACGCTCAAGCCTCCGCACGCCCGGCCGACGGCCCGCTGGCCGTGCCGCCGAACCTCGTCGCGTTGGCGCAGCCGGCCGGCCAGAAACGACTGACGAGCGCCACGTCCAATCAGTCGTACTGGCCGCTCTCGCAGTATTTCGAAACCCAGCGCAACGAAGCCTATTGTTCCGTCGCGACCTCGGTGATGGCGCTCAACGCATTGGGCATCCGCCGGCCGCAATCGACGCAGTATCCCGACTTCCCATTCTTCTCGCAGGAAGATTTCTTCCACGGCATCGATCCGCAGGTGGCGAACGCCGCCAAGGTCTCGCAGGAGGGCATGACGCTCGATCAGCTCACCACGGCCTTGAAGGTCTTTCCGGTCGAGGTCAGGAAATATCACGCGGCGGATCTGTCGCTCGGCCAGTTTCGCGATCTGGTGCGCGCGACCACGAGCCGCAGCGACCGCTTCGTGCTGTTGAATTTCAGGCGGGTGGAAATCGGCGAGACGGGCGGCGGACACTGGTCGCCGCTCGCCGCCTACGATTCGGCGAGCGACAGCGCGTTGCTGCTCGACGTGGCGCGCTACAAATATCCGGCTGTGTGGGTGCCGATCGCGCAGTTGTATGCAGGCGCGTTGGCGCTGGATAGTGTGAGCGGACTTTCACGCGGCATCGTGATCATCGGCAAGCGGCGGAATTGACGCCTGCTGGGGCGAGGCGGCCACGGCATTCAATCGCGCGACACGAGAAGTGGCACACGCGAGTGCGGCCACAGCCAATAGGTCCGCGCGACCTCGATCGAACTCGCATCAATCTTCCTGGTTACGCCATTCGGTCAGTCCTTCGCGCGCATTCAATTCGATGAACGAAGGTAGCGCGCGCAGCTGTCGGATATAGCGGGCAAGATTCGGCCAGCCGAGCGCGGGCCGCGGCATATTGCGGGTCCAGCGCATCAACATGACGGCCATGAAGTCGGCGGTGCTGAGCTTGTCGCCGATCAGATAGTCATGGCTTTCGCCGAGATGGGCATCGAGCCTGTCCCACGCTGCGTCGAGACGACGGCAGGCGAGCGCGCGAACCGCTTCGGCGCCGGCAGGATCGCCGTCGGAGTCCGCATAGAACCAGTCGCGCATGGCGGGCAGAATCGTGTTGGCGAGATAGACCATCATTTCGAGCCACGCGGCGCGATCGACGGAATCCGGCGAGGGGGCGAGCGCGGCCTCGGGATGCCGCTCGGCCAGCAGGATCAGTAACGCGGTCGACTCGTGGCGCGGCATGCCATCCACCGTCAACGTGGGCACCCGTCCCGCAGGATTGAGCCGCAGATACGCCGGGTCGTGCTGCTGGCCGGCGTCGATGTCGACTAGTTGGGCGTCGAACGCGACGCCCAGTTCGATCAGCATCCAGTGCACGGCCATGCTCGCCGCGCCGGGCGAATAGTAAAGCACGTAAGGGGTGGAATCGCTGTGCATAGTCGCTTGATATCCGGTTTCGATCCGGCGAACAGTCTACCGCCGTTCCCGACGGATGCCCATGCGCAAACGCCGAGGGAACGCGCAGTCTCGTAGTGGCACGCTCGATTCCCGCTACTTCACCCGCTTGACCACCGGCGTCTTCCACTTGCCATCCAGCAGCACCGGTTTCGGCCAGTAAAACCGCATGGTGATCATGAACGGTCCCTCCGGCGCCGGCAGCCAGTTGGCCTCTTTCGCCTTGCCCGGTGAATTCGCCTGGATGTAGATCGTCACGCCGCCATCGCGATCCTTCTTGAGTTGCGGCAACATCGGCGAATTGATCAGATAGCGGTCGAGCGGATTCTTCACGAGCAACTGACTGGGCAGCGCATACATGGTCACCGACCAGAACGCATTCACCGGCGGCAACTGTCCTTTCGGAAAGCGCAGCACGTAGCGATGCCGGCTGCCGTCGAGCGGCTGCCCGCTCGAATCCTTGTCGAGCACCGGATACAACGCTTCTTCACGCGAGTTCGCGCCGATCCCGACCTGGGTGCCGGTGGCGCGCGCCACGTAGTCGTTCCTCAGATACTCGCGCGAACCGAACAGCGTATCCGTCTTACCGCCGAGCGACGCGCGCTTGTCGTCGATCGCCTTCTGACCATCCTGCATGCCGGCCTGAAAGGCCGCTTTCTGAGCCGGCGAGAGCGCGTTCGCGTCGAACCGTTTGCCGGGCACCACGCCGATCTGCGCAAGGCGGCTGCGCAATCCGGCTTCGCTCGGATTGACCGGCGCGAACTGCAACACGAACGCGAGCTGATTGAAAAATTCGAGCGATGTCCGCGCGGCGGCCGGCGCGATCGGCTTGATCCACCGCACTGGCGGCGCGGTGGGCGCGGGCTTGCTGCCAGTGAACGCCGACAGCGTCTGCACCTTGTAGCCCGCCTGGATCTGCTTGACGTTATTCAGATCGTCGGGATTGAACAGCTGCGTGCGTCCGACCACGTTCACGAGATCAGTCTCGGAACGGATCACCTGAGTGATGCCGTTCGGCGTCCGACCGTTCCAGCGCGGTCCCGCGATCAGGAATTTGCCGCCGTTGTTGCCCATGGTGCGGCTGCCGATATACGCGAAGTTGAAGGTATAGAGATCCATCAACTGGAACACGAAGTAGCGCTTCGCGTCCATCGGCGGGACCGTGATGACGATGGGTTCCGCGCGCAGATCGAGGCCGGCGAACGAATACGGCGTGTCGGAGTTGGGCGTGACAAAGGCGGTGTCGTCCGGCGTGAAGACGCGCGAGACGTTCAGGATGGAATTGAACGGGCCTTTGTATTGCGGGTTGGTGGTATCCACCGAAAACGCATACATGATGCCGTACACATCGACCATCGGGGTGCCGTAGAGATACGCGTCTTTGGCGATCGAGCGGATGTCGGCGCTGCTGGCGGTGACGGGTGCGACGGGTGCCTTGGAGAAGTCGTTGGAAGGCGCCGTATGGCAGGCCGTGAGGACGATGGCCAGTAGCGCGGCAGCGACGATTCGTGTTCTGTGCATTGCGACCCTTGGGAATGAGCCGTGGACGACGGCAGCGTGATCGTTCGTTCAGCGCATTGATACGGCGCGGCACAACGGGCGCAACAGGAAACGGGACTCGCGGTGCGAGATTCTGCACGCCGCAGCTTGCCTAACGGGGGTGTTAGCTGTCAAGCAGCTTTCTGTTCATCCCCACGCCGCATTCTGCAAAACGATCCGATACCCGTCAGGATCTTCGAACGTTTTGCCTTGACGGTCCCAGTAGGGATTTTCCGATTCGCACGCCGACACGCCGAGCGCTTCGAGCCGTTCGACGGCCGCGCTCCATGCATCGCGTTCAGGAAGATAGAGCACGAGAAGGTGCTCGGTGGTCGGCGCCCGTTCGACGGTCACGCCGTGTTGATGGGTGAACTCAATGTGCCAGGGGCAGTCTCGCCGTCCGACGATGATGCCATCGAAGCCTTCGTGATTCTCGAAGCTCGCCAGGACTTCGAAGCCCAATCCCCGAGTATAGAAATCAGCGACCTTATGCAGATCGTTAGTAGGGCGGGCGACTCGGAGAACGGGCGGCTGCATCGGCAACTCCACGAAACACGGATGTGCCGGATAGCATAACGTGCCGTGTGCGCCGCAGCGCGCCCGAGTGACTTAAAACGGTTCACGCGCTACGCGCTACCTCCCCGACACCCGCGTTGAACTCTTCCCTGCGTGTACCTGCAGCGACCGCCGTACGCGCCCGAACCGGCGTGTTGCCAACTCGCGTATCGCGGAGCGCCGGATGTGCATCGGCCAAATCCGCGTACAACGCGAGATAGTTCGCGGTCGACGCGTGCCAGCCGAAGTCGCGGCTCATCGCATTCCGCTGCAGCACGTGCCACGACGACGGCTGCACGAACGCGGCCAGCGCGCGGCCGAGCGCATGCATCACGTCGTCCGGGCTTTCGCCGTCGAACAGAAAACCCGTCGCACTCTGTTCACCACGAGGATCGTGCGGCGCATAGTCGACGATCGTATCGGCCAGGCCGCCGACACGCGATGCCACCGGAATCGTGCCGTAGCGCATCGCATAGAGTTGCGTGAGTCCGCAGGGTTCGAAGCGGCTGCCGTGCAGCAGAATGTCCGCGCCCGCGTGCAGCATGTGCGCGCGCCGCTCGTCATAGCCGATTTGCACGCCGACGCGTCCCGGCCACGCGGCCGCGACGTCCCGCAGTGCCTGTTCGAGAGCGTGCTCACCCTGGCCGAGAATGGCGAACTGCAGACGCGGATGCCGTTCGAGCAGCGTCGGCAGCGTATGCACGGCGACATCGGCCAGCTTCTGCTCGGTCAGGCGGCTGCCGATAGCGACCAATGGCGCGAACGGATCGCGCGTCAGACCGAAGGCCTGCTGCAGTTCGCGCTTGCAGGCCTGCTTGCCGGCGGTGTCGTCGACGGAGTAGGGGCGCGCGATCTGTTTGTCGGTCGCCGGATTCCAGGCCGCCGTATCGATGCCGTTGACGATGCCCGACAGCTTGCCGGCCTGCGCCCGTAACACGCCTTCCATGCCGTGTCCGAAGTGCGGCGTCAGGATCTCGCGTGCGTAGCGCCGGCTGACCGTCGTGACGCGATCCGAATGGACGATGCCGGCCTTCATCATGCTCAGCGAGCCGTAGAACTCGATGCTGCGTTCGTCGGAGAGCGCGGGCGCCAGCAATTCGGGCGGCACGCCGATCCAGCCCCCCATGGCGAGCGGATGATTGCCCTGGAACGCCAGATTGTGAATGGTGAAGACGCTTTTCGCGGCGACGCCCGCGAGCCGCAGATAGAGCGGCGTGAGTCCTGCATGCCAATCGTGCGCGTGCACGATGTCGGGGCGCCTCACGTTGCGCACGCCGCGCGCGACTCGCGCGGCCGCTGCCGCAAGCGAGGCGAAGCGCGTGAGGTTGTCCAGGTAGTCGCGCCCTTGCAGGTCGCGATAGAGGCCTTCGCGCGCGAACAGGTGATCCATCTGCAAAAGCAGCACCGGCACGCCGGTATCGGGCATCTGGCCGCGCAGGAGTCGCGCGTCGCCGCCGGGCAGGCCGCTCATGCGCGCGACGGGCGCGACGTCGACCGCGCGTTCGAGCGCGGCCGGATAAGCGGGCATCAGGATCGAGACATCGACGCCGGCATCGCGCAGGGCGGCGGCGTAGGCGCTGACCATGTCGCCGAGGCCGCCGGATTTGGCGAGCGGCAGGGCTTCAGAAGCGACAAGAAGAACGTTAAGCGGCAAAGTGGCCCCCAAGGACGGGTTTTTTGCACTTGCACAGTGCGGTGGGATTCGCGGACGCGTCTGTTCAGCAAGGGGTGTGCCTGAGGTCCGCGGTTTTGCAGGGGGCGCGAGGAGGGTTTGTGTTGCAGTGCGGGTGGGCGATTTTTTGGCTTGAAAGGCCTATTTATTTGACTTGACGCTTAGCCGTCTGGAGCGCGGTTTTTTCATTCGTGTGTAGGTTTGATATTCGATTCCAGATGCCGGCGCGGCGTCTGAAAATAAAAAGGGCTATCGCCGAAACGACAGCCCTTCATTCACTACGCAGACAAGAAAGCCTGAATCAATGCACCGGTGCGTGCGTCTGCTCGACCGGCCGCGGCTGCGTCACTGCGCTCACCACCGCAAACACGATGATGTTCACCGCCAACGCCAGGAAGCCGATATTGATGTCCTTCAGCGCATCGGGCAGGAACGGCATCAACTGACCGATGCTCAGGTGCATGGTGGTCGTCACGGTCACTACCGCGACGCCGGCCAGAATCCCGCAAAAGGCGCCTTGCTTGGTCGCGCGGTTATGCGGACGCAGGCTGCAGATCACCGCCGGAAAGAGCTGGGTCACGAAGCTGTAGCCCATCAGCAGCAACGCCACGATGGTTTCGCCGCCTTGCAGCGTGAAGCCGACCGCCACCAGCGCGACCACCGGCACGAGGAATCGCGCGAGCTTCGCGATCGTGGCGTCCGACGCGTTGCGGCTCACCATGCCGCGATACACGTCGTTGGCGAGCAGCGTCGACGCGGACGTCAGGATCATCGAGCCCGGCACCAATGCGGTCAAAATACCGGCCGCGCCGATCACGCCGACAAACCACGGGTCGAAGGTCTGCAACGACAGGCGGAACAGCGACAGGTCGATGTCGCCACCCTTCAGACCCGGCACCTTCAGCGTCGCCGCGAAGCCGACGAAGAACACGAACAGCAGAATCAGCTGATACAGCGGCAGCACCATCGCGTTGCGGCGAAAAATGCGTTCGTCCTTAGCCGTGAAAATCGAACCGAACGTATGCGGCCACATGAAGAAGCCCAGCGCCGTCAGCAGCACGGTCGACTGGAACCACGTCACGCTTGAGCCCTTGGCAGGAAAGGTCAGGAAGCCGGGGCGCGCGGCATCGATCGCGCGGAACATGTCGCTGAAGCCGCCGTAGTAGTGCAGCGGCAAATAGATGCCGAGGAACAGAACGATCGCGAGGATCAGCGTATCCTTCACCACCGAATTCCACGCGGAGCCGCGCACGCCGGAGACGATCACATAGGACGTCACGACACAGGCGCCGATCCACACGGCCGCCGTCGACGAAATCGCGCCGTACGAGGCTGTGGCGACGATAATGCCGAGCCCCTTCAGTTGCAGCACGAGGTAGGGAATCAACGCGGCCACGCCGACCAGCGCGACGAGCGTGCCGAGCGCCGGGCTGTCGTATTTGCGCGTGAAGAAGTGCGGTTGCGAGACGAGGCGGTGATTCTTGGCGTAACGCCAGATCGGCGGCAGCATCCAGTACGAGAGGATGTACGCGAGCGTGCCGTACGCCAGAATGTAATAGACGGGTGCGCCCTTGCCATAAGCAAAGCCGCTGCCGCCGAGGAAGGTGAAGGTCGTGTAGATTTCACCGGCCATCAGCAGGAACACGAAGGCGGTGCCGAAGCTGCGGCCGCCCACGGTCCATTGCTCGAGACTCATGTCGTGGCCGCGCTTGGCGCGCACGCCCAGGTAAAGCGCAAACAGCGTAATGGCCGCAATGATGACGAGTGCGCTCATGAACTGACCTCCTCGCCATCGGCGGCGAGCTGACGGTTGGACGGATCCAGACGGTAGATGATCGCCATGATGATCGAACTGAGCACCACCCACATGACGATCCAGGCCAGCACGAACGGCATGCCGAGCATCAGCGGCTCGACACGATTCACAAACGGGACACCGAGCAGAATGCCGATGAACGGCAGCGCGGCGAGTACACGAAGCAACATGGGGGCAACTCCTCGAACGGGTAGGTACGTCTCGCTGAAAGTGCGGCTTCGCTGGGGACTGTATGCCGGATGCTTTGGTCCCGTAAAGCTGCTCAAAAAAGTGTAGGCTTTCTGAAAGTTGCGGGCGCATCTTTATGGGGTCGGTTGCTGCGCTGCAAGGCGACGTGCATAGCGTGGCGCGCCGCGGCACGCCCGCCGGAGCCTGGCTTTTTTACGGCTTTGGCTGGCGCGCCGCGATATCATCTCGCCACGCAACGCGAGCAACATCGGGATTGCCGGAGAGGGTCCGGTTTCATCAACATGGCGCGGCGTGCCGGGTGCGCAGTGCAGCCGCCTGAGCCGTCGCTCGACACGGAACGCATATGGTCGAAAGTCTGATCTCGGACATTCTGTTTGGCTTTACCGGGCTGATCAGCATCATCAACCCAATCGGCATTGCTTTCGTCTTCCTGGACCGGACTGCTTCGTTGACCACGGAGGAGCGCACCGCGCTGGCCCGCAAGATCGCCATCAACGTGATGTGCGTGCTGCTGGTGGCGTTTTTCATCGGTACGCCAATCCTGCATTTCTTCGGCATCTCCATGCAGGCGCTGCGCATCGGCGGCGGGCTCGCTGTCGCCGTGGGCGGCTGGCAGATGCTCAATGCACCCGACACGCAGCCGGCCGAAAAGCCGGCGGTCAAGCGGGTGGACGCGGACAACGCGATGTCGAAGGCATTTTTCCCGTTCACCATTCCGCTGACCACCGGGCCGGGCTCGATCGCCACGGCTGTCGCGCTGACCGCGAACCGCACGCATAAGCTCACCGAGTTTGTGATTTCGAGCATCGCGTCGGTGGTGATCTCGCTGGCAGTGGCCGTCACGGTCTATCTGATCTATAGCCGCGCGGTGGTGTTCGCCAAGTACCTCGGCGTGGAAGGCACCAAGGTCGCCATGCGTGTATCTTCCTTTTTGCTGTTGTGCATCGGCGTGCAGATCATGCTGACCGGCTTCTCCGAATTCCTGATTCCGATCGCGACGTTGCAGCCTGTAGTCAAGTAGACGCGTACCCGGCGGCACGCTGCGCCGGGACGCTCATGCGTACCCGACAGCCATTATCTTGCATGGGACCCGACAGGAGAGAACGTCATGTGCCGCTGGCTCGCTTATACGGGCAACCCGATTCAGCTCGAAACGGTGTTGTTCAATGCAAAACACTCCCTGATCGACCAGAGCCTGCATTCGCGGCTCGGCCAGACCACGACCAACGGCGATGGCTTCGGCATCGGCTGGTACGGCCAACCGACCGATATTCCGTTTCGCTACCGCTGCATCCAGCCGGCGTGGAGCGACCGCAATCTGCGCGAGGCCGCGCGGGCGATCCGCGCGCCGCTGTTCGTCGCGCACATCCGCGCGGCGACGGATACGCCTTCGCAGGAAACCAACTGTCATCCGTTCCGTTATGGCCGCTGGCTCTTTGCGCATAACGGGCTGATACGCAACTATCCGTCCGTGCGCCGCGATCTGATGCTGGCGATCGACCCCGATCTGTTTCCGTCCATTGAAGGCTCGACCGACTCCGAGGTGATGTTTTTCCTCGCGCTGACCTTCGGCCTGGAACTGGCGCCGGTCACCGCGCTCGAGCGGATGGTGGCCTTCGTCGAGGAAACCGCCCATCAGCACGGCGTGGAGGAGCCGCTGAACATGACCGTGTGCGCCACCGACGGCGAGCAGATTGTCGCAGTGCGCTATTCGAGCGAAGGGCAGTCGCGCTCGCTCTTTCACAGCAGCTCGTTTCGTCAACTGCGCGATCTGTATCCCGACGATCCGCGCATCGAGGCGGCCGGCGAGAATGCGTTTTTGGTGCTGTCCGAGCCGCTCGCCGACTTGCCGGGCTGGTGGCAAGAGATTCCCGAGAGCACGGCGGTGGTGGCACGCGGCGGTGAAATCGAACAGTATCCGTTCAAGCCGCAATCGGCGTGAGCCGCGCGTGCTGCCTGAGCCGTATGAGCGCCGGCGTCAACGCGTGAGCAGCATCGAACTCAACACGGAGAACACTGTCGACGGCAGTTCGGCAAGGCGGCTGACCACCACGTTGTGCGGATAGAAGTCCTCGACCGCGTCCGTCAGCACGCCGATCCCCACCAGCTCGATGCCGCGCTTGCCGATGGCCGCGATGCGCTCGCGCAGATCGCTGCGCAGGATTTTCGGATCGCCGTCGCCGGTGGAGGGATAACCGTCGGAGAACATCATCAGAATGCGCCGTTCGGCCTGATGGTCGGCAAGCCGCGTCGCGGCCCAGGCCAGCGCCTCGCCGTCCGGGTTCTCGTGGCCGCAGTCGATTGCGGCGATCCCGCTCAGGTCCGTCGCGCCGAAGCGTTTATAGACCTTCAGATCGAGCCGTTCGACGAAGCGGTTGTAGCGCCGTAGATCCGCGCCGGCGGCGAGTTGCCGCTCGTAGAGCTGCTTCATGGGCGCGGATTCGACCGAGCAATAACCGAGCACTTCGCAATCGAACGACAGCTGCGTCAGCGCATCGCACAAGGCGGCCGCGCACTGGCGCGCGAGTTCGATCTTGCGGCCGGCCATCGAGCCGCTGCGGTCGATCAGCAACGTCACGGCCACGTCGCGCCCCTTGGCGGGCCGCTGCGTGCGAAACGGCGTGCGATAACCGGGCGAGGTCGCGAGCTTCGCTAGCGCGGTACGATCGATCTCGCCGCGCTCCTGCTCGCGACGCCAGCGCGTGCGCTCGTCGGCGCTCAGCGCGCGTTCGAGCTTTTCCTTGAGCGGCGCGGTGTCCGCGCGAGCCTGCGCCCGCAGCTCGCGCCACGCGGCGCTGTCGCCTTGACCCGTGAGATCGCGGATGTCGTCGAATTCGGTGGCGATTGGAATCGACAGCGTGACCCGCGATGCATTCGAGGTTGCGCCTCCTGCTTCGCCTTCTGAACGCGTGGACGGCTGTTGCGCATCAGCCAGCGATTGACCCATGCCGACCGCGTTGTCCGCCTGCGCGCCACCGCTTCGATCGGACGGCGGCGAGTTCGCGCTGTCCTGATCGGGCAGCGCGCTGTCGTCATCGTCGAGCGGCGCGGACGACGAAGCCGCCGTCTCCGTATCGATGTCCTCGACCGGGTCCGCGGTGAACACCATGCTGTTTACGTCGCCCGCCGACAAGGCGCGTACGCGCGCCACGAGCGCCTGCGCCGCCGCGATGCTCTGCGCGGTCGAGCGGCTCGCACGCGCTTCGTGCAGCAGATCCTCCGCGGCATGCAAGGCGGCGAGCAGCGAATGGCTCGCTTCGATCCGGGTGGGCGGTTCGTCCCACAACGCGCGCTCGACCAGCCAGACCAGCCGGTCGCGCCAGTGCAGCTTCGGCCAGCGCTGCCGCACACGTTCGGCCGCATGCAGGCGCAGCTTGCCGATGAACCAGCGCGCACCCGGATATTCGTCGAGCAACTGCCCGCACACGCGGCGGTCTTCGATTACTTGCGCAAGATCTGCGGCGACGCCCGCGGGCAGCGCATCGAGTTGCGCGAGCGACGCATGCTTGGCGCGCGCGACCAGCAGATCCAGATAGCCGATCAGCACATCGCGCTCGACCTCGCCATTCAATTCGTAGTCGGGAATCACAATGCGGCCCGGCTCCACGCGTGGACCGTCCGGACTGAACACGACCGTCACGCCGTATTGTCCGGTCAGCACGCGGGCGACCTTGCTGAGCGTGGATTCGAAGGCGAAGCCGCGCGTGTCGCGGGTTGCATGCGTTGCGTGCATCGCGCTCACGCTTCAGGGGCCGGCGCGATGTGATGGCGAACGATGCCGCGAATCAAGGCGGCGTCTTCCGGGCTCACCTTCGCGTAGATGGCCGGCCCGGCGGCGCGTTCGGGATCGCCCGTGCGCAGCATCAGTTCGGCCCAGTCGAGCAGGCGCCGGGTGGAGAACGCGCTCGAGAGATCCTCGCGAGCGAACGCCGCGCGGCAGTCGGCGGCAATCGCGGCAAGTGTGGTGGCGAGCGCGCGCGTCATGTGCGGGGCGAGGGTGGCGATCAGCACGTCGGCTTCTTCAGCGGGCGTCAGATAGTCGAGCAGATACACGCGCCAGCGGTCCAGAAACGCCTCGTTCATCAGATTGGCGCCCTGATACAGATGCCGGAACTGACTCATCGCACCGACCGCATTGGCCGTCGCGAACAACCGGAAGGCCGGATGCGGCGCGACGATCTCGTTGCCTTTCTCCTTCAGCACGAGGCGGCCGTGCGGTTCGAGCACGGCGGTGAGGGCGGCGAGAATCGACGGTTCGGCAAAATCGATTTCGTCGACGATCAGCCAGAGACCTTCGCGCATGGCCGTGGGCAGCACGCCGTCGACCCACAGCGTCTCGCCGCCCTTGACGGTCCAGAAGCCGACGAAGTCGCCGACGGTGGTCTGCCCGTTCATGTTCGAGCGCAGCACGCCGTGACGCGAACGCGCCGCGACCTGTTCGATCAGGCTGGTCTTGCCGGCGCCGGTGTGACCGATCAGCATCACGCGCCGGTTCTCGACGATGTCCTCGACAATGTCATTGAAGCGCTCGGAGAACAGATAGGCCGGATTGATGCGCGGCACGAGCGGATTGTCGACGCCGCAAGGTACCTCCACATGACCGATGCGCACGGTCTCGCCCGTGCCGTCCACCTGCCGATGTTTCGCCGCCGAAGCCCGCGCCGCGACGCGCTGCAATTCCGGCATGAAGGCGACGCGGCCGGCTGCGGACTGCTCGCTCGCGGCGTCGTCCGTATCGATCGCGAAGCCTTCGCGGCGCCATTTCTTCAGCTTCGCGCGCAGATTTTCCGCGTCCACCACGAGATCGATATCGACCGTGCCAAGGCCGCTGCCATTGTCGGCGCCGTGTTCGAGCCGATAGTTTTCCGGCCGGTCGGCTACGCTCACGCGCCACCATTCCGCGCCGTTTTCCGTTGCGCGTTGGTAAAGGCCAAGGTTTTCGTCTTCAGTCAGTTCGGGCGCGTTCATGGCAGAGGTTGAATAGTCAATAACGAATCATGCATTGCAATTTGGCTGAGGCCGAATGACCGACTATCTTATCTTGAGCGGCTTTCGATCTTCCCATTCCGTTTGCAAGCGGGCTTTGTCGAGCGCATGCCGGGCAAATATTTGTTGCGTCAAACGAATAGGCCATGAAGCGCCCGTCGCCTATAGTTCGTCGGACTGGGCGCTGTAGTTTTACAAACATCTTTCTCGCCGATCGTGTTTTAAAGCATCCGCAGTCCGCTTTGGCCTGCATCGCGATACAAAAATTGACGGCAAAACAATGAGACTACATACAAAATTAATGGCAGCCCTCGCCGTGGCAAGTCCGCTAGCCTATGGTCAAACCAGCGTGAGCTTATATGGCCGCCTCGACGCGGGCCTGGAATACCTGAATCACATCAACAATGGCGCGGGTGGCAGTTCGAGCCGCTGGAGCGCCGAAGGCGGCGACTGGGGCACCAGCATGCTGGGCCTCAAAGGCAACGAAGATCTGGGCGGCGGCCTCAATGCGATCTTCAACCTCGAAACCGGTTTGCAGGTCATGAACGGCACGACGAGCGGCGGGCGGCTCTGGTCGCGGCGCGCGTTCGTCGGGTTGAAAAGCGAGCAGTGGGGCACGTTGCAGGCTGGCCGTAATCTGTTTATCGACAGCGACGGCGTATGGGAATTCGACCCGTTCGTGCAGCAGGCGTTTTCGTCGGCCTCGCTCGTGCGTGGGCGCAACTGGCAGCAAACCAGCAACAACGTCGAGTATCACAGCCCGGTGTTCTGGGGTTTCGATGTGCAGGCGCAATATGCGTTCGGCAATCAGGCGGGTGCTTTCAACAGCGGCGCGGCCGGCGAGTTCGGCCGCTCGGACGGCATCATGCTGACCTATCACTCGCCGCTCTTCGACGTGCGCGGCATCTACGACGAACTACGCGACGTCAACGGCCGCTTCAGCAACATCTTCCAGGCATCGCGCGAATATTTCGCCGGCGTCAACGTGCACTTCGACTCGGTGAAGATCCAGGGCGCCTACACGCATTACTCCGCGCCTGACTCACCGGTCGGCGTCGCCGACTCGGCCGATCACTACTGGCTCGGCGCCACCTACAATTTCCTGCCGCGCTGGGCCATGACGGCGGGCGGCTTCTACGTGAAGGTCGGCGACGGCTCGGGCGATGCCGCGCACGACCCCTCCGGCCACGCGATGATGTACGTGCTCGGCACCACCTACAACCTGTCGAAGCGCACCTTCCTGTACGGCACCGTGGGTTACGTGCGCAACGGCAGCAACTCGAATTTCTCGCTCGAAGCGTCGCCGCGCGACGCGAGCAACAATACGAGTCCGCTGGTGGGCGAATCGCAAACCGGTGCGTATGTGGGGATGCTGCATCAATTCTGACGCGGTGTAGAGAGCGGGTAGTTCGGTATGGCAGAAAGGGCGCCCCGGTTCATGCCGGCGCGCCTTTTCTGCATTCTTACGCCGCTAAATCCTCGATCACCACCGACTTGCGCAGCCGCACCGGAATCGACTTCGACGCCGGCACCTGACTCGATACCGCGTGATGCGAGAGTGGAATCAGGCGATTGCATTCCGGGTAGTAGCCCATGATGCAGCCGAGCGGAATGTCGAACGCGTGCACATACATGCCATCGATTTCGCGCGTCACGTCGTCGTTCGAGACGGTGGAGATGCACACCGCGTCGCCCTCCGCAAAGCCGCGCCGCGTCATGTCGTCCTGATGCATGAGCAGCACGTTGCGGCTGCCGTACACGCCGCGGAAGCGGTCGTCGAGACCGTACACGGTGGTGTTGAACTGGCTGTCGCCGCGGGCCGTCATCAGACGCAGCACGTCGGGACCTCGCGACGGCATGTCGGCGTCTTCGTCGAGCGTCTCGGGCACGATGAAGTTCGCCTTGCCGCTTTCCGTGTTCCATTTGCGCTCGCAAGCCGCGAGTGGCCGGTGAAACCCGCCTGGTTGCCTGAAGCGCTGGTTGAAGTCCTTGAACTGATCCGGATAGGTGCGTTCGATGGCGTCGCGCACCAGCGAGTAGTCGTCCACCCAGGCATCCCAGTCGATCTTCGGATTGCGCGGCAGCAGCGCCTTCGCAAGGCCCGCGACGATAGCGGGCTCCGACAGCAGCATGTCGCCGGCCGGCTCGGCAAGCCCGTGCGAGCCGTGCACGCAGGCCGTACTGTCCTCCACGCTGACCCATTGCTCACCGCTCGCCTGACGGTCGATCTCGATGCGCCCGAGGCACGGCAACAGATACGCGACCTCGCCGTGCAGCAGATGGCTACGATTGAGTTTGGTGGCGATTTGCACCGTGAGCCGCAGCCGCTGCCACGCGGGGTCCATCACATGATGATCGGGAATCGCCACCTGAAAATTGCCGCCCAGGCCGATGAAGGCTTTGACCTTGCCATCGAGCGCGCCGCGGCAGGCTTCGACCGTGGTCATGCCTTTGTCGCGCGGTGGCTCGAAGCCGTAGAGGTCCTTCAGCTTGTCGAGCGGCGCGAGTTCAGGCTTTTCCGTGATGCCGACCGTGCGCTGTCCCTGCACGTTCGAATGGCCCCGAATCGGGCAGATGCCCGCACCCGGCCGGCCGATATTGCCCCGCAGAAGCAGCAGGTTCGACAACATCTGTACGTTGTGCACGCCGCTGCGATGCTGCGTAATGCCCATGCCGTACAGCACCATCGCGGCATTCGCTTTCGCGTAGACCCGTGCCGCGTCTTCGAGCGCGGCGCGGCTGAGTTGCGAGTGGTGTTCGATCTCATCCCACGTAGTGGCGCGCATCGCGTCGGCGAAGGTTTCGAAGCCATGCGTATGTTCCGCGATGAAAGCCGCGTCGAGCACCCGTGGCTCACCGTTGCGTTGGGCGTCGTCGTCCCATTCGATCAGCAGCTTGCAGAGGCCGGCAATCGCTGCCGCGTCGCCGCCGATCTTCACCTGGTGGTATTGCGTACTGATCCGCGTGTCGGCCGGGGTGAGCATGTCGAGCGGCGACTGCGGGTTAGCAAAAGTGACGAGCCCGCGTTCCTTGAGCGGATTGAAGGTGATGATGTCCACCCCGCGTTTGCGCGCGTCCTGCAACTGATGCAGCATGCGCGGCGCGTTGGTGCCTGTGTTGTGGCCGAAGAACAGCATGCAGTCGGTATGCTCGAAATCTTCGAGTTGCACGGTCCCGACTGGCACGCCGATGGTCTTCGGCAAGCCGACGGAGGTGCTCTCGTGACACATGTTCGAACTGTCCGGGAGGTTGTTGGTGCCGTACAGGCGCGCCAGCAGCGCATACATGTAGGACGTTTCGAGCGACGCCCGGCCCGATGCATAGAACACCGCTTCATTCGGATCGAGTGCTTGCAGTTCGCTCGCGATTTCGGCGAACGCGTGTTGCCAGGTGGTCTGCACGTAGCGGTCGGTCGGCGAATCCCAGCGCATCGGCGCGGTCAGCCGCCCGCGCGATTCGAGCTCCAGCCCGCTCCACGAGCGCAATTCGCTCAGCGTATGGTCGGCGAAAAATTGCGCATCGATACGTTTGCTGGTGATCTCCCACGCGGTCGCCTTTGCGCCGTTTTCACAGAACTCGAAGAGGTGCGGGTCCGCGGGTTTGGCCCATGAACAGCTCACACAGGCGAAGCCGTCAGGCTTGTTCTGCTGCGAGAGGATGCGGCTGCCGTTCAACGTCACGTGTTCCCGCACGAGGATCGACGCGACCGCTTTTACCGACCCCCAGCCGCCTGCGGCGTTGCGATATGGCTTGATGGGCGCGCTGTCGGGTGCGCCATTCGCTGCGCTCTCCGGCGCTGTTTCGACAATGTGGTCCGTGCTCATGTTGACTCCTGGCGGGTTGCCGCTCGCTGCGCGCCGGCTTGCCCGAAGAGTCCGCAATTACCGGACCACTGGATTAATTTGCGCTTACAACGATCCCCCACGACCTTCGCCGGGCAAAGCCGCTTTGGACCGGATCACGCGGCGCTGACCGGCGGCGGCCTGGCAGGCGGATCGCCGTCGGGCGCACGGTCCGGATCGTTCGGCGGCACGTCGTCCGGCGGCGGCGACGAATCGGGATCGCTCGTTGGGCGCGGCGCGTCGGGCTCGACTTCCGGTGGCATCGGCGTATGCAGATGCAGACTCGGCATGCAATGCGTGCTCGTCATTGTGGTCCCCGTGGTGTGCATACCTTTCCATCGCAACCGGCATGCCACCGGTCATATTCGCTGCAAATGCGGGCCCGCGCCGTGTGGAACAGCTATTGCTCGACCATAGCATGCTCGTGACGTCACAGCGGCGAGACGCCCCGCGATATCACCGAATATGACGCACTGAAGTGCAGGGATAAGGGAAAGACAAATGGCGCGACATAAGGCCGACGTTGCTGACGATGACTTCGAGATTTACGCCAGCTATCACGGAACAGGCGACGGCCGTTACGTAGGTGGACTGAAGGTTGTCAGAAAAGCGGACAGAAAAATTCTGTTTCCATTCGATGGCGCGCCCGAAATCGGGCCGTACGCGACTGCCGACGAGGCGCGCCGCGCCGCGATCGACTATGGCCGGGAGATCGTGGCCGCGGATCGCGCGAGCCCTGAGAAGTGACGGGTAAGTGATGGAAGGCGGCGCATTCGCGCCGCCGGAAAAACGGGTTTGCTTATGGCATGCCGCCGAGCGACGGAGAGATTATGCTGCCGCGGCCCGGATCGTCGGGATGTTCGTCAGGCATCGTCGGATGCGCCGCGAGGGGTGGATGGGTGCGGTAGCAACTGCCGATCGAGGTATCGCCGAGGCATCGCTGAAATGCGTCCGCGTCGTTCTTTTGCGCGAACTTGTACAAAGTGCGTTCGACTTGCACTTCGGTATCTGACAGGCGAATCGTCGTCATTGTCATGAGGTTCTCCTTTTTACAAATATCGGTCCAGACCTTCACTCGATTTGGCGCAACGGCTGTGCCCAGCCTGCCGTCCACGTGCTTTTAGGCCTGTTGACGGAGAGGGACCAGATGTTGCTTCATCGAAGATATATCCGACGTCATGAGGAGAGCGACATGCAGGACACCAAACCGCAGGACGAACTGGAGGCGCTGGTCACGGACGAAGTCAAACAGCGCAACAAGCCCAGTGGCACGCACTATGTCGAACCCAGCCCGCTCGGCATCGAACCCGTCGAACAGACCGGTGTGGACGAGGCGACCAATCCGCCGCGCTCGAACGAGCGCCCGGCACAAACCGCCGAGGTGCCGCTCGGCACCGACGCTCATGCGGAGCCGCCCGGAGGCGGCGGACGTGAATCGCAGCGCAAGGATTGACCGGCTTGCGCGGCAATCGACCCTCGCGGCCGGCGCCACGCAAACAGCGACACACAAGCGAGCAATACTTCATATGTTTGCAAAATTCGTCCACCGTCACGGCAGCGCGCACAAAAATGCTCGAAAAGAAGCGGACGCGAACGCAGGCGCGCTTTATGCGGCGCTGAAAAGATCGCCCGAGCCGGCAAGCACAGTGTCTTCAACGTCGGCTTCAGGGGAGCATTGCGATCTGCAGGACGCGAAGGAGCAAACCATGTACAACGATTCAACGCATGGATTCGACGCCGCCAAGACCGAGTACGAAGCCTTCATGCTTAAGCCACACGACTGGGTGCCGAACAACCGCACACTGCCGGTCGTGATTTACCGGCGCGCGCTCATGCCGGACAGCGGTGACCTCGCGGCCGCCTTCGAGATCCTCTTTGAAGGCAACGCGTGGCCGCCGCAGTGGCGCGACGGCATCTTCGACTATCACCATTTCCACGCCACGGCGCACGAAATACTGGGCGTGACGGACGGTTCCGCGCAGGTGATCATCGGCGGTCCTGGCGGCAAGGTGGTGACGCTATCCGCGGGCGACGCGATCCTGTTGCCGGCCGGCACTGGCCATTGTATGCAATCGTTCGCGCGGCATTTCCGGGTCGTCGCCGGTTATCCGGAAAGCCAGCAGTGGGACATCCGCCGCGAGGCGCTCACGCCGGATGAACTGGCGGCCATGGAGGCGTTGCCTTTTCCGCCGCTGGATCCGATCGATGGCAGGCATGGTCCCCTGGTCGAGCATTGGCTGCGCGCAGCTTGATGCCGGCGCGCGCCGTTTTTTCCTTCGTGTCCGCGCCGATCCGAACGGGTTCCAGTCGCAAGCCCGCTGAAAGATCCGCTTCCCGCAGCGAGGCCGCCCGACGCCGCGTGTAACGCTCCGTGCAGATTTGCGCGCATCGGCGCATCATCGTTGAGCCTCGCAGCGGTTCCTCATGCGTTCTTCCACGTAACACGGTTCGCCGGGTGCGCCGACACAGTGCGTCCCGGCTCTCTCTTCAACCGCCGAACAAGGAGTGTCCCATGCAAAACGATCCCGCCCTCGATCAGCTGTGCATCAACACGATCCGCACGCTGTCGATGGACGCTGTGCAAAAGGCCAATTCCGGTCACCCCGGCACGCCGATGGCACTGGCACCCGTTGCCTATCATCTGTGGCAAAACCATCTTCGTTACGATCCGGACCAGCCGTTGTGGCCGAACCGCGATCGCTTCGTGCTCTCGGCAGGGCATGCATCGATGCTGCTGTATTCGCTGCTGCATCTGGCCAACGTGAAGGAGGTGGACGACGAGGGCAAGCCCACCGGCGCGCCGGCCGTCTCGCTCGACGACATCGAGCACTTCCGTCAGATCGACAGCAAGACGCCGGGGCACCCCGAGTTCCGCATGACCACCGGCGTCGAAACCACCACCGGCCCGCTCGGCCAGGGGCTCGGCAACAGCGTCGGCATGGCGATGGCGGGGCGCTGGTGCGAGAGCCACTTCAACAAGCCGGATGCGCCGCTCTTCGATCATCGCGTCTACGCGCTATGCGGCGACGGCGACATGATGGAAGGCATCTCGCACGAGGCGGCTTCGCTAGCCGGGCATCTGAAGCTGTCCAATCTGACCTGGATCTACGACAGCAACCGCGTGACGATCGAGGGGCATACCGACCTCGCGTACAGCGACGACGTGGAAAGCCGTTTTCACGGCTACAACTGGCATACGCTGCGTGTGAACGATGCGAACGACGCGGCCGCGCTCGAAGCTGCTTTCGTCGAGGCGAAAAGCATCACCGACAAGCCGACGCTGATCGTGGTGCATAGCATCATCGGCTGGGGCGCGCCGCACAAGCAGGACACCTCGGCGGCGCACGGCGAAGCGCTCGGTGTCGAAGAAGTGGCGCTCACCAAGAAGGCGTACGGCTGGCCCGAAGACAAATTCTTCTATGTGCCGGACGGCGTGCACGAGCGCTTCGCGGCGGGCATCGGCGCGCGCGGCAAGGCAGCGCGCGAGGCATGGCAGGCGCAGTACGACGCGTACAAGACGAAGCAGCCGGAACTCGCGCGGGAATTCGCGCAGATGGAAGCGCACGAATTGCCGGCGGGCTGGGACAGCGATATCCCCACGTTCGACGCCGACCCGAAGGGCGTCGCGTCACGCGATTCGTCGGGCAAGGTGCTCAACGCGATTGCCGCGCGCGTGCCGTGGATGATCGGCGGTGCGGCCGATCTCTCGCCGTCCACCAAAACCAATCTGAAATTCGAGGGTGCGGGCAGCTTCGAGCACGATAGCTACGGCGGCCGGAATCTGCACTTCGGCATCCGCGAACACGCGATGGGCGCGGCGGTGAACGGCCTCGCGTTGTCGAATCTGCGGCCGTACGGCTCCACATTCCTGATCTTCAGCGACTACATGAAGCCGCCGATCCGCCTCTCGGCAATCATGGAAGTGCCGTCCATCTTCGTGTTCACGCACGATTCGATCGGCGTGGGCGAAGATGGTCCGACCCATCAGCCGATCGAGCAACTGGCGTCGCTGCGCGGCGTGCCGGGCCTGACCGTGCTGCGTCCGGGCGATGCCAATGAAGTCGCCGAGGCCTGGCGTGCGGCGCTGTCGGATCCGCGGCGGCCGTCGTGCATCGTCGTGTCGCGTCAGGCGTTGCCCACGTTGGACCGCAGCCGTTATGCCGCCGCCAGCGGCACGCAGAAGGGCGCATATGTGCTCGCCGATGCAGCGGATGGACAAAAGCCGCAAGTGATCCTGATGGCGACGGGCAGCGAACTCTCGGTGTGCGTCGACGTGTACGAGAAGCTCAAGGGCGAGGGGATCGCGGCGCGCGTGGTGTCGATGCCGTCGTGGGATATCTTCGAGCGCCAGGACGAGGCGTACCAGGATTCGGTGTTGCCTCCCGACGTCGACGCCCGCGTTGTCGTCGAACAGGCTGCCTCGCTCGGTTGGGACCGCTATGTGGGCCGTCTCGGCGCGCAGGTGGTGATGCATACGTTCGGTGCGTCCGCGCCGCTCGCCGATCTGAAGAAGAAGTTCGGCTTCACGCCGGAGCATGTGTACGAAGCGGCGAAGCAGCAGATCGCGCGGGTGCAGTCCAAGCGCAGCCAGGAATGAAGGCACGAACAGGTGCGCGGTAAAAGACCGGCGGCTTGATGAAAGTCGCCGGTTTTTTTATCCACCACCGCCAATTCGCGGGTCGCCGCTATCGCGCCAACAATTCGCCGGAATCGATTTAGAGGGGCACGCAGGATTTGCGATTGTTTTGCAAGATTTGCAGAATAAGCGCCCCGTTTGCGTGGTCGCCTAACTTACGTGGAACCGTCCACGGCGTCCGCTGGCGTGTCCCCCGAAACCTCGCGCGTTCCGTCGAGCGTGTTGCGATAAGCGCGCGATTGCATTTCGGCGAGCCGGCTCAGCGTGCGCGACAGATCGTGCGCGCCTTCCAGCCCGTTGAGCGCCGCCTCGATCGGTTCATCCGACGCGATGAACAGCGCGCGCTTGCGGTCGTAGAAGATATCGACCAGCCAGATCAGCCGCTGCAGCGTGTGGGATGTGGTCAGCCATTCGGTGCGCAGATTGTCGAGGATCAGACCATGCCATTGCTCGGCGAGATCCAGATAGTCGAGATGCGAGCGGCTCGCCACGCACAGCTTCTCGAAGTCCGCCCACAGTAAGGCCGCGCCCGCCGCGCGTGCGGCAAGCGGGCGGCCCGCCGCGCTCACCGTGACAGGATCCAGCGTTTCGCTGCCTTCATAGCGCACGAAAATCTGCAGCAATGTCTCACGGCTGGCGGCATCGAGTGGCGCGAAGAAATGCGGCACTTGCGCTTCTTCACCGCCGAAACGGTAGTCGCGCGCGCCGTCGAAATGAATCACGGTGAAGCAGCGTTTGATCTGCTCGATGGTCGGCAGAAAACGCTCGTGAAACTCCGGGTCGGACAGCAGGCCCTCGGGCGCGTAGTTCGAGGTGAGCACGACGCGTGTGCCGAGACCAATTGCGGTATCGAGAAAGCGGCCCATCAGGAATGCGTCGGCGATATCGTGCACGTGGAATTCGTCGAAGCACAGCAGCTCGATACCGTCGAGCCATTGCCGCGAGACCGAGCCGAGCCGGTCGTCGCCGCGCGGCTCGCTGACGAGCCGCCGGTTCATCTCACGCAGAAATTCGTGGAAGTGCAGACGCCGCTTGCGGCAGGTCGCCAACTCGAACACGGTATCGACCACCAGACTCTTGCCGCGCCCTGGCAGCCCATGGCAATACACGCCCTGATGCAGCGGTGTCGCGCTGGAACGCGCGCGCCGGCCGTTCGCGCCGAGCAATGTGACGAGTGCGGCGATCGCTTCGCGCTGGCTCGCGTCGGGCACGATGCCGCGCGAGGCGAGGGTGCGTGTGACCTGAGCGTCGTCAAGCATGGGCAGGCGTGCCAGTGCGTGGCGAAACGGTTTCGCAAGAGAGGGCAGCGAATGCGGCAGCGGTGTCGATGGACATAAAGGGAGGGCGGCGGGCGGAAATCGCGTCAGTTTAACAAGGCGCGTTCATCGCTCACACCCGCTGCCGGCTCAACACCCGCTGCAACTCGCCTGGATCGACCGGCTTCGTGAAGTGATGGTCGAAGCCCGCGGCGAGAGCCGTCTGCTTGTCCTGCTGCTGGCCCCAGCCGGTGACGGCGATCAGCACAATGCCGGCGTCCGAATAATCCTGGCGAATCCGCCGCGCCACTTCATAGCCGTTCAGATGCGGTAAGCCAATGTCGAGAATCACCGCCTGCGGCGCGAATGCGCCGATCAGTTCGAGACCGGCGATACCGTCGCCGGCCGTGCGCACTTCGTGGCCTTCGAGTTCGAGCACCATCGCGAGGCTGTCGGCGGCGTCCGCATTATCGTCGACGATTACGACTCGCAGGCCGCCCGCGTGCGGCGCCTCGGCGGGAGCGCTATCGGACGGCAGCGACGCGGTTTTCGTTACCGGCAGCCGGATCACGAATTCGCTGCCTTTGCCGGGACCGTCGCTGAAGGCCGCGACCGTGCCGCCGTGCAGTTCCGCGAGGCCGCGCACCAGCGCGAGGCCGATGCCGAGTCCGCCCTGCGAACGGTCCAACGCAGGAGCCAGTTGCGAGAACATTTCGAACACGCTGTCCAGATGCTCGGCCGGAATGCCGATGCCGGAATCGCGCACGACGATCACCGCTTCATCGCCCTCGCGCTCCGCCGCGAGCGTGATTCTGCCGCCAGGCGGCGTGTACTTGGCGGCATTGTTGAGCAGGTTCAGGATCATCTGCGACAGGCGCGTGGGATCGGCGACCAGATAGAGCGGCTCGCGTGGCAGCGTCACGCTCAGATGATGCGACGAGGCTTGCACGGTCGGCCGCGCCGCTTCCATTGCCGATTGCATCGCGCGCGCCAGTTCGAGACGTTGCTTGCGCAATTCGAGTTTGCCCTGGGTGATACGCGAGACTTCCAGCAGATCGTCGACCAGATGCGTCATGTGTTGTAGTTGCCGGTCGAACACGTCGCGCGACCAGCTCAATTGCGGATCGGCGAACTCTTTCAGGCGGAGAATCTCGAGCACGTTGCGCATCGGCGCGAGCGGATTGCGCAGTTCGTGCGCGAGCGTGGCGAGGAATTCGTCCTTCCGTCGATCGGCCTTCGAGAGTTCGAGATTCAGCCGCGTGAGTTGCTGTTCGGCGTGCCGTCGCCCGGTAATATCGCGATTGATGCTGACCGCGCCGTAGATATCGCCGCGCGCGTTGGCGAGCGGCTTAATGACGGTTTCGCACACGCCGCGCGAACCGTCGCGCCGCACGAACGGCAATTCGCCCCGCCACGTGCCTTCGGCAGCCAGTGCCGCGAGTGCTTCGCGGCGAATGTTCAGTGCCTCTTCCGGCGGCAGGAAGAGCGCGACCGGCTTGCCCAGAATCTCGCGCATGCGATAACCCAGCATGCGTTCGCCGCCCACGTTGAAGTCAGTGATGTTGCCGCGCAGATCGGTGATCACGATCGCGTCGCTCAGGTGCTCGAAGATCGCCGCCTGGCGCAGCAGGACGGTCTGCGCTTCCTTGCGTTCGGTGATGTCGATGCCGAGGCCGTAGATAGTGAGCGGCTCGCCGTGGCGATCGTAAGTGGCGCGTCCGCGGCCTTCCATCCAGCACCAGTCGCCGCTCGCGTGCAGAAAGCGGAACTCGCCGACATAGTCGTCACCGGTTTCCACCGCGTGGTCCACGGCCTCGTTCAGCGCGATCAGATCGCCCGGATGAATCAGTTCGAAAAAACCGCCGGGCGTGTTGGCAAAGCGGCCTTCGGCGTAGCCCGCGAGCGCTTCGAGTTCGCGGCTCCACCAGAACTTGCCCGACTTCGGTTCATGCGACCACGCGCCCATGCGCGCGCCGCGCATGGCGAGGCTCAGCACGTCGCGGCTTTCCTGCAACTCGCGCTGCGCGAGCTGATGCGCGGCCACGGACGCCTCGGCATTGCGTCGCGCGAGCAGCAACTCCTGCTCGTACTTATGACGGTCCGCGACGATCAGCACCGCTACTTCGAGGTAAGTGACGTCGCCATGACGGCGGCGCACCGCGTTGAGCAGCATCGGCACCATGTGGCCGTCGCGATGCATCATGTTCAGCTTGACCTCGGCCACCGAACCCTGCATTTGCAGAAGCGGCGCCCAATGCGTCTGATAGAACACCTTGCCGCCGGCGCTCAGCAGATCCTGGATTTGCCTCGCCCCGGCGAGCTCCGCGGTCTCATAGCCGAGCCAGCCGCAGAAGGTCGCGTTCACGCGCAGGATGCGGCCGTTAGCATCGGTGATGAGCAGGCCGCAGGCGGCGTGCTCGAACAACGCGTCGGCTGAGGGTGGCGGGTGGTCCGTGCTTTGCATCGTGCTACAGGCTCATCGGCTCGAGAAAGGCGTTCATCGCGGCCGCGCTCGCGCTCGGTGAACTCAGATGCGGACAATGGCCTACGTTCTCGATGAGATGCAGCGTGCTGCCAGGAATCATGCGGTGCAGGTATTCGCCGACCACGCACGGGGCGATGATGTCGTCGCTACATTGCAGAATCAGCGTGGGCGTGGTGGTGCGCGACAGTATCGCGCGATGGTCGGAGAGAAACGTGACGCGCGCGAATTGACGCGCGATCTCGGGGTCGGTGCGGCAGAAACTGTTGGTCAGTTCGACGCCGAGTTCCGGCTGCTCCGGTGCGCCCATGATGGCCGGCGCCATCGTGCTCGACCAGCCGAGGTAGTTACTTTCGAGGGTGCGCAGGAGATCTTCGATGTCTTCGCGCGAGAAGCCGCCGACGTAGTCGCCGTCGTTCACGTAGCAGGGCGACGGGCCGACCATGACAAGAGCGGAGAAGAGTTGCGGCGCCTTGAGACTCGCGATCAGGCCGATCATCGCGCTGACCGAGTGGCCGACGAACACCACCGGGCCGTCGGTCACTTCGCGGATAACCTCGATCAGGTCGCTGGCGTAGCCGTCCAGCGAGTCGTACTTGTCGATGTCGTAGGCGCTCAGATCCGACGAGCCGCTGCCGACGTGATCGAACAGCACGGTCCGGTATTCGTCATGGAACGACGGTGCGAGGTAGCGCCACATGCTCTGATCGCAACCGAAGCCGTGCGCCAGCACCATGGTCCGTTTGCCGTTGCCGGAAATCTGTATGTTGTTGCGCTGGGTGATGCTCATTGTCGGGTCCTGAAGCCTGCCGGGTGAAAGCGGCGGTTACGCCAGGCGTGCGCCTCGGCCGGTATTCAGCAGAATGTTACCCCAGTCTTGCCGCCAGGCCATGTTGCCGAGCCGTAACGCGCATCGCGGCGAGCACTCAACCGGTCTTGATGTCGGGCTGCGGCGCCTCAAGCGGCTCGAGCCCGAATCGTTCGTATTGCGAAATCACCTGAGCCCCGAGCAGCAGCAAGGTTGCGAGCCATTCCAGGCTGAACAGAATCACGATCGCCATGGTCAGCGACCCGTACACCACGCTGACCTGCGAGAGAGTAGCAAAGTACCAGACCAGCACGTGCCGCGTAATTTCCCACAACACGGCGGCGACCACGCCGCCGAACAGCGCGTGTTTGAGCGAAGGGCGACCGACCGGCATGACCATATAGATCGAGGTCAGCACGAAGACCTCGCCCGCGAGGCCGAGCAGATACAACACGATGCGCGAGAGTCCCTGCAACGAAACATGCAGGCCGAACAGATCGATGCCTTCGGCGCCGATCGCTTCGAGTCCGCTCGACACGAAGGTGACGATCAGCAGGCCGACGCCGAGACACAGAATGTAGCAATACGGCAGCATCGCCGAGAGCAGGAAGTGCCGCCGCCTGACCACCACGCGGTGGACGAAAATCAGCGACATCGCGTTCTCGAGCACGGTGAAGGCCAGCGAACTGAAGAAGATCATCGTCAGCAGCAAGACCCAGCCGATCACCGCGCGATGCGAGAGAAAATTGGCCAACTCGCGCACCAGCGCATTCGATTGGCCCGGCACCAGCCATTGCAGCAGATGCGCGAGCGCCGCGAGCAACACATGCTGTGGCACGAAGCGCGACAGGGCGATCACGATCAGGATCATGAGCGGTACGATCGACAACAACGCGTAATACGCGACCGCGCCCGCGAGCAGCAAGCCCTGATTGGCGCGAAAGGCCTTCAAGGTTTGCAGCGCGAATGTGCCGGGATGTTTCACCACATATAACGCGTGGTCATCGATGATGGATTGCATGGGACCTCACAGCGCGCGTGGCTGGCCTGCCGGAATGCTGGCTTTGCCGATGCGCTTGCCTTGTTGCTTATACATACTGAAGCAAGAATGCAACCACGCTGACATCGCAGTTTTTCGCTTGCACGCTGATACGCCAACGCTTGCCAGGAATGCAGTTTGCTTGGCGGCTGTATCGAGATTGCATCGACATGCTTCAACACGTATGACAACGCGAGTTGTCATACAGACATCTATCACTCGCAAGCGCGCCGTGCCATATCACACGCCCGCTTCCCATCGGAACCGCCATTGACTATAGCCTCTCACGAAGTAGCCTCTGACGAAGCAGATCCCGCGGACCTCGTGGTGGCGCGGCCGGAGGGACTGTATTGTCCGCCTGGCGACTTCTATATCGATCCGTGGCGTCCCGTCGACCGTGCGGTGATCACGCACGCGCATTCCGACCACGCGCGCTTCGGGCATCGGCACTACCTCGCGTCGCGAGCGGGGGCGGGTGTGCTGCTATCGCGTTTGCCTGGCATATCACTGCAAACGCTGGCGTATGGCGAGCGCCTCGATCTCAACGGCACGACTGTGTCGCTGCATCCGGCGGGGCACGTGCTCGGCTCGGCGCAATTGCGCATCGAACATCGTGGGCGCGTGTGGGTCGCCTCGGGCGACTACAAGCTCGACCCCGACCCGACCTGCGATGCCTTCGAGCCGGTGCGCTGCGATACCTTCATTACCGAGTCGACCTTCGGCCTGCCGATCTATCGGTGGGACGCGCCGCAAGCCGTGTTCGATGGCGTCGATTCGTGGTGGCGTCATAACGCTGCCGAAGGACGCGCGTCCGTGTTGTTCTGCTATTCGTTCGGCAAGGCGCAGCGCGTGCTGGCGAGTGTCGATGCCGCCATTGGGCCGATCTTCTGTCACGGCGCCGTGGAGCCGCTCAATCGCGCGTATCGGGACGCCGGCGTGCCTTTGCCGCCGGTGCGGCTCGTGAGCGAGATACCGGTCAAGGACAAGGCGGCGTTCCGCCAGGCATTGATCGTGGCGCCGCCATCCGCGCAGGGCAGCGCATGGCTCAAGCGCTTCGGCGACTATAGCGATGCGTTCGCGTCGGGCTGGATGCGTCTGCGTGGCGCGCGCCGCAGGCGTGGCGTCGACCGTGGCTTCGTGCTGTCGGATCACGCCGATTGGCCGAGCCTGCAAACCGCCATTCAGGCGACGGGCGCGGAACGCGTGATCGTCACGCATGGCTCGGTCGAGCCGATGGTGCGCTGGCTGCGTGAGCAAGGTCTTGAGGCCGGCGCGTTTGAAACGCAATATGGCGACGATACGGTCGAAGCCGAAGCCGATGCCGCGGGTGCGGATGAAACCGCCACGACGGGCAGCGTGCCGCTCGAGTTCGATCAGACGGCCGAGCCAGATGAGTCAGCTGATGATCAGGTTAACCCGGCCAACGCGGCCAACCCGTCGAGCCGTGCATGAAACGCTTCGCCGCCCTCTACACCGCGCTCGACGCGACCACGTCGACGCACGACAAACTCGAAGCGCTCACCAGCTACTTCACCGTGGCCGAACCGGAAGATGCGGCGTGGGCATCGTATTTTCTTGCCGGCGGGAAACCGCGCCAATCCGTGCCGACGCGTCTACTGACCGAAATCGCCCGCGAGCGCGCGGGTTTGCCGGCGTGGTTGTTCGAGGAGTCTTATCACGCAGTGGGCGATCTGGCCGAAACCATCGCCCATATCCTGCCGCCCGCGCAACGCAGTTCGGAACTGGGTCTCACGCAATGGATCGAGCAACGCGTGCTGACCTTGCGTGGTGCGGCGCCGGAAGAGTTGCGCACGCGTTTGATCGGTTACTGGGACGAGCTCGATTGGGGCGGCCGTTTTCTGCTGACCAAACTGATCGGCGGCGGGTTTCGGGTGGGCGTCGCGCGGCAACTGGTGGTGAGGGCGCTGGCGGAAGTGGCGGGCGTCGATCATAAGCGGATCGCGCAACGCATGGTCGGTTGGACCGACTCGCAACAGAAGCCCGATGCCGCGCGCTATCTGCGTTTGATCGCGCCCGAAGCGACAGGCGACGAGACGCAGCCCGGCGAGCACCAGCAGGAGAGCGATCTCGGCCTGCCGTACCCGTTCTTTCTCGCGCATCCCTTGCAAGCCGATCCGGCGACGCTCGGCGATCCGTCGCACTGGCAGATCGAATGGAAGTGGGACGGCATTCGCGCGCAACTGGTCAAACGCGGTGGACGTGTCTGGTTGTGGTCACGCGGTGAGGATCTGATCACGGATCGATTCCCCGAAGTGGCGGCGTTGGGCGAAGCTTTGCCGGACGGCTTCGTGATCGACGGAGAGATTCTCGCGTGGGAGCCGGGCGCCATGGCGCCATTGCCGTTCGCGCGCCTGCAACCGCGGATCGCCCGCAAAACGCTGACTAAAAAAATCCTCGCCGATTCTCCGGCCACGCTGCTTGCCTACGATCTGCTCGAAGCGCACGGCAAGGACCTGCGCATGACGCCGCTCGTCGAACGGCGGGCGCAACTCGATGCGCTAGCTGTTTCAATCGAAGGCACACTCGCGCGCGACCTGCTAAGTGTGTCGCCTCTAGTACATGCAGCGGACTGGCAGGCGCTTGCTGCGTTACGCGACGAGAGCCGTTCGCGTGGTGTAGAAGGGCTCATGGTCAAGCAACGCGAATCAATGTACGGCGTGGGGCGCACCAAAGCTTCCGGCACATGGTGGAAATGGAAGATCGATCCGTATGCAGTCGATGCCGTGCTGCTTTACGCACAACGCGGCCACGGCCGCCGCGCGAGTCTCTACACGGATTTCACCTTCGCGGTGTGGGACGAAGCGAATGGCGTACGCACGTTGGTGCCCTTCGCGAAGGCTTATTCCGGTCTAACCGACGAAGAAATGCGTCAGGTGGATGCGATCGTTCGCAAGACCACGATCGAAAAGTTCGGTCCTGTGCGCAGCGTGACGCCCACGCTGGTATTCGAAATCGGCTTCGAAGGCATTCAGGCGAGTCCGCGTCATAAGTCCGGCGTGGCGGTGCGTTTTCCGCGCATGTTGCGCTGGCGTACCGATAAACACATCGACGACGCCGATACGCTGGCGATGCTCAAGGGCTTCATCGACGATCGTGCGGGATAACCCGCTGAGTACAAATCCCTAAAACGGTGCAGGGTTTTTAGCCAGCGGCATTTTATTGCCTGAGCTAAGGTGATGAGGTAAGGCGTACGCTGCGAACGCGACGCAACTAGAGGGCCATCGTCTGGCGAACGATGAGTTTTGTCTGCGCGTCAGGAGCGAATCTTGCGCGCCTGTTCCGAAGTGCCCGCGAGTGGCACACGGGAAAAAAGCCAAGGAGAAGATGGTGACGTTCGACGATCGAATGGACGATAACGAAGACGTCGTAGTGTGGCGGCCTATCCAATATGCGATGGCCTCGAATCGGCGCGTCCTGGTGGTGGACGATTACCGCGAAGCGGCAGAGGCATTGCAGATGTTGCTGGTTGCCGACGGCTTCGAGTGCCGCGCGCTGGAGGATCCATTTGCCGTCTGCGAGATGGCCCGCGAGTGGCAGCCGTTTGCGGTGGTGCTGGACATCAAGATGCCGGGCCTGGATGGCCTCGAACTGGCTCGGCGCCTGCGCGCCCACGCTTTGACTTCGCATATGTTGCTGGTGGCGTGCACCGCGTTTGCCTCGCGCGACGACCGCGCACGTGCCAAGGCCGCTGGTTTTGATGCGCATTGCGCGAAGCCGCTGACGCCCGAGCGTCTGTTGCGGGTGCTCGAATCGGCGGCGGCGCTGCATGCGGCCGGGCCGCCGTAAAGGCTGCGCGCGGTTTGAAAGAAATTCTCCATGTGGCGATTATGGAATTCGCGGCGGATTGAAGCGAACGCATAGTGTCGAAGGCGTGACTTCAATCATCGTGTTGCTGTATCGAGAGCTAAGCGGCACGCAAATTATTTAGGTTTATTGAATATATAACCGTGCCGAACAGGTTGACTGGTTACGGATGCCAGCGCCACAAACCGGTCTGCAAGGCCGATCCCTTGCAGCCGGTCAATCGAATCAGAACCCTCGCTCAATCCGGCGCGTACTTGAATTCAGGTAGCGCCTCGAGCGATTTCTTGGTGGCCTCAGGCAGCACCACACGGCGGTTATTGATCTGCAGATCGTTGAACGGCACGGCGACCAGGTGTTTGCCCATGCCGAGGAATCCGCCTACCGACAGGATCGCGTACGTGCTGCGGTCGCCGCTCGGCGAGACGATCAGATCGTCCAACGTGCCGATTGTGTCCTTGCTCTTGTTATAAACATCGGCGCCACTCAACTTCGACGCGCGGTAGCCGCTTGCGAGTTGAACCACATCCGTACGTTTTTCCGTAATGGCCTGAGGCGCGCCCTGAGCGTAAGCGTTGCCGTACGACGTCAGCGTGGCGAAGAGTAGGGCGGTGGCGGCCAGCGTCTTGATCTGTATTCGTTGCATGATGTTTTTCTCCCTGATGACATGTGCGGCGCTTCTTATGCCGCGCCGCTTCACTGAGTCAGCTTTCGCCATGCTTGCTGCAAGAGTTGTGCCGCGTCGCGCAAATACCCGCGTCAATCCTCTCAGGTCCGGAACTTGCTAAATCAGCGGGCTTGCTGTTCGACGTTCCGATGGTGCATTCCATGCGGCCGGAAACTCTCGCATCGACTTATCCACTGCCTACACTAAACACGCGCGCCCGCGCCTCTTGCTTCCACAGGAACCACTATGTCATCCCAGGCCAACTACTCGACGCGCATCGCGGAAGGCACGCCTTTTCCGCTTGGCGCGACATGGAACGGAAGCGGTGTCAACTTCGCGCTCTTTTCGGCGCACGCCACCAAGGTCGAACTGTGTCTATTCGATGAAACCGGCGAAAACGAAATCGAACGCATCGAACTGCCGGAATATACCGACGAGGTGTGGCACGTGTTCGTGCCGAACCTCAAACCGGGCGCGGTGTACGGCTATCGCGTGCACGGTCCGTATGAACCCGAGAAGGGCCATCGCTTCAATCCGAACAAGCTGCTGCTCGATCCGTATGCGAAAGCGCATATCGGCGAACTCAGGTGGGCGCCGGAAATCTTCGGTTACACGCTGGATTCCGAAGAGGGTGACTTGTCTTTCGACGAGCGCGACAGCGCGCCCTTCGTGCCCAAGTGCAAGGTGGTGGACGCTAATTTTTCGTGGAGTCATCCCGAACGCAACGCATTGCCGTGGGAGCGCGTGATTTTTTATGAAACCCATGTGCGCGGATTTACCAAACGGCATCCGGAAATACCGGAAAATCTGCGCGGCACCTTCGCCGGACTCGGGCAACAGGTCGTGCTCGACTACATCAGGAACCTCGGGGTGACGTCGGTCGAACTGATGCCTGTCCAGACCTTTGTTAACGACAGCTACCTGCTCGACAAGGGCCTCACCAACTACTGGGGCTACAACACCATCGGCTTCTTTGCAGCCGATCCGCGCTTCTTTGCGTCGTCGATCGATTCAGTGGGCGAGTTCAAGGAGATGGTGGACCGCTTTCACAACAACAATCTCGAAGTCATTCTCGACGTGGTCTACAACCACACCGCCGAAGGCAACGAGCGCGGCCCGACGATCTCGTTCAAAGGTATCGACAACGCGTCGTACTATCGGCTGATGCCCGACGAGCCGCGCTATTACATCAACGATACCGGCACCGGCAACACGCTGAATCTGTCGCATCCGCGCGTGCTGCAAATGGTGACCGACAGCCTGCGTTACTGGGTGACGGAAATGAAGGTGGACGGTTTCCGTTTCGACCTCGCCACGATTCTCGGCCGTGAATTGCATGGCTTCGACGAAGGCGGCGGTTTCCTCGACAGTTGCCGGCAGGACCCCGTGCTCTCGAGCGTGCGGTTGATTGCCGAGCCATGGGACTGCGGCCCCGGCGGCTATCAGGTCGGCGGCTTTCCGCCCGGCTGGGCCGAGTGGAACGATCGCTTCCGCGACACGGTGCGCGAATACTGGAAGGGTGACGAAGGCAAGGTGGCCGATCTCGCCACACGCCTTACCGGTTCGGGCGACCGGTTCAATCATCGCGGCCGCCGCCCGTGGGCCAGCGTGAATTTCATCGCCGCGCACGACGGCTTCACGCTCAACGATCTGGTCTCGTACAACGACAAGCACAACGACGCCAACGGCGAGGACAACAAGGACGGCCACCCGGACAACAAGTCCTGGAACATGGGCGTGGAAGGTCCGACCGACGATCCGGAAATCCGTCAGCAGCGTGAGCGCCAGAAACGCAATCTGCTGGCCACGTTGCTGCTGTCGCAAGGCACGCCGATGATTCTCGCCGGCGACGAATTCGGCCGCACGCAGAAGGGCAACAACAACGCCTATTGCCAGGACAACGAGATCAGTTGGGTGGATTGGGAAGCCATCGACGACGACGGCCGCGCGCTCACTGAGTTCGTCAAGAATCTGACCACGTTGCGCCACCGTCTGCCGGTATTGCGGCGTGGCCGCTTTATCATCGGTGAATACAACGAGGCACTGGACGTGACCGACGCGCGCTGGCTCTCGCCGGACGGCACGGATCTCTCGCAGGAACAGTGGGACGATCCGTCGATGCGCTGCTTCGGCCTCGTGATCGACGGCCGCGCACAGGCGAGCGGTATTCGCCGTCCGGCTTCGGACGCGACCTTGCTGCTGGTGCTGAATGCGCATCACGATGTCGTCAACTTCACGCTGCCCGACATTCCCGAGGGCGATCAGTGGACCTGCCTGCTCGATACCAACATGCCGGTACGCTCCGGGTTACCTCTGTTCAGCGCCGGCGACGCGTATCAGGTGACGGGGCGTTCCCTGCTGCTGTTCGCGCTCGACGCACCGAACCGCGCGACGCAGCGTGTATTCGACCGCCTCGAAGAGCAACTCACCACTGACGAAAGCGAACCCACCGCAGGAGCTTGACGGACCAAGGCGTAAAACGCTGTCGAGCCCGCGTTGCCGGGTATAGCGCTTGCTCGATTGCTAGGGACTGCGCGTAAGCCGCTGTTTTTGCAGCGGCTTGCACGCAGCGCAGCCGATATCGGCCCACGCCAGGTTCAACCGAGGTGATCAAATGGAACAGGAACAAGCCTCTCAAGAGGAACAGATTCGCATGCGCGCTTATTACTTGTGGGAGCAGGCCGACGATCCCAAGGGCACGCCCGACGAGTATTGGGATCAGGCACGCGTCGAGATAGAGAAGGAAGCGCCGCCGGTAGAAAGTGGACCAGTCTCTGGCGAGCCTTTGAAGTAAGTTGGCTATCGCACAAAAACGGAAACCGAACGGAACCGGACAGATTGCGCCAAATGAAGGACATACCCGAACCGCGCGGTGTGAGGCCGGCCGCCCGCATTCAAGCTCCCGCCACGGCCTTTGGCCTCGACAACCTGATCGCGCTTGCGGTGGGCGTCACGGTGGTCGCTTGCCTCTACTTCGCGAGCGCCGTGCTGATTCCGATGACGCTCGCCATCCTGCTCAGCTTCCTTGTCGCGCCGCTCGCCAATGCGTTGATGCGTTTGCGGCTCGGCCATGTGGCGTCGGTGTTCGCCGCAGTGGTGATCTCGGTATCGGTGATCGTCATGCTCGGCGCAGTGATCGCCACGCAACTGTCCGATCTCGCGGCCGGCATGCCACGTTATCAGGCGACCATCGAACAGAAGATGGAAACGGCGCACAGCCTGACCATCGGCAAACTGGACCGCTTTGCCAGCGCGGCTGGCCAGGCGCTGCAACGCGCGACGGTCGAGCCGCCGCCTGCGCCGCAGCCTGGCCCGGCGTCCCGTGGCAATGCGCATTCGACACCCAGTGCCCCTGCCGCCGTGCCCGTCGAAGTGCGCGAGCCGGTGCCGACGCCGTTCGAACTCGCGAGGCGCGTGTTGTCGCCTGCTATCAGTCCGCTCGAAACGGCGTTTATCGTTTTCGTCGTGATGGTGGTGATCCTGCTGCAACGCGACGACTTACGCGACCGTGCAATCCGTCTGTTCGGCTCGCGCGACCTGCACCGCACGACCACGGTGATGGACGAAGCCGCGCGACGTTTGAGTCGTTACTTCGTTTCGCAACTCGGCCTAAATGCGGGCGTCGGCGTGATAATCGGCACGGGGCTTTTCATGATCGGTGTGCCGAGTCCGATTCTGTGGGGCATTCTCGCGGCGCTGCTGCGACTCGTGCCTTACGTCGGCATCTGGATCTCGGCGACGCTGGCCACCGCGCTCGCCGCCGCCGTGAGTCCCGGCTGGGCGATGGCGATCTGGTCGCTGGCGCTGTTCGTCACCGTGGAAGTGCTGGTGGGGCAGATCGTCGAGCCGCTGCTGTATGGACGCAGCACGGGGCTCTCGCCGTTTTCGGTGGTGGTGGCCGCGATTTTCTGGAGCTGGATCTGGGGGCCGATAGGACTGATTCTGTCGACGCCGTTGACGCTTTGCCTGCTCGTGCTCGGCCGGCATGTGCGGCGCCTCGAATTTCTCGATGTGCTGCTGGGCGACCAGCCGGCGCTGACGCCCATCGAAAACTTTTATCAGCGTGCGTTAGCAGGCGACCCGGACGAAGCGATCGAGCAAGCGGAACTCCTGCTGCGCGAGCGCTCGTTGTCGTCCTACTACGACGAGGTCGCGATCAAGGGCTTGCAACTCGCGGCCAACGACGTCGTGCGCGGCAGTGTCACGGCGGCGCAACTTGCTCGCATCGAGGCGACGACGAACGACCTCGTGGACGGCCTCGACGGTTACGAGGACCGCGAACCAGCGACGTCCGCCGCAGCCGAAAACTGGAGTGCGGCAGGGCCGTTGGCGCCTTCTGCTTCTGACGCCTCCAATGGTGCACAAACTGTAGCAGCGAATCCACGGCCCGTTACTCCAGCCAATGTGGGAGAAGAACGTGCAGCGAACCAGTCGCCGCTAGCGGCGAGCAGCCGCGTGTTGTGCATTCCCGGACGCGGCCCGCTCGACGCATTAGCGACAACGATCCTGTTGCAGTTGCTCGGTAAGCACGGGTTCACGTCACGTGCGTTGCCGCATGAGGCCGCATCGCGCGCGTCGATCGACCAGCTGGACGCCGACGATGTCGGCATTGTCTGTATTCTCTACTTGCAGATCGACGGCATTCCGTCGCATTTGCGCTATCTGGTCAGGCGCATTCGTGCACGATTGCCGAAGGTGTCGATCGTGGTCGGCTTGTGGGCGGCGGAGGATACGGAGAAGTGGAGTGCGGATCTGCAAAGCGCGATGGGGGCGGAGTGCTATGCGAGCACGCTGCAGGAAATTCTCGCAGCTTGCCGGCGTGTCGAGACGGCGAGAACCGAGACCGTGGAAGAACTACCCATCTTGGTCAACGGTTAAGTCGCCGCGTTTCCACTGAAAGTCGTCCTCTTTGTTCGGCGACGCCTTTGCGCCGCAAATACCAGCGCGCCTGATCGGTGCGATACATCACGAGAAAACAGTAGAAAAACCGCCCGCCGGCAGCGCGGCCGGGCGGTTTACCTCCACTTAGCGCGGCCTAGTGCCCAGCGGGTTTTTTGGCGGCCGACTTGTCTTTCGAAGCGGCATCCTTGTCGGGGACGATCTTCGTGGTGCCGCCCGTCGAAGGCGGATCGCTCGCGGGAAAGCTGTCTTCGACCTGCTTGTCGATCTGCTTTTCGCTCTTGTTCGAGTGCGGGTGCTTTTCCTTGTGTTCTGTCATGGCGTTTTCTCCTTCAGGGGTTACGAGGTGTTCATTGGGTGACGCACGATGCGCCGCCGATGATTGCCATTGCATCCGCACGCGACATGCCACATCTCATCGCATCGATCAACCGCGCGGTCTGCGCTTCGCGTTCGCAGGCGAGCACAGCGACCACCTTGTCGTTCTTCACGTACAGCGAGACAAATTGCTGGCGATCGAGGTCGCCATCGGTCACGATCTCGTCCCACTCGCTGGCATGGCCGAGATATTCGAAGTTCTTGCCGAAGTGATAGGTCCAGAAATAGGGCACGCCGACGTAGCGATGACGCGCGCCGCACATGTTTTGCGCGGCAATGCGCGCATGCTGCTGCGCGACGCGCCAATGTTCGATGCGCACCGGTTCCTGATCTTCATGCAACGGAAACACGGCGATATCGCCTGCCGCGTAGAGACCGCACGCAGCCTGCATGCCCGCGTTGACGAGCACGCCGCCGTCTTTTTGCAGCGGCAGGCCTTCGATAAAACCCGTGGCAGGCGTAACGCCCGTGCCTAACAGCACGATGTCGGCGGAGACATGCTCGCCGTTTTCGAGCATCACCTGATGCACGTTGCCTTCTTCGCCTTCGAGCGAAGTGACCTTCGCTTCAAGCCGGAACACCACGCCATTGCTCTCGTGAAGCGCGCGGAACATTGCGCCCGCGCGCTCGCCGAACTGCCTGGCGAACGGCACTTTCTCCGGCGAAATGACGGTCACTTGCGTGCCGCGTTTGCGCAGCGCGGAAGCCGTTTCCAGTCCGATGAAGCTGCTGCCGAGAATGGCGACCTGGATCTGCCTGACGTCGTCACCGATGGCGTCGACGAGCGCGGCGGCATCGTCGAGACTGCGCAGCACGTGTACGCCGCCAAGTTCCACGCCGGGAATGGGGGGCAACTTCGGCACACTGCCGGTGGCGAGCAAGGCGGTGTCGTAAGTCAGTTCGCCACCGCTTTCGAAATGAATCGTGCGGCTGGGCACATCGAGCCGCGCAACCTTCCCGACAATCCGTTCGACGTCGTGCCGCTCGAGCCAGTCCGGCGCGAGTAGCGGCGGTACGTCGCCGGGTGCCATTTCGCCGGACGGGACGAATTTACTCAGCGACGTGCGATCGTAGGGCGCATGCGGTTCATCGCCGATGAGCGTGATACGGCCGCCAAAGTCACACTCGCGCAGGGCCGCGCAAGCGGCTGCGCCTGCCGCGCCCGCGCCGATCACTACGTAGTGCGGTTCCTTCGCGCTGGCATTGCGCGCCGGCTGGGGGATTTTTTCTGGCGTGACCATGACGTCGTCGCCGGTCACGACCACGGGATAGCGATCGAGCGCGACCAGCGCGGGCGGTTCGATCACGTTGCCGGTGGCGACGTCGAACGTCCCCTTGTGCCACGGGCAGATGATCCGGCCGTGGCAGAGCGCGCCTTCTTCGAGTGGCGCGCCAGCGTGCGGGCAATCGGCGGAATAGGCGCGCACGGTATCGCCGTCGCGCACCAGCAGAATCTTTTCGTCGTTCACCACGACACGTTCAGCGCGGTCGGTTCGCAGTTGCGAGAGCTGAGCGACGCATCGGGCAGTCGTGGGCATGGCCGGTTCCTCGCGGACGGTTGAATGAGCAAATAGCGGCGCAGGCGGCGCGACGCGACGCGCATCATCACGCCGCGCTGCAGCACGCCTTTCAGTTCGCCGAACTACAATCATTCAGCAATCCATGTGCCCACGCGCGTACACCGGTACAAGCGCGGATTCCTCGCCCGTCGCACTATGGAGAACGGTGGAAGTGCGGTAAATTCCGGAAAAGGAAATAGCGCACGAACATGCGACGAGCATGCCGTGCCAGCGCGTTCCTGACCTGTGTTGACCTTTCATGGAGATCCTGACCGTGCAGCGTGCAGAACGTGCCGCAGTCGATTTCCCCATGCCGACGCGCAACTTCGCGGCGACACGGCGCATGCTTCTGATCGTCCTCGCCGTGTCGATTGTGTTTCCTCTGATCTGCCTCGCGGGCTACGGCTACTTCGATTACCAGCGCCGGATCGCCGATTCGAACGACATGATCGACCGGCTCGCGCGCGTCGCCGAGGAACAGGCGGTCAAGGTGCTGGACCTGAACCAGCAGATGTCCTCGCGCATCGTGGAACTGCTCGGCAATGACGACGACGCGCAGATCCGCGCGCGCGAAGCGATGTTGCACGATCGTCTGCGTGGAATCGGCGGCGACTTTCCGCAGGTCGTGTCCATCTATCTGCTCGGCGCGAAAGGCGACCTGCTGGTGTCGAGCCGCACTTTTCCGGCGCCCGTCATGTCGATCGCCCAGCGCGAAGACTTCACGGGCGCGAGAGCGATGCGCCCGCAACCGTATTTTTCGCTACCGATGTTCGGCCCAGTCTCGCAAACCGATGTGTTCACTACCGCGACGGGCCGATCGGGTGCCGACGGTCAGTTCCTCGGCGTGGTCTCGGTGGCGCTGCGCAACGAGTACTTCTCGCGCTTCTATCGTGAGCTGACCCACGGCGATGCGTCGCTGGCGCTGGGTCTGTATCGCCAGGACGGCAACCTGCTGGTGCGCTATCCGCCGTGGCCGGCGGGCTCGAAGCCCAGCCCGCGAAGCAAATTCACGCAGGCCTTGCGCGACAAACAACTGTCCGGCCACGTCCGTCTAAATTCGACGGTGGATGGCGTGGAGCGTCTGCTGGCGTTTCGCCGCGTCGGCGACTATCCGCTCTATGTGATGAGCGCCTACGCGACTTCGTCGATCGGTGAAGCATGGCGGCAGCACTTCATCATGATCGCGGCGCTGACGGCGGTGCCCTGCATCGCCATCTGGCTGCTGGTGTTCTACTCGCTGCGTCAACTGGAAGGCGAGCGCCGCGCGTGGGAACGCTGGCAGGGCGAAGTGGCGATGCGTCTGTCAGCCGAAGCGTCGAGCCGGCAACTGCAGCGCATGGGCGCACTCGGCAATCTCGTCGCCAACGTCGCGCATGATTTCAACAATCTGCTGATGGTGGTTTCCGCCAACACGGAGCTCGCGCGGCTCAAGCGCTTCAACAACGTCGAGAAAGAAGTGCTCGCGGTGGAGCGCGCCACCGCTAGCGCCGAATCGCTCACGCGCCGCCTTCTGAGCGTGGCGCGCAAGCAGCCGCTCAAACAGCAGCCGCTCGAGCTTGCCACGTGGCTGCCCGCCGCCGCGCCACTGATCGACGCCACGCTCGGCGACACCGTCGAACTCGCGTTGAACATGGTCGATAACGTCTGGCAGGTGTTGACCGATCCGACCGACCTCGAATTCGCGATCATGAACCTGGCCGTCAACGCGCGCGACGCGATGCCGCGCGGCGGACGCTTTGTGATTCGCTGCCAGAACAACCGGCTGGTCGCCAGCGATACCTTGCTGCCCGATGGCGAATACGTGCTGATTGCCTGTTCCGACGATGGCGAGGGCATGCCCGAAGCCGTCGTGCGGCGTGCCTTCGAGCCGCTTTTCACCACCAAGCTGCGCGGTTCGGGCACCGGCCTCGGCCTTGCACAGGTGCTCTCGATGTGCGAACAGGCGGGCGGCACGGCGAAGATCGACAGCGTGCCGGGCAGCGGTACGACGGTGAGGCTGTATCTGCCGCGATATCGCGAACGGCGGAAGACGTCGGCGGTGCAAGCCGAGACAGTGCAAGCGCCGGTTCCTGCGCCGAGCGGGGTCGTGCTACTGGTCGAGGACAACGAAGATGTCGCAGCGGGCGTGGCGGCAGTGCTGGAAACTTTCGGCTGCGAGGTGCGCCACGAGTCAACCGCCGACCAGGCGCTCGACGTCCTCACGGGCGGCGCGCGCTTCGAACTCGTGCTGTCCGACATCCAGATGCCGGGCAAGCTCAACGGCATCGACCTCGCGGAGAAGGTGCGCAGCGCGTGGCCGTCGCAGAAGATCGCCTTGATGACCGGCTACGCCGACGAACTCGAACGCGCGCGTCGGCTGGGCGTGGCGATCCTCGCCAAGCCGTTCAATATCGACGAGTTGCACGCTCTGGTGGTATGCGAGCCGTAAAGCTGGCCCAGTGCGGCACACGGTCTTGCATGTTCGAAGTATTTCATGACTCGCGGCACACCCCTTGCTGAAACAAGGGCGAGGTAGGCGTATCTGGCTGAACCGGCTGGCGCAACCCGCTTCTTTTCGCACAGGAGAAAGTCATGAACTTCAGAAACAAGACTCGCAGTGCAGTCCTCATCTCGGCCTTGCTCGCCGCTTCCTCGATCGCGATGGCGCAAGGCAGCGGGGGCGGCGGGGGCGGTCCGGCCGGCAACGATCCGAATGGCGGCACCGATGCCGGCGCGACCCGCGAGGGCGGCGACATGCAGGCATCCGGTGCGATGGCGCATTCGAAGTCAACGAAAAAGCATCACATGAAGTCGTCGAAGACGAAGCCGGCAGCCGATTCGACCAATATGCCGGGCGCCGATGCGAGCAGCGGTACGAAGGGGCAGTGACGCAGCCGTCGCCCGCATTGCATGCCATTCACAGGTATAGCGCTTGCTGAAATTGACCGCATGCACGGTTGTCGAGCGCCAATCATGAAAGCCTCCGATGAGCCCGTGCCCCTCATTATCTGCAGGAGCATGGACATGACACTCGGCGATACGATCAAAGGCATGGTCGGCATGGATCCAACGGGACATGCCGATCCCGACATGAAAGCGGTGCTCGACGCACTCAAGAGTCTCGACTCGAAGCCCATCGAAGATTGCACAGTGGAGGAGGCGAGGCAGCAGCCCACGCCCGCCGACGCCGTCAGAAAACTGATGCAGGACCCGGCGTTTAGCGCGCGGCCTGCGCTGGAACTGGAGGCGGTGCGCACGCAAGACATCATGATTCCGGGCGCGGCCGGCAGCAATCCGGCGCGGGTCTACACGCCGCAAGGCGAGGGGCCGTTCCCGCTGATTCTGTATTTCCACGGCGGCGGCTGGGTGATCGCCGATCTCGATACCTACGATGCCACACCGCGCTCAATGGCCGCGCAGAGCCGGGCGATCGTGGTGTCCGCGCACTACCGGCAGGCGCCGGAGCACCGATTGCCGGCCGCGCATGACGACGCGTTCGCCGCATGGGGCTGGCTGATCGGGAACGCGGCGAGTCTCGGCGGCGACCCGAACAAGATCGCGATCATGGGCGAGAGCGCCGGCGCCAATCTGGCGATCAACGTATCGATCCGCGCGCGCAATACGGGCATCCGCATGCCGATGCACCAGGCGCTCATCTATCCGGTGGCGAGCAACAACATCGTGTCGATCTCTTATGAAGAGAACCGCAACGCCAAACCCTTGAACAAGCCGATGATGCTGTGGTTCGTGCATAACGTTATCAACAGCGAGAGCGATCTCACCAGTCCGTTGATCGACGTGGTGAGCGTGGATCTGTCACGCTTGCCACCGGCGGTGGTGGTGACGGCGGGCATCGATCCGCTGCGCTCGGACGGTGAGAAGCTCGCACAGAAGCTGCACAGCGCGGGCGTGCCCGTCGAGCATCGCAACTATCGGGGCGCGACGCACGAGTTCTTCGGCATGGCAGCGGTGCTGCAGGCGGCGCGCGATGCGCAGGCCTTCGTGTCGCTCGCGCAGCGCCAGGCATTCGGCGGGGCGCCGCTTTGATGCGGTGAGCGGTCCGTTGTCCTCGATCGATCTTCGGGGGCAATGGACCGCGCCGTCATTCGCCGATCAGATGCAGCACGATGTCCCGATGCTGCGTGTGGCGGCGATGCTCGAACAGATACAAGCCCTGCCACGTGCCGAGCACCATCTGCCCGTGTTCGACCGGTACCGACAATTGCACTTGCGTGAGCGCGGTGCGCAAATGCGCCGGCATGTCGTCCAGGCCCTCGGCGTCGTGCTCGTAGCGCTCGGCGTCTTCGGGCGCGAGGCTCGCGAAGTAGCGCTCCAGATCGCGCTGCACCGAAGGGTCGGCATTCTCCTGAATCAGCAATGAAGCGGACGTATGCCGGCAAAACAGCGTCAGCAGGCCAGTATCGATGGCCTGCGCGACGACGAAGCGGCGCGCTTCGTCGGTGAATTCGACGAGGCCGCGACTCCGGGCCTTGACGCTCAGGTGATGGATGGCTTGTCGCATGATCAGTGTCGGGTTGAGATGGCGCGGCGCATAGAACGTGGCGTGCGCTGCTCGACCTCAGAGCGACGTGAGAACGTCCGCGATTGCCGCGGCGTTGGCCGGGCGGACCACGCGCGCGACTTCCGTGCCGTCGCGCATCAGGATCAGCGTGGGCCAGTGTTTGACCTTGAACGAGCGGCCGAGCGGCCGGCCCGGGCCGTCTTCGATCTTCAGATGCCTGAGGCCGTCGTGCGGTTCGAGGGCCTGGGCAATCGACGCTCGCGCGCCCTGGCAGTAGCCGCACCAGTCCGTGCCGAATTCGACGAGGGTGGCGCCCGGCAGGGCGTCGAGTTGGGCTCGCGAGGGGGCTTTGGAAGAATAGGCTGTCTGGGTTGCCATGCGTGCTCCGGAGCGGTTTAACCTGTGCAGGGAGGGGTATGCGCCGTCGTGGCGTCCCCTGCGGGTGGATTTGCCAAGAGTAGCAGCTATCCCCGGAATCGTCAGTGAGCGTGGCCTCGCCGTAATGCGCGGCGCGGCTTGGTGCGCGGCGGTGTGAATTTCACGCAAACTCATATTCTTGCCGGCATGGCGTGTTAAACATCGTCCGGTGTCGCCGGAAGGCGGCGAATCATCGAGGTCGGAAAGGAAAGAAATGGGCGAAAGGATTTATCTGCGGTATCCCGGCAAGGACGAAACCGTCGCGGTGGCCACCGGTTTCAGTTGGGGCGCGTGTCTGCTGGGCTTCGTGTGGGCGTTGTCGAAGAAAATGTGGTTTGCCGCTTTCGTCATGCTGGCGATCAATCTTTTGCTGTTCTGCTCGGGCCTGTGGGGCGAAACGGCCGACCTGATCGGACTGGTGCTCTCGGTGCTGTTCGGCATCGCTTGCGGGATGTATGGCAATCAGTGGCATCGGTGGACATTGGAGAAGCGCGGCTACGTCGTGCTGTAGCACGGCCTGTAATGCGCCGCCGAAGATCGCTGCGCGGGAGCAGATATTGCTGGCCACACGCCGCGCCTACGCGCATCAAAACAACCAAAACGAAACGCATCGTCGAACCTGTTCCCAATGCGTCATGGAGGCATCCCATGCCCAATGCAGTTGCTGCACGCCGTTCCGCCGTGTTGTCCAACCCGCTGCGCCGCAGCCTGGCTGGCGTGGCGCTGGCCGTGTCGCTCGGTATCGCGCCGCTTGCGCATGGCGCCGACCCGAGCGCAGCGCCGGGCGCGGGGATGACCAGCGCACCCGGCGCTTCGAGCGCCACCGCACCTGCAACATCCGCCGCGTCAGCGCCCGACGACACCTTCCTGCTCACCATCTTCCTGCGTCACGACGAGTCTAAACCGCTGCCGAAGATCAACGACCAGTTGCGCGCACAAGGATTCTTCAAGACCTTTCCGCCGCCCGGCATCGAAGTGGTGTCGTGGTACGTAATGATGGGCATCGGCCAGGTGGTCACGCTACGCGTGCCGGCGAGCCGTCTGCGCGAAGTCAACCGGGCGATCGAAACGACCGCGTGGGGCGGCTATCGCACCGAGTTTTATCCGACCTACGACTACAAGGCGCAAGCGCAGCAAATGCGCGCAACGGACGGCAAGTAGCGTGCTCCACGCCGTCAGTTGTGCGGCAACGGTGCGGTCTGCAATTTTGGGATGCGGTGGTGCGGGTTTACGCGCCCGCGAGCTAGGCCGATAATGCCCCGGTCGTTCCGGCCACGAAGTGTGCGGCGTGCATTGCGCGTCGCAAGCTCGCTTTCCCTGACTCACCGCCCCTCGTGTTAAAAACCTCACGTTTTTTCGATCTACTGCGCATTCCCGGCTTCAAGCCGCTCGCCGCCGCGACGCTCATGCTCGGTGTGGCGATGTCGTTCACCGCTCCCTATCTCTCCCTGTTCGGCGTCGAGCGCGCCGGCATGACGCCGTTCAGGCTCGGCATCTTCATGACGCTGATCGCGGCGAGCGGGGTGCTCGCCAGCACCTTCGCGGGCCGCTGGAGCGACGCGAGCGGACGGCACCGGCCCTTGCTGCTGGCCGCGCTGATCGCGGCGGCGCTCGGTTATCTGTGTTTATGCGTCGTGCGTGACTACCGGCTGCTGCTGGTGGTCGGGATCGTCTTTATCGGCGCGGGCGGCTCGGCCATTTCGATGGTGTTCTCGTTCAGCCGCGCGGCCTTGCCCGTATCGGACCCGGAGGAACGCGTTTTCGCCAGTGCGACCTTGCGGACCATTCTGTCGGCGGCATGGGTGTTCGGGCCGTCGGTGGGCGCGCTGGTGCTCGCCGCCAGCAGCTTTTACGGGCTCTTCCTGTTCGCCGCCGCCAGTTTCGGCGCCTGCGCGACGATCGTCTGGCGCATGCGCGAGCCGCAAGGCCATCTCGGCGATCACACGGTGGAAGACACCGCGTCGGAGCCGTCGGCGTCGATCACCGTGCCGCCGCTGACCACGCCCGGCGAAGAGGCGCACGAAGATTTGCCGGGCGTCGCCTCGGCCAACGACATCGGCCGCGCGGTCGCCGCGCTCACCTTGCTCGGCCTCGCCGCGAACGCGACCATGATCGTGCTGCCGCTTTACATCGTGCACGGGCTGAACGGCACGCATCTGGACGTGTCGGTGATGCTCGGCCTCGGCGCCTTGATGGAGATCCCGATGATGCTCGCGCTCGGCGCGAAGTCGTCGGCGCTGCACAAGCCCAACTGGCTGGCCGCCTGCGCCGCCGTGCACGCGGTGTATTTCGTCGGCATGTCGCTGGCGGGGACTGTCCACGTGCTGATCCCGATGCAAATGCTCAACGCCTTCGTGGTCGCCGTGACCTCGTGCCTCGGCATGACCTATGTGCAGGACCTGATGCCGCACGCGCCCGGCCGCGCCACCGCGCTCTTCTTCAACGCGGCGCGCGTCGGCTCGATTCTCTCGGGCGTGTTGTCGGGTTTGCTGGTGCAGGCGTTCAGTTATCGTGGCACGTTTCTGTTCTGCGGCTTGCTGGCGCTGTGCGCGCTGGTGCTATTCGCCGTGCCGGGCGATCGCTATCCGTTGATGTGGAATGCCGTAAAGCGTTTTGCGCGTTCGCAATATGGCAAGCTCCAGGCACGGCAGCGACAGCGCTAGACGCGCCGCCGCCAACGGCAAAACGAACTGTAAGAAGGCAGTCAGCGGAATCGAAGCCTGTGCGAGCCATGCCTGGCAACCCAGCCCACCCCCAACCCCAACCGCCAGGAACTTTACGCCGCGCAAAACCTCTGCAAAAGGGCGTATCGTCTTTCGATGCATGCGGCGATGCCCGCTTCGCTGCAAGAGCGATTCAGGGCTGCTACCGTGTGCCCGGCGCACGCGAAAAAACATCACTACAGTAAGCGTAGCCACATGCGATCCTTGGCGCCGCGACTGAAGCGCTCAGCGAAAACGCAGCATAGCCGCAGTAGAACGAAGCAAATCACCGAAGCACATCCAGCAGCGCAACGAGGCACTTTCCGGAGCGAGATATGCAGCTAGGCATGATTGGATTGGGGCGCATGGGCGCCGACATGGTGCGGCGCCTGACGAAGGGCGGTCAGCACTGTATCGCCTACGACGTGCAGCCGGCGGCGGTCGAGAAGCTGAAACAGGACGGCGTGGCGGGCGCGGCATCGCTGGAAGACCTCGTCGCGCAACTCGACAAGCCGCGCGCCGTGTGGCTGATGGTGCCGGCCGCCGTGGTCGACATGACGTTGGAGAAACTCGTGCCCTTGCTGGAGCCGGGCGATATCGTGATCGACGGCGGCAACTCCTACTATCACGACGACATCCGCCGCGGCACTGAGCTGGCCGGGCGCAAGCTTCACTATGTGGACGTCGGCACCAGCGGCGGCGTGGCGGGCCGCGAGCGCGGCTACTGTCTGATGATCGGTGGCGAGCCGGAGATCGTGAAGCGGCTCGAACCGATTTTCGCGACGCTCGCGCCGGGTGCAGGCTCAGAGCCGGCCACACCCGGCCGTACCGCCGGAGCGAGCACCGCGGAGCAGGGCTTCCTGCATTGCGGGCCGCAGGGCGCGGGGCACTTCGTCAAGATGGTCCACAACGGCATCGAGTACGGCATGATGGCCGCGTATGCCGAGGGCTTGAACATCCTGCATCACGCGGACGCCGGCAAGCATGCGCGCGAAGTCGATGCGGAAACTTCTCCGCTGCGCCGTCCCGAGCTGTATCAATACGATCTGAATCTCGCCGACGTCACCGAGGTCTGGCGGCGCGGCAGCGTGATCAGTTCCTGGTTGCTCGATCTGATCGCCGGGTCGCTCGTCAGCGACGTCGATCTGAAGAACTACGCAGGACGCGTATCCGATTCGGGCGAGGGGCGCTGGACCGTGGCGGCCGCCATCGACGAGGGCGTGCCTACGCCGGTGCTGAGCGCGGCGCTGTTTGCGCGTTTTAGTTCGCGCGGCGAGGCGGATTTCGCGAACCGGGTGCTCTCGGCCATGCGGAATGATTTCGGTGGCCACGCCGAGAAATCGGCCACACCGTCCGATACGCCGAAAAGCTGATTCCAGGGAGCCGCGATGCCAGCCACTACCTCTACGCCGCACGACGTCGTGTTTCTGTTCGACTGCGATAACACCTTGCTCGACAACGACCACGTGCTGTCGGATCTGCGCGCTCACATGACGCGCGAGTTCGGCGCGGAGAACAGCGCGCGGTACTGGGAAATCTTCGAGAACCTGCGCGCCGAGCTTGGCTACGCCGACTATCTGGGCGCGCTGCAGCGGTATCGCTCGGAGCGTCCACGGGACACGCGGCTGCTGTTGATGTCGTCGTTCCTGATCGAGTATCCGTTTGCGAACCGCCTGTATCCGGGCGCGCTGGATGCGCTCCGGCATGTGGGCGAGCGCGGCCCCACGGTGATCCTCTCCGACGGCGACGTGGTGTTCCAGCCGCGCAAGATCGCCCGCTCGGGGCTATGGGACGAGGTCGGAGGGCGCGTGCTGATCTACATCCACAAAGAGTTGATGCTCGATCAGGTGATGGAGTGTTATCCCGCGCGCCACTATGTGATGGTCGACGACAAGCTGCGCATTCTCACGGCCATGAAAAAGGCGTGGGGCGCCAAACTGACGACGGTGTTTCCCCGCCAGGGGCACTATGCATTCGATCCGAAAGAGATCGCCAGTAATCCGCCGGCGGATGTGACGGTGGAGCGGATCGGGGAGTTGGCGGAGATCGACGTGGAGTCTTTGTTGGCTGAGAAAGGCTAGCGGTTCGCGGCGCTTTGCGCGTCCCCATGTACGTGTCATGCACAGGGAGAGCGAGAGCGCCGCGGGCCAATGACGGTTCGCTTTATGAACCGAGTTCCTTCAGGCGCGCTTGCGCATCGCCGGCGCCCATGCGGCCGGCTGCATCCATTGCCGTCACGCCGTTCGCATCGCGGGCCTTCGGGTCCGCGCCATGCGCAATCAGCAACTCCATGATCGCCGTGCGATTGAACATCGCGGCAATCATCAACGCGGTGCGTCCGTCCGGCGACGCGCCTTCCACATCCGCGCCATGCGCGAGCAAGGTTTCGACGACCTTGTCGAAGCCCTTGAATGCCGCGCCCGCAATCGGCGTTTGTCCGTTGTCGTTACGCAGATTCGGATCGGCGCCGCGTTCGAGCAGCGTGCGCACGGCATCCACGTGACCGTGGTAGCTGGCGAGCATGATGAGGCTGTCACCTTTGTCGTTGCGCAGATTCGGTGGAACGCCTTTTTCGATCACCGCCGCGAGCATGGCGGCGTCGCCGCTCCGCGCGAGGTCGAAAACTTGATGCGCCAGTTCGAGCAACTCCGGATCGATCGGCTGGCCGGACGGCGGGGAAGTATCAGCGTGGTCCGTCAATGGAATCTCCTTGCAATGAAGCCAGGCGCCCCAGGTCTCGGGAAAGCAGGAGACCCTGCGTGAAGGCGCCGGGAAGATTGCTCAGGATACACATTTTGCGCCGGCGACGCCCACGCGGCGGCGCTCAGGCGTGACCGAACAGCTTGACCAGCAAACCGAACACGCCGATCAGAATGGCGACACCCGCAAACAGGAACACGAATGTCAGAACGAGGATCAACGGCGCTTTGAGGCGGCTGGGTGTCGGCATGATTGAGCGTTCAGGTAAGGGGCGAGCAAAGCGGGATGCGCCAGATGCGGTCCGCCGTCGCGCATGCGGCATCAGGAGCTTAAAGGCATTCACTTAAATGCGCTTGAAGTCTAGCGCATGCGGCGTGAGGCCGACGGTTGCCGCTGTCGCGAAGTCGCGGTTGGATCAAGCTTTGGACGATTGTGTCGAACCATGCGGCGCGCTTCCTGTCACACTGACGATCATCCGGCAAGGCTGCTAGAGCCCGCTGTCACGGGCCTTTGTCCGTACGCTTTCGTTATGTCATCCGCATGACAGGATGGCCGGTCTCGCGGATTTCTTTCGCGCCGGCCACCTCGTGAACCATCGTTGCCGCATTCGCCAACCTGCCTGACAGTCCTTTTCAAGGAGTGACGCCATGGCCGAAGCAACCTCTCATCCCACGCCGCCGCAAACGCTGGACGCCGACACATTACGCAACATGGATCGCTACTGGCGGGCCTGCAACTACCTCTCGGGCGGCATGATCTATCTGCGCGACAATCCGCTGCTGCGCGAACCGCTGAAGCCCGAACACATCAAGAACCGCCTGCTGGGCCACTGGGGCTCGGACCCGGGGCAAAGTTTCCTGCTCGTGCATCTGAACCGGCTGATCAAAAAGCTCGATCTGAATGTGATCTACGTGGCCGGTCCCGGTCATGGCGCACCGGCCACGCTGGCCAATTGTTATCTGGAAGGGCACTACTCGGAAATCTATCCCGACCGCAGCCAGGACTTAGCCGGCATGCAGCGCTTCTTCCGGCAGTTCTCGTTTCCCGGCGGCATCGGTTCGCATTGCACACCGGAGACGCCCGGCTCGATCCACGAAGGCGGCGAACTCGGCTATAGCCTCTCGCATGGCTACGGCGCCGCGTTCGACAATCCCGATCTGATCGTCGCCGTTATGATCGGCGATGGCGAAGCGGAAACCGGTCCGCTCGCCACTTCGTGGCATTCGAACAAATTCCTCAATCCGATCCGCGACGGCGCGGTGTTGCCGGTGCTGCATCTGAACGGCTACAAAATTGCTAATCCGACCATTCTCGCGCGCATTCCCCGCGAGGAACTCGAAGCGCTGCTAACCGGCTACGGCCACAAACCGTATTTCGTCGAAGGCGACGATCCCGCCGTCATGCATCAGCAGATGGCCGCGACGCTCGAACAATGCGTCGGCGAAATCCGCGCGATCCAGCAGCATGCGCGTGAGAGCAACGACGCCTCACGACCGCGCTGGCCGATGATCGTGCTGCGTTCGCCCAAAGGCTGGACCGGTCCGAAGGAAGTCGACGGACACAAGGTGGAAGGCTCGTGGCGCGCGCATCAGGTGCCCGTGCCCGATCCGGTGACCAACAGCAAAAGCCTGAAGCTGGTCGAGAGTTGGCTGCGCAGCTACGAGCCCGAAACGCTGTTCGACGAAGCAGGGCGCCTCGTGAAAGAACTGCGCGAACTCGCGCCCGAAGGCGCGCGCCGCATCAGCGCCAATCCGCATGCGAACGGCGGTCTGCTCTGCAAGACGCTTGACATGCCGCCGTTTCGCGATTACGCAGTGGTGGTGAAAAAGCCAGGCGGCTCGTACATATCGCCGACCGAGGTGCTCGGCAAGTTCCTGCGCGACGTGATGCGCAACAACATGACGAACTTCCGCGTGTTCGGCCCCGACGAGACTTCGAGCAACAAGCTGACCGCGATCTATGAAGCGTCGGAAAAAACCTGGCTCGCGCAAACCGAGCCGAGCGACGCGGACGGCGGCGAACTCGCGGTGGACGGCCGCGTGATGGAAATGCTCAGCGAACACACGCTCGAAGGCTGGTTCGAAGGCTACGTGCTGACCGGCCGCCACGGTCTGTTCGCCACCTACGAGGCGTTCGTCCACGTGATCGATTCGATGTTCAACCAGCACGCCAAGTGGCTGGAGAAAGCCAAGCGCGATCTCGGCTGGCGTCAGCCGGTGCCGTCGATCAACCTGCTGATCACGTCGCTCGTCTGGCGTCAGGATCACAACGGCTTCACGCACCAGGACCCCGGCTTTCTGGATGTCGTCACGAATAAAAGCCCGGACGTGGTGCGCATTTATCTGCCGCCGGACGCGAACTGCCTGTTGAGCGTCGGTGATCATTGCTTGCGTTCGCGCGATTACGTCAACGTGATCGTCGCCGACAAGCAGCCGCATCTGCAGTATCTCGACATGGACGCGGCGGTCACGCATTGCACCAAGGGCATCGGCATCTGGGACTGGGCGTCGACGGACCAGGGCGTCGAGCCCGACGTGGTGATGGCCTGCGCGGGCGACATCGCGACCATGGAGGCGCTCGCCGCCGTGCAGATTCTGAAGGAGCAGTTCGCCGACCTGAAGATCCGCTTTGTCAACGTGGTCGACCTGTTCCGGCTGATGCCCGAGCATGCGCATCCGCACGGCCTGTCCAACCGCGATTTCGATTCATTGTTTACCGCGACCAAGCCGGTGATTTTCAACTTCCACTCGTATGCGTCGCTGGTGCACAAGCTGACCTATAGCCGCACGAACCACGACAACCTGCATGTGCACGGCTACCACGAGAAGGGCAACATCAACACGCCGCTCGAACTCGCGATCATCAACCAGGTCGATCGTTTTTCGCTGGCGATCGACGTGATCGATCGCGTGCCGAAGCTGCGCGGTGTCGGTGACCATGCGAAGGAATGGCTGCGTGGCCAGATCATCGAGCATCTGGCTTATGCGCATGCCGAGGGCATCGATAAGGAAGAAATCCGCAACTGGACGTGGAAAGGCTGAGCGAGGCATGACCATGCACACTCAAGACTCCACGCAGGATCAAACGATTCTGGTGTTGAACAGCGGTTCGTCGTCGCTGAAGTTCGGGCTGTTCCGGCATGCGGGCGATGACGAATCCCTATTGCTGGAAGGCAGCGCGGAAGGCATCGGGCGCGACGACGGCAGTTTGCGGATCAAGGCGCCCGATGGCCGCGTGCTGGTGCAGCAGGAGCGCGTGCTCGAATCGCAGATCGACGCGTTGCAAAAGCTCGCGCAGGTGCTCACGGAACAGCACCATGCGCGGCCTTCGGCGGTGGGGCATCGGGTGGTGCATGGCGGACCGCATTTGCGCACGCATCAGCGCATTACCGCCGACGTGCGCCGTCAATTGCATGATGCCGTGCACTTCGCGCCGCTGCATATTCCGCCGGCGCTTGCGTTAATCGACGAGGCGGAGAAGATTTTCGGCGACGCGCCGCATTTCGCCTGTTTCGACACGGCGTTTCACGCCACGCTGCCGCCGCGCGCGGCGCACCTTGCGTTGCCGCGCCGTTATGCGGAAGCCGGTGTGATGCGCTACGGTTTTCACGGGCTGTCGTACGAATCGCTGGTGACGCGGCTCGGCGCCGACTTGCCGGCGCGCGCGGTGTTCGCGCATCTCGGCAACGGTTCGAGTGTGTGCGCGTTGCGCGACGGCCAATCGATCGATACGTCGATGGGTTTGACGCCGACCGGCGGCGTGCCGATGGGCACGCGCAGCGGCGATCTCGACCCGGGCGTGCTGCTGTATCTGATGCGCGTGGAGAAGCTCGATGCCGGCGCATTGGAGACGCTGCTGAATCGCCAGAGCGGCCTCGCCGGTTACGCGGACGGCGAAAGCGATATGCAGGCGCTGGAAAAACGCGCCGCCGCGGGCGATGCGAATGCGTCGCTGGCGCTCGACGCGTTTGCGACCGCTGTGCGCAAGACGATCGGCGGCTATGCGGCGCTGCTGGGCGGAATCGATATGCTGGTGTTTACCGGCGGCATCGGCGAACACAGCCAGGAGATTCGCAAGCGCGTCTGCGACGGGCTCGCTTTCATGGGGCTGACGGAAAGCGATCCGGCAGGCAAGGTGAGAGCGATTCACACCGAAGAGGAAAAGCAGATTGCGCGGCATTGCCGCACGCTGTTGCGGCAAACGCAGGCAGACTGACCTTCATTTAGCCTTGACGACGGTGTGATCCGATACGCCAGTTACACCGAACAGGCGCGTCACGTCTTCGAGCGCCGCAGTGCGTTGCTGATCGCGTTGCAACTCGCCACGCAGCGTAATGCGGCCGCGCGAGACGTGGACTTTCACGGCGTGTTCGGGGACCGCGGCGTCCCAGGCGAGACGCCGCGTCGCCTCCGCGGCGATCTGCGCATCGCTCAGACGTGCGCTGTCTGCCTTGTGTTTCTCTGCTCGGGCGTGAGGCATGGGTTTCTCCGCTGCGCTGATACGTATGGGGAGAACACTAGCAGAAGTGGCGAATTTTGCATTCGGCGGCGGCTGCCGTGACCTCGGGCTACCGCCGCCCGCAGAACGCTGTCAGCAAGCGCTACTGAATCGCCCCCGCCAGCACCTGCGCCGTCGCGGCCGACAACGTCCAACCGAGATGTCCATGCCCGGTGTTGTAGAACACACCGCGCCGTTTGCCACGGCCCACCTTGGGCAACATGCTCGGCAGCATCGGCCGCAAGCCCGCCCACGGAATCACGCGCGAGGTCGACACCTCGGGGAAATGACGCCGCGTCCAGTCCACCAGCGGCGCGATCCGGTCCGAACGGATATCGCGGTTGAAGCCGTTGATCTCCGCCGTGCCGGCCACGCGAAAGCGATCCACGCCGAGGCGGCTCGTGACGATCTTCGCGCTGTCGTCAAGCAGGCTCACCCACGGCGCGCGCTGCTGGCTGAGTTCGTCGTCGAGACAGACCGTGATCGAATAACCTTTGACGGGGTAAATGTTCACGTGGTCGCCCAGCATCGACGCGAAATCCCTGCTCTTCACGCCCGCGCACACGACGATCCGCTCGAACGCGAACCGCTGCGACTCGCCTTCGAGATCGACCGTCAACGTAAAGCGGCCCTCGGCAGGCTGCTCGATCGACGTGATCTGCGCGTCGTAATGAAACTCGACGTCGTGCCGCACGCACGCCTCAGCGAGCCCGCGCGTGAACTTGTGAATATCGCCGGTCGAATCGGACGGCGTGAAGAAGCCGCCGTAAAAATCGCCGTGCAGCGTGGGCTCGATGCCATGCAGTTCGCTCGTCGTGACCGGATTGCGGTCGAGCCCGCCTTCGCGCAGCAGTTCGTTCACCTTGCTCGCGGCATCGAATTCCTTGCGGGACTTGTAGATGTGCAGAATGCCGCGCCGCTCCAGATCAAAGTCGATGCCCTCGGTCTCGGCGATCGAAAACAGATGCTCGCGCGCGGTGATCGCGAGCCGCACGGTTTCGACGGTGTTCGCCCGGTAGTGCGGAATCTGGCGCAGGAATTCGCCCATCCACGAGTACTTGTGCCAGTTCGGTGTGGGATTGAGCAGCAGCGGGGCGTCGCGTGTGAGCATCCAGCGCAGGCCTTTCATGACGGTGGCCGCGCTGTTCCAGACTTCGGCATTGCTGGCGGACAACTGGCCGCCGTTGGCGAACGAGGTCTCCATCGCCGCATAGCGATGGCGCTCGAAGACGGTGACGTGGTGGCCGCGCAGAGCGAGGGCGTGAGCGGTCGTGACGCCGGTAATGCCGGCGCCGATGATGGCGATTCGTGACATGACATGGTCCAGAGTAGTTGAGCATCACCGGTGTCGATTTCGTGTCGAAACCGGCGTCGATGCCCCATCTGTCCATGTACCTGAGAGTTTCTTCCCCACGCCAGCCGGGCCCGATGCGAGCCGTGTGCGGGGAATCCCCTTCGGTGGGCGCATAGGCATTCGCCAATGCGCCGCTCTCCAGATGTTCCTGCTGCGCGGTCCTTTTGCCTGAGAGTTTCCGGGGCGGTTGCTCCGTCGGCGTCGTCACGAACGTCTGACGATCTCTCCCGCGCTGCATTGCAGAACGGCTCGACAATACCGTTCAAAAAATTCCGCCGCAAGTCTTTCCTGCGATGCACTGCGCAAGCGGCGGTCAGACACTGCGCGCCCGCGGATGAATGCGGCTCATGCTTCGATGCGGATTTTTCAAGCCCGGCTGCAAGGCTGAAATCGCTCGCATCGGCTATATTGTGCGGCACTGCCCGACTTCCAAGACTTCCAGTTCAAAGAGGAGAATGACGTGCCCGCCTTCACAACACTGCTCGCCTTCGGTCTGATCTCGCTCGGCATGGTGCTCACGCCGGGGCCGAACATGATCTATCTGATCTCGCGATCGCTCTGTCAGGGGCGGCGCGCGGGTCTCATATCGCTCGGCGGCGTCGCGCTCGGCTTCGTGTTCTACATGTTCTGCGCCGCGTTCGGCATTACCGCGCTGCTGTTGACGGTGCCGTACGCGTACGACGCGTTGCGCTTCGGGGGCGCGCTCTATCTGCTGTATCTGGCGTGGCAGGCGGTCAAGCCGGGTGGCCGTTCGCCGTTCCAGTTGCGCGATCTGCCGCACGACAGCCGCCGCAAGCTCTTCACGATGGGCCTCGTCACCAACCTCGCGAATCCGAAGATCGCGGTGATGTACCTGTCGCTGCTGCCGCAGTTCATTTCGCCGGGGCACGGCAGTGTGCTCTCGCAGTCCGTCGCGCTTGGCTGCGTGCAGATCGTCATTAGCGTGACGGTCAATGCGCTGATCGCGAGCATGGCGGGTTCGATCGCCGTGTTTCTCGGCGGCCGGCCGGTGTGGCTGCTGGTGCAACGCTGGCTGATGGGCACGGTGCTCGCCGGACTCGCGGTACGCATCGCGCTCGATTCGCGTCGCTGAGCTGTCTCGATGCGCGCTATCCGTTGCGCGACCTGAACACCCAGCCGTTGAACAGCGCCCCGCAGAGCATCAACGCGCTGCTCATGATCGGCCGTGCACTACCCGCGCCCGCGCATCTCTTATCTCGAACACAAAGGCCCGCCCATGTCCGACTTTCCCATCGACAACCCGTTTCTCGAATCGCTCGGCGTTCGTCTCACGCAATGGCGCGATGGCTACGCCGAACTGCTCATGCCGATCGATGCCAGCAAGCTCAATCGCCAGGGCGTGCTGCAAGGCGGCGCCATCGCGACGCTGCTCGATGCGGCGGCGGGCTATGCGGGACTCTTCGCAGCAAGCGGCGCCCCGGCGCGGCATGCTTTCACGCTCTCGCTGACCACCAACTATCTCGACAAGGGACTCGGCGAGTCCGTCACCGCGAAGGGTTTTCTGGAGCGCGCGGGCCGTTCGATTTTCTTCTCGCGCGGCGAGGCCTGGGTGGACGGCAAGCTGCTGATCGCCAGCGGGCAGGGCACGTTCAAGTATTCACGGCCGGCTTGAGGCGTAGCGACCGATTTGCAGGCTCGTCACTGCGCCTTGTACATGATCGTGGTCGCGTCGAACTCGTGGCTATGCGTGCCACGAGCGTAGCCGGGGATCACGCCGGCTGTCCGATAACCCAGTCCGGTATAAAGCGGCTCCGCGTGGTCGCCAGTGCGGGTGTCGAGCGTGAGGAGGCTGCGCTGCAATCCATGCGCATGGCGTTCGAGTTCCGTCATCAGCAACCGCGCGATGCCCCGGCGGCGGAAGCCTGGATGAACCAGCAGCTTGCGCACCTCGGCGCGATGCCGCTGATTCGGCATCGTGTCGTAGGCCAGTTGCACGGTGCCGGCGATCGTCTCGCCTTGACGCGCGACCAGCAACACCAAGCCACCGGCACGCAGCGACGACAGCACGTTGCCGCGCCAGAACGATTCACTCTCGTCGACGCCACAGGGCATGACAAACCCGACGCTGGCGCCGTCATGCACGCAGGCACGCAGCAGTGCGCCGAGTTCGGGAACATGACGCACGAGGTCGTCGGCGGTGAACGTGGTGATGGTGGTCTTGCTCATGCTCTGGCTCACACGATGAAGAGAAGGTAGCGGGCGCCGCTATGCGCGGGCGTCACGAAAGCGCTGGGGCCGAACAGCTGATAGCGCAGGCAGTCGCCCGGTTGCAGGTCGTGACGCTGGCCGTCGACGGTGATGCGCAGTTGTCCGTCGAGCAGGATCAGATGATGTTCGAGCCCAGGCCGCGGCGACGCGTCGTAGGTGATGCACACGCCCGCGTCGAGTTGGCACTCCAGCACCTCGCCGCTCAGCGCCTGCGCGGGCGGCGACACGGAGCGCCGCCGGAAGCCGACGCTGGCGTCGGTCCAGAGCGGCTGGGCGCCGCGTGGCACGAGCGGCGCGAAGTCTTCCTCGACCATGTGCATCAGGCGTGACATCGGCAGACCGTACGCGACGCAGAGCTTGCCGAGCACGCTCGCCGTCGGGCTCACGGCGGCGTTTTCGAGGCGTGACAAGGTCGCGCGGCTGACGCCGCTGAGTTTGGCGAGATCGTCGAGCGACCAGTTGCGCTCGGCGCGCAACGCCCGCAGCCGCTGGGCGATGCGGCGGTCGATGGCGTTGTCGTCGGGGAGAGTGTTTTCCATATCAGGGAAATTATCTCGAATATGGAAAACAGTCAACAGCGAAAAAAATGCGCCGGATGTCCAGCCGCCCAAGCAACACCGCTTGCCAGTGCCGGGTCATGCGCCGCATCGACGTGTCGCAACCGGGCGGGCTGACATGCTCGATCAGAGCTTCTATCACGCTTGCGCCGAGTGTGGCGTCACGCTCGAGAGAATCCACAGACAGCGCCCGCTCGGCTCTTGCCACGCGGCCTCACGCCTGTCGCGCAGTAGCGGAGATTCGTACACCTGCGCGGCCTGGGCCGTTTATCATAGTGCCCACAAACCAGAAAGCGCCGCCCGGCTGTGCAGCGGTCAAGCACATCATCCACGAGACCCGGCGGCTCATGCCGCGACATCATTTATGAACTCCACTCCCGACGCTTCTTCCCGTCCTTCGATCCGTGCGTTGACCCTGCTTGAAGGACGCGTGCTCAGCGTGCTCGTCGAGAAGCAGCACACGGTGCCGGACAGCTATCCGCTCTCGCTGAACGCGCTGACCTTGGGCTGCAACCAGAAAACCGGCCGCGCGCCGGTGATGAACGCCACCGAAGCCGAGGTGCTGACCGCCATCGACGGATTGAAGCGGCTGAGCCTCGTGATGGAAGGCAGCAGCAGCCGCGTGCCACGTTTCGAGCACAACATGAATCGGGTGCTGGGGTTGCCGAGCCAGTCGGCGGCGTTGCTCACCACCTTGCTGCTGCGTGGTCCGCAAACCGCGGCCGAGTTGCGCCTGAACAGCGCGCGTCTGCATGGCTTCGCGGATATCTCGTCGGTCGAGGCATTTCTCGACGAACTCGCGGCCAACGATCCGCCGCGGGTCGTAAAACTCGCCCGCGTGCCAGGCGAGCGCGAGAACCGCTGGACGCATCTGCTATGCGGTGAAGTGAGCGCGAGCGAATTGGCGCAGCCGGGCGATGAAGACGACTCGGTGCCGCTGTCCGCGTTCGAAGCGGTCAAGGCCGAACAGAAGCGTCTCGCCGACGAAGTGAGCCGGCTGCAGATCGTGGTGCGTCGCATGGCGGAGGAACTGGGCATCGATGCCGCCGATCTCACAGCAGGCGAATGACGTTCGCATGGCCTGTTGCGCGTGACGTTACGCGTAACAGGCGAGAAAGCGGCCAGCCTAGAACTTGTAGTTCACGGAAGCGAGCGTATTGAGTTCGAAGCGCTTTTCGGTAATCGGGCTGTTCGCCGCATCGTGTTGAAGACGCCCGAAGGTCGCGGCGACCGAACCATTCCAGTGCCGCGAAAAATCAACCGTCACCATCGCGTTCATATGAATGTCCCGCACGCCTGCGCTCGTGCTGTAGGCGGGCAATCCCGACGCGGCGCTTTGCTGGTCCGACACGCCGAAGAAGGTCCGCGTATACGTGCCGTTCGCCCACGTGAAACCCGGACCCACTGAAAACAGCCAGCCGCCCACCGGCGCCGACGCCAGCAAGTCGGTGGTGACCGTCGTCCCTTGATGATGTCCGGCAATATCCTGATACAACGCGACCGAGCCGGTGAACGCCCACCACGTGTAGTCGGCGAACAGTTTCAGCTTGGGGCCGCCGTCCACGTCGCCGAGACCGTGCAGGCGCGGATCGTCCGACTCCTTGCGCGACTGGAAATCGAAACTCAGCGCGGCGCCCAGGTGATACTCGGGACCGCGCAGCACATTCACGCCGAGCACGTCCGGGCCTTGTGAGAAGAACCGGTCGTTGTAAGAGATATCGAGCGCCGGGAAGGGGATGTAGCTCAACTGCCGCGAGCCCGGATATTTCGGCGTTATCACGACGCCGGGGCCGACGCCGATCTTCCATTTGCTGTCGGCGGCGGTGCTCGTGCTGGCATCGGCATTCGCGGTCGAAGCGGCGTCGTCCGCGCGAGCGGTTTGTGCCGCCGAAAGACCCAGCGCCGCGGCGAGCAGCAACGATACCGGCGTTGGCCTCACAGGCTTGCGCGCCGTCATACGCGCTCCTTGCCGAGCGCTGCGAGTTGCCTCAGGCGACGCGCCAGCGCCTTCGAAACGACCGGTTGTTTGCCGCCTTCGTCGCCGCTGTGAGCGGCTTCGCTTTCGCGCAAAAACAGCGCGGTTTCGCGCGCGACGATCTCGCGTTCGTTGTCGGACGTAATCATGTGATACGAATCGTCCAGCCAGATCGTGCGCAAGAAGGCCGCGCCGATATGTCTGGCGACGAAGCGGGCATTGCGCGGGCTCGACGTTTCATCGTCGATGGCATGGACGATCAGGCAATCGGTCTTGATGTCGCGCACCAGCGTGCGCACATTCGACGCGAGGCGGCTCGCTTCGTGCAACGCGGGCAAGGAGATCGTCGACGGCCCGACTTCGCTGAAGTCGCTGCGCTGCATGGCGCGGGCGATCTTCGCCCGGAGCGCTTCGTTGCGCAGCCCGAACGGCGCGGCTTCGCGGTAACGCCAGCGCTTGCGCAGCGGCGTGTAGTACGCCCAGTTGAGCAGGAAGCGATACCACGGGATGGCCCAGCCGTCGTACGAGAGCGTGAGCGAAAGCAGCACGAGCGACTGCGCCTGCGGGCGGCGCTGCGCCAGCGCGAGCGCCAACGCCGCGCCGATCGATAAGCCGCAGATCGACACGCGCGCGAAACGCGCGGTCAGCGCATCATACTCACGCACGGCGGCCTCGATCCACGTTTCCATCGCGGCTTCGTTGGAACCGGCGCTATAGCCGGGCAACAGCGGCGCGCAGGTGGTGAAGCCTTCGGCGTTGAGAAAGCGCGCGAGGAACCGCAGTTCGAGCGGCGAACTTGAGAGGCCGTGCAACATCAGCACGGCGTGGTCGTCGCCGGGGAAGAACAGCGCGCTCGGCTGGGTGGTCGGGTGGCTCATGGTTCAGGCTCCGATCCGCAGCACGAGGAAGTCGCCGGCGTGCGTCGTGAAGCGCTCGCATACGCATTCGGTCAGCTTCGCGGCGCCGTCGCCGCTTTTCATACGCACGCGATGGCTGCCCGGCCACATCCCCTTGCTGAGCCGCTGAATGTCGTCGGGATCAGCATCGGCAAAGCGCGGGCCCGGCGCGATTTGATTGGGCAAACGCGGCAGTGCGCCTTGCGGCTTGACGTCGTCCACCGGTTGCAATGCATTGCGCTCGAGCGCCTGAATGAAAATAAAGGTCTTGTGATGATGCGACAGATGCCGCAGCAGCCGATGTGTTTCGTCGGCGGCGCGCCGTGCCAGCATGCGTTCGTTATCGTGACGCAGCAGCATTTCATAACGCGACTGCGCGACCGAGGCAATGAGCTCCGCGCGAAACTGCGAGCGCCGCAAACGCTCGATCAGAACGATCACCAGCAGCGTGACGAGCGGATAGGAAATCAGCAGCGCCAGGTCTGCTCGATCGAATACGGTAATGTCCGCGTAAGGCGGCACGAACAGATAGTCGGCAATACACAAGCCGAGCAGCATGACCGTCAATGCCGGCGCCAGCCCGAAAAAATACTCGACTAGCGATGCCGCAATACAAAAGGCGGAGCCCGGCAGAAATGGGCCGATGAACGGATGGAGCAACAGACGCACACCGCTGGCAATCGCCAATGCGGCAGCGGCGGCAAGCCAGGCGCGCGTTCCCCGTGGTGCCCAGCGTCGGGCGTTTTGAACTTCCATGATATTTATTTCTAGGGAGCGGTGACGCTTCCCGATTGAGTGTGGCGTGCGCATTCAAGCGCAGGCCGGACAATACCATAAGCGCGCAGACTCAAAATCGGGTAAATGTAAAAATTCGAAATGTTCACGTGCAAATGTCGCATTTCGATTGGCTGACAAAAATAGGCGCCGGTGAAGCGGGCTATTTTCAGCGTGATGAATGATGGGGCATTTGAGCTTAAGCGATGCTTAAGCTCGATTGGGCGGTCTTTGGGATACCTTCGGCAATGGGCTTAAAATCGTCCAAACCGCTTTCGCATCAACGCGCAAGAACAGAGACACAAGCCGGCACGTTCGGCATTCGTAATGTACTTGTATCCGATGTGTGCCCATTCCAGTTAAGGCTATTTACACATGATACAAAACATTGACGACGATCCGATCACGCATTAGTCGTCGCGGTTGCGCTGCGGACCCGCGGACAGCGTCCGCTGCGTGCGGTAGAAAACGCGCGGCGGCACGTTGGGCGAATCTTCGGCGAGCCGGTCGAGTTCGTCGCGGATTGCGGTGAGGTAGTGGCCGTCGCGCGCATCGGCATCGCCCGCGAAGATCGCTTCGAGCCTGCGGCGCACCGCGCCATAGCGCGCGCCGGCCGCGCGATGCTTTTCCGCGCGCTCGGCGTAGCGCAGGAAGGTCTGCAGTGCGGCGGAGACCGCGGCCGTCACGCTCACGAGGCCGACGAAAATCCTGAGTCCCGGCGAAACCGCGGACGAATTCAGCGATGCAAACACCGCCGTGCCCACGAAAGCGGTCAAGGCGGTCACCAGCCAGCCGACCTGGCGGTCGCGCGCCGACAGCAGATCGGCCATGTCGTAATGGCTCATCTGGGATTCGCGCGCGCGCCGGATCCATTTCAACAGAAGCTGGTTCTCGTCGACCGGCGGCTCGTAGGCAGGCAAGTTCTTCATGTCGCTCGTCAGGGCTGTTCGGTTGCGCAAGCTTAGCGCATGCATCTGACGATACTGTGCCACATGAAGCCGGCGACCCGCGCGGCAGCGGTCTTATGCCGTTGCCGTTGCTGCTTCGGTCACTGACACTGCTTCCCGCGCCACACCAAAGCGCTCGTTATGCGCGTTGCCGTTCAGGTAAAAATCACCAATCGCGGCCTCGCGAATGATCGCGGGATTGTGCGACGCCAGCACGCGGGCATTGCGCCAATAGCGATCGAAACGGTGCGTCTCGCTGGTCGCCGATGCGCCGCCCACTTCGAATAGCAGCGTCGCCGCCTGCAACGTCTGCTCGATGACGATCTGTTGCGCCTGGAAGGTCTGGATGTCGAGGTTGATGTAAGTCTGTTCGTTGGTGCGGCCTTCCTGTCGCGCGACCGAGACGTCGTCGATGGCACGCGCGAGCGACGCGCTGATGCTCTGCGTCGAGTAAGCCAGGCTCGCGAGCCGCCCGACCACGCGATGCACGAGCGGATTGTCACGCGGACTCGATTCGCCCGGAACACCGAACGTGCGAGTTTTGGCTTGCGTGAACGCGACCGCGTCGCGCAACGCCGCACGGCTTATGCCCGCGAGGTTCGCGACATGCAGCGCCTGGTAGTAAGCCGTCAGCAAACTATTGCGACGCGGCTCGGAGGCGTGATAGCGCCGGTAGAGGTTGTCGAGCGAAACCGGCACGTGGGTGAAGCGCGCCGTGCCGCTGCCCGTGAGCCGTTGCCCGAAACCATCCCAATCGTCGATGCGTTCGAGGCCCGGCGTGTCGGCTTTGACTAGCACGCGCACATCGCTCTGGCCGTCGTGCGCGGTGACGTCGACCCAGTCCGCGTAGAGCGTGCCGGTGGTGTAGTACTTCTCGCCATCCAGATGCCATGCGCCGTCCGTTGTCGTGAGTCGCACGCTGTTGTTGGTGACGCCGGTGCGCTCGGACACCGCGCCACCGACGATCTGACCTTGCGCAACACGCGTGAGCCAACGGTCGCGCAACGATTCGTCGCCTTGTTCCAGCAGCGATTCGATAAAACCACCATGCACGCGCAGGATTTGCGGCAGATTCGAATCCGCTTCGCCGAGGCGTGTAACCAGCGCGAAGAACTGCGCGAGCGAGATGCCTTCGCCGCCGTATTGTTTGGGTACACGCAGTTTAGTGTAGCCCGCTTCGCGCAGCCACTCCACCGGCGCATAAGCGAGTTCGCGATGCTGCTCGCGCTCGACCGCGCCCTCGGCGATACGCGCGAAAACCGGCGCGAAGCGGCGGGTCAGCGGGTCGTCGCCGAAGAGTTGCGCGGCGTCGGCGATGCTGTGATCGGGATTCGTTGATTGAACTGCGGACATGGGTTCTCCGAAACGGGGTGCGCGCGAGGCGCAATCAGAGAACGGTAAGGGACGCGACTGGGTGCTAGCAACGAAGTATTTGGCCGATTCTTAGCAGCAGGAGTGAAATGGTTTGAGGCGCGCCGCGATAAACGCGCGGCTTATTTCAGTCCCGCCGCCGCACGCCTGCGCGCCAGCAATCGCACGGCGAGCAGACACACGCCCATCACGGTCAGCGACAACACCGTCGTCATGGTGCCCAGCGCGTAGATCACCGGTGTGGTCACCGACGTGGTGAGCCCCTGAAGCTCCAGCGGCAAGGTGTTCTGATCGCCGATCGCCTGCGACGTGCGGGCAATTTCGTCCCATGAGAGCGTGAAGCCGAACATGGCGACGCCCACCACCGACGGACCGATGATCGGCAGCACCACGTGCCGGAAGCTCTGCCATGGCGTCGCGCCCAGATCGCGCGAGGCTTCTTCGTAAGCGGGATTGAAGCGGTTGAACACCGCGAACATGACGAGCAAACCGAACGGCAGCGTCCACGTCAGATGCGCACCGAGTGCCGAGGTGAACAAGCCCATCGACGTGGTATAGCTGTCGGCAAAAGACTGATAACCCCACGCGGTGGCGAAGTACTTCACGCCGTTATCCAGCAGACGGAACGTCAAGCCGATGCCGAGCGAAACGATAATCGACGGCATGATCAGACTGGCCACGGAGACATAAAACACCGCTGTATCGCCGCGAAATTTTCTGCGAAACGCGAGACCCGCCGCGACGGAAAACAGCACAGTCAGCACCGTGACCGCCAACGCGAGCCGCACGGACCGCCCGAACGCGGCCCAGATATCGACATCGCCGACGCCATCGCGCAGCACGGCGAACCAGTGTAGCGACACACCGCGCATCGGAAACGTGAGGCCGCCCTCGGGACCCTGGAACGACAGAATGAAAATCGTGATCACGGGTCCATAGAGAAACAGCACGAACAGGCCGAACAGCAGCGCGAGCCAATAGAAACTCGCCGGACGGCGTTCCCGATGTTTAAGACGAATGGCCTGCATCTTCACAGCTCCTTGCGGATGTCGACGACCCGCGTCAAGCCCCACACGATCATCAGCACCACGGCCAGCAGCATGATCGCATTGGCCGCCGCGGCGGGAAATTGCAGGTAGCCGGTTTGCACCTGAATGATCTTGCCCACCGACGCGATCTGCTGGCCGCCCATCACGCCGACGGTCAGGAAATCGCCCATCACGATCGTGATGACGAAGATCGAGCCGATCACGATGCCGGTTTTCGACAGCGGCAGAACCACGTCGCGCACCACTTGCCAGCCGCTTGCGCCGGCGTCGCGCGCGGCTTCGAGGAGAGAGCGGTCGATCCGCATCATCGCGTTGAAGATCGGCACGATCATGAAGAACGTGTAGAGATGAACGAAGGCGAGCACCACCGAAAAGTTCGAATACAGCAGCCATTCCAGCGGCTGGTCAATCAGATGCGCGCCGAGCAAAGCCTGATTCACGAGACCGTTGCGCCCGAGCAGCGGCATCCACGAAATCATGCGGATCACGTTCGAGGTCCAGAACGGAATCGTGCAGACGAGGAACAGCACGGTCTGCATGCTCGTGGTACGCACATGGAACGCGAGGAAGTAGGCGATCGAAAACCCCAGCAGTAGGGTCACCGCCCACACGATCGCGCAGAACTTGAGCGTCGACCAGTACGTCTTGAAGGTGACGCAAACGTCCGTCAGCGACGAACACCCGTTGAAGATCGCCGCGTAGTTCTTCAGCGTGAATGCGGGAATGATCTGGTATTCGTTGAAGTCCCAGAAACTGACGATCAGCGTGATGACCAGCGGCACGATGAAAAACAGCAGGAACGTCAGCGAGAGCGGTGTCGCCTGCAACCAGGCCGGCGCGCGGCGGTGTTTGACAGGCTCGTCCTGCGCGTGCGAGGGAAGGTCGATCGTTGCCATGGGCGTATTTCTAAGGAATGACTATTCGTTCATTCGGACAGGTGGTGACAGCCGGCGTGTTGCGTGCCGTCTGTCATATCGAACCGCGCGCCAATCAGGCCGCGATGAACTCGTTCCACTTCTGGACCATGTAGATGTTCTCGTCCATCACCGCGTTCCAGCAGGCAATCGCGCCCATGCGCTGGTTGTACGAGCCGCCGTCGCGCACGGTGCCGGTTTTTTCGAGCAACTGGCCGTCCGGCGCCTTGATATCCTGCGCGGCCGGCTTGCCTTCGATCCAGTAGTCCCACTCGTACGGCTGCATGTGCGTTTTCGCGGTCTCCAGCACGCCCGAGTAATAGCCCTGGCGCATCAGATAGGCACCCGCCCAGCCGTCCTGGAACCAGTTGACGAACTCATAGGCGGCGTCGAGCTTCTTGCCTTGCAGCGAACGCGGGAAACCGAAGCCGGATGCCCACGAGCGATAACCTTCCTTGAGTGGCTGGAACTTGCAGGCGACACCCATGGTGCGGACTTTCGTGACCGCTGGCGACCACATCGACTGGATCACCACTTCGCCCGACGCCATCAGGTTGACGCTCTCGTTGAAGTCCTTCCAGAACGCGCGGAACTGGCCGGCACGCTTTGCTTCGATCAGGATCTTGATGGTTTGATCGATCTCGGCCTTGGTCATGTTGCCTTTGTCGCCGTATTTCATGTGACCCATCGCCTCGATCGCCATGGCCGAGTCCATGATGCCGATCGCGGGAATGTTCAACAGCGCCGCCTTGCCCTTGAACTGCGGATTGAGCAGTTCCGCCCAACTGTCGATGGGCCGTTTGATCAGGTCAGGGCGAATGCCGAGCGTATCCGCGTTGTAGGTGGTTGGAATGAGCGTCATCCACTCGGTGGGTGTCGCAGAGAATTCCGTGGAGCGCGGGCCGGTGAGGAACATCACTTTCTTCGGCGCGGTGCCTTGATCGCCGATCTTCTTGCCGTTGACTTCGCCGCGCGTCAGCACCGGCGTGATCTTGTCAGCGAGCTTGATGCGCTTCGCGTCCATGCCGGCCAGCGTGCCGGCCGGAATCAGTTTCTTGAGCGCGAAATATTCCGTGTCGACGATATCGAACGAGTTTGGCTGGGTGATGATGCGTTTGGCGACGTCGTCGGTGGTCACCGGCACGTATTGAATCTCGATGCCGGTGTCTTCCTTGAATTTCTTGGCGATGTCGGCGCTCTGATTGACCGCCGTGCCGAGGTAGCGCAACGTGATTTTTTCCTGCGCGTGCACGTACGGAAAACCGGCAATGCCGGCCGCCGCCACGGCGCCCTTGATGAACGTGCGGCGCGACAGGCCTTTTTCCTTCACATCGGTTGCGGCCGCTGCCGGGCTTTCGTTCGCTTCACTCATTGCTTTCTCCTCAGTTGACGTTCGATTGACGTTCGATATACGTTCCGTTCGCGCTTGTTCGATGCGCGAGGCTCGACGCTCAGGCTGCGAGCGGATGCGCGTCCTGCTCCTCCCACCAGACCACCACGCGTGCCTCGGGACCGAGCCGCGCCGGGTCGTAATCGTTATCGCTGACGAGCGAGACGAGTTCGGGCGACCCGTCGAGCGGATCGAGCGTCACGCGCAGATGCGTGCCTTGATATTCGGCTTCACGCACCGTGCAGGGCACGCCGCCGATGCGCGTCATGCCGTTGTCGCCGCTCGCGTTCTGCACGGGCGTAATGCCATGCGGCACGACGCGCAGATGATCGGCGCGCACGGTAAACGACCGGCCATTGGTATTGAAGACGTTGTGACCGCCGAGAAAGCGCGCGACGAATTCAGTGCGCGGACGGTTGAAGACTTCATGCGGCGTGCCGCTCTGCTCGATACGTCCATGGCTCATCACCACGACGAGATCGGCCAGCGCCATCGCTTCTTCCTGCGAATGCGTGACGTGCACGAAAGTGATGCCGAGTTCTTTCTGCCAGCGCTTGAGTTCCGCGCGCATCTGCACACGCAGGAACGGGTCGAGCGCGGACAACGGTTCGTCGAGCAACAGGCAGCCCGGCTGATTCAGTAACGCGCGGGCGAGCGCGACACGTTGCTGCTGGCCGCCGGATAGCTGAGCCGGTTTGCGTTCCGCGTACGCCGACATGGCGACCAGGTCGAGCAGCTCGGCGGCGCGCTTGCGCCGTACGTCTCTGGCGATGCCGCGCATCTTCAGGCTGAAGGCGACGTTGTCGAGCGCACTCAGATGCGGAAACAGCGCGTAGTTCTGGAACACCATGGCCGTGCCGCGAGCAGCGGGTTCGGCGCGCGTGACGTTGCGGCCGGCAATCAGAATGTCACCGTCGGTGACCGATTCATGCCCGGCGATCATGCGCAAGGTCGAGGTCTTGCCGCATCCCGACGGCCCGAGCAGGCAGCAGTACTGGCCGCCGGCGATGCGCAGATCGATCGCGTCGACGGCAAGCGAGTCGCCATATTGCTTCGACACGTGCACCAGTTCGATGTCGGCGGCTTTGGTTTCGAGCACCGTTGAAGCAGGCTGAATCATGAAGGGGTGTCCTCGTGAACGACGAAAAAGCGGGGCGCACGAAAACCAACGCGGCGCCTGAACGAGACCAGGCAAATGCAAGACATGTGCCATCGTTTGCATCGCGATGCCCGATTGATTGCCGACGCGCCGGTGTGCTTAACGTCTACGAGTTGGCTCGCATATTGCAAACGATCCGCAGCGTCGATCGTTAGCGATTCCAACGATTCTTTTGCGCGATCGCGGTGCGTGCCGGGTCCGTCGCGGGGCATGAACTGGCCATTCCGGTTCATGCGCTCACGCGGCCCGGCGCTTTCTCTCACCCACGGCTTTTTCAAATGAACGACATACGGAACATGCCCGCCGCAGAGAATCGCGCGCGTCAATTGCTTGCCACGCATGGCCGCTTCGCGTACCGCCCGATCACCGACAGCGACGCGTACCGCTGGCCCGGCGGCAGCGGGCTCGCGGTCTATCTGGGTTTCAACATCGAACACTTTGCCTTTGGTGAAGGGCTCGGCGCCGCGCTCGGTCCGATCTCGCCGCAACCGGATGTGCTGAACCATAGCTGGCGCGAGTACGGCAATCGCGTCGGTGCATGGCGCTGCATCGAACTGTTCGATCAACTCGCGTTGCCCGCGGGCACGCTCATCAACACCGCGCTCTACGATCATTGCCCGGAGTTGATCGCGGCCTGCGTGGCGCGCGGTGACGAACTGATCGGCCACGGCCATACGAACGCGCACCGTCAGAGCGACCTCGACGAAACCGGCGAACGTGAACTGCTTCTGCATTGCCGGGAAAGGATCGCTGAAGTGTCCGGCGTAGCGCCGCACGGCTGGCTGTCGCCGTGGATTTCCGAGTCCCATCTCACGCCCGACTTACTCGCCGAGACCGGCTATCGCTACACGCTGAACTGGTGTCACGACGACCGTCCCGTGCGAATGGCCACACGCGGCGCGCCGCTCTGGTCGATTCCCTATCCGCAGGAACTCAACGATCTGCCGATGATGGTGGGCCGCCAGATGGATGGCCACGCCTTCGCCGATATGATCGTCGACCAGTTCGACGAGATGCTCGAACAGGCCAATCGCGGCGCGCAGCCGCAGGCGCTCGTGATGGGCATCGCCTTGCATCCGTATCTGGTGGGGCAGCCGTATCGCTTGCGGCATCTGCGCCGCGCACTCGAGCACATCGCCGCGGCGCGCGCCCGAGGCGACGTATGGTTCACCACGCCGGGCGCCATTGCAAATCATATGGACGTGCTGGAGCGGGACGGCATCGTGCGCCCGGCCATCGCATGAACGCGAAAGCCGGCGCGGCCACCGCGAAAAAGCCCCTGAAAGACGACACGGATCTCGACGCACGCATCTATCAGTCGATTTTCGACGGCGTGCTGAATCATCGTCTGACGCCGGGCACGAAGCTGCCGGAGCCCGAGTTGTGCCAGTTGTTCGGCGTGGGCCGCGCGGTGGTGCGGCGCGTGCTGGAAAAGCTCGCGTATGACGGCATCGTCGTGTTGCGGCCGAACAAGGGCGCGGTGATCGCCGAACCCACGCCCGAGGAAACGCGCGAGATCTTCGAAGCGCGCCGCTCCGTCGAACGGATGCTGGTCGAACTCGCCGTGCAGCGCGCGAACGCCAAGGACATCAAGGCGTTGCGTCAACAGCTCGCGAGCGAACATGAAGCGATGCATCGCTTCGACCAGCCTTCGTGGGCGACGCTCGCCAGCGGCTTTCATATGCGCATCGCTGCGCTGGCCGGCAATTCGATCCTGCAAAACTATCTGAAGGAACTGGTCTCGCGCTGCTCGCTGATCGTCGGCGTGTACGAGCCGCCAGGGCACGCGCCGTGCGAACACGCGGAGCACGCGGCGATCGTCGATTGCATCGAGGCGCGCGATGCGGCAGGCGCGATGGCGCATATGGAAGCGCATCTGCGCGACCTCGAAGAACGGATCGAAATCTCGCGGATGCGCGGCGAAAAGAGCCTCGGCCAGTTGCTCGGCATCACCGTATCAGTCACTCCCAACCAGGCGTCGACATGGAAATCAATTTCGAAGCGATCACCGAATACCAGCGTTACAAGCTGATGGCGAGCCTGATCGTGCCGCGTCCGATCGCGCTCGTCACCACGCTCGGCGCCGACGGCACGATCAACGCGGCGCCGTTCTCGATGTTCAACATGCTCGGCGAAGAGCCGCCGATCGTGATGATCAGCGTCAACCGCGTGGCCGACGGTACGCTCAAGGATACGGCGGTGAACATCGTGCGCACCGGCGAGTTCGTGGTGCATCTCGCGGACGAAGCCATCGCGGACAAAATGCATCGCTGCGGAGCAAGACTGCCGCCGAACGTGAGCGAACTCGCCGAAGTCGGCTTGACGCCGGTGCCGAGTTCGCACGTCAAGCCGCCGCGCATCGCCGAAGCGCCGGTCGCGTTCGAGTGCACGACATGGGAGACGTTGGAGACGACGAGCCGGCAGATTTTCATCGGACGCGTGCATCGGCTGCACGCGCGGGACGAGTTGATCGACACGGAAACGTGGCGTGTTCGGCTACAGCATTATTTCCCGGTGGGCCGCTTCGGCGCGAGCGACTATGTGACGACGCGGGACCGCTTCAACCTCGGCTGACATCCGGCAAACATGTGGCGCACATCGCGTCACACCGCGAGCGCCCGGCCGTCGCTGCGAGGATCGTGCGCGCCCGAGGCCGATCCGTCCGCCTCGATGCGAATCACGCCCGGATGTCCGGCCAACGGACTCTGCGCCGCGATCGCGCTGACTTCATGTCCGCGCGCGGCGAGCGCCGCGAACACGTCGGCGCCGGCGTCGGCTTCGAGCTTCAACGCGTCGCGCGTGTCGGAGAAAGTCTTGCCGAGCAGAAAACGCGGACGGGCGAGGGCGGTCAGCGGATCCATGCCGTAGTCGATCAGCCGCGTGAGAATCGCGGCGAGCGTTTGCGGCTGACCGTCCGCGCCTTGCGTGCCGAACAGCAGCTGCGGGCGGCCGTCCTTCACATACATGCCAGGATTGAGCGTATGGAACGGCCGCTTGCCCGGCTGCACGGCATTGTGATGCGCGGGGTTCGTGCTGAACGACGCGCCGCGGTTGTGCCACAGGATGCCGGTGTCGCCCGCTACCACGCCGCTGCCCCAATCGAAGTAGACCGTTTGCAGCACGCTCACGCTGCGGCCTTCGCGATCCGTCGCGCCAATGAACACCGTATCCCCCGGACGAAACACGTGCGGCCACGCGCGCGCTTTACGCAGATGGATCGAGCGGGCGTGGGCATCGAGCGTGGCGGGCGAGAGCATCTCATCAACCGGCACGCTGTTGAACTCCGGGTCAGAGACAAGGCGGTCACGATCCACGAACGCGCATTTGACCGCTTCCACGAGCAGGTGATAGTAATCGGCGCTGCCTTCCGGAATCGATCCGAGGTCGAAACGCTCCAGCATGCCCATGATCTGCAAGGTCGTCACGCCTTGCGTGGGCGGCTGCAAGCTCACCAGTTCGCCGCCGCGATAAGCGACCCGCAGCGGTGCTTCGTTGCGCGCATGCGTGCGGGCGAGGTCGCTTGCACTGAGTGGCGAACCGGCTTGCCGGAGACCATCCGCGATCCGCTCAGCCAGGTCGCCTTCGTAGAACTCACGCGCGCCGAAACGCGCAATACGGTCGAGGCTCTTTGCCAACGCCGGCTGAACGAAGCGCTCGTCGATCGCGGGAATAGGGCCGTGCGGCGCAAAGGTCGCCGCGAAGCCGGGCAACGCCTGCAATTCGTCGGCGCGCAGGGTTTGCCAGAAATGCTGCGACGGCGTGACAGGAAAGCCGTCGGCGGCAAACTCGAGCGCACGGTCGAACAGCGACGACCACGACTGCATGCCGCCCCAAACGCTTTGACTGATCTCGTAAGCCTGATGCCATGTATCAACGGTCGCGGCGGTGGTGATGGCAGAAGCCGGACCGCGCAATGGAATCGCACCGTTGAACTCCGGCAGTTGCGCCGCGGCCTGGCCGATGCCCGATAACGTGCGCAACGTCCCTTCACGGTCGCCGATCACCCAGAAGGCGTCGCCGCCGAGGCCCGTGAAATGCGGGTACGTCACGCACAGCGCGGCGCCGATCGCGATGGCGGCTTCAATGGCATTGCCGCCCGCGCGCAGGACATCGCGGCCGGCCTCGCTAGCTAACGCATGCGGACTGGTGACCATGCCGCCATGAGTGCCGGCGGGTTTCAGATTGTGCATCGAGGCTCCGCTACTGAGGGTTCGCCGGAAGGTGCCGGGAGTATAGATCGCCAATTTTTGGGTGATCAGCCGTCGAGTAGCACGTAGGCCAGCGCGCTTCGCTAACGTCGAACATATCGCGCGATGTCTGCGCGGCGGGCGATTCGGCCCGCGCGGCGAACCGCGTTGCGTTGTCGGGTTCGTTGCGCTCGCGTGCCGCGAATGTTTCGGTCATACGCGTGAGCGGCAAGATCACAAAACGAGGCGCACAAGATGGCGCGCGCGTTCGTGGTGGCCGGTGCATCGCAGCCCGCGTTGCCGATGCGCGCGTCGGCGCGAATCCAGGGCGCGTGAGCCCCGAGTTGGTGAGCGCTGCACCATCGGCGGTTCGGGCGGGGTGTTTTCAGCAGCGCTTCGCGCGCGGCCGATCGGATGGAAGAGCCCCGCCCGGCAAGGGTTTGAAGCAGTTTATCGCGGCTAAACAAGCACTTGGCATAGCTCCTGCTAAGTTGAGTCCAAACTTGTATTCAAGATTGAACTCAAGGAAAAACAGGTGCCTATTTCTTCACCCATGACGGTCAAAGGTCTGCTCGCGGCATACGCTGCAGGGAGCCTGACGCCGACCGAAGCCGTGTCGTCGGCGCTGGCGCGAATCGACAAGATCGAGCGGCCGGAAGTCTGGATTCTGCGCGTGCCGGCAGCCGACGTGCAGGCACGCGCGCAAGCGCTCGCAGCGTTATACGACGCGCAGGGTAGCGCCGTATTCGAACAGATGCCGCTCTTCGGCGTGCCGTTCGCCGTCAAGGACAATATCGACGTCGCCGGCTTGCCGACTACGGCCGCTTGCGACTCCTTCGCTTACACGCCGGACACGTCGGCGTTCGCCGTGCAGCGGCTCATCGATGCCGGCGCCATCCTGATCGGCAAGACCAATCTCGATCAGTTCGCCACCGGCCTCGTCGGTACACGTTCGCCGTTTGGCGCCGTGCGGCACAGCGAGTCGCCGCTGCGCGTGTCGGGTGGTTCGAGTTCGGGCTCGGCGGTCGCGGTGGCGACGGGTTGCGTGGCGTTTTCGCTCGGCACCGACACCGCGGGTTCCGGCCGTGTGCCGGCCGGATTCAATGGGCTGGCCGGTCTGAAACCTTCGCTGGGACTGGTCAGCAAACGTGGCGTGGTGCCCGCGTGCCGAAGCCTCGATACGATCTCGGTGTTCGCCCACGACGTCGACGATGCCTGGCGCGTGCTCAGCGAAATCGCCTGCTTCGACTCGCTCGACGGCTACTCGCGCAAGGTGCCGAGCCTTGGCCTGCTGCGTTCGGCTCCGCGCATCGGCGTGCCGGAGCGATTGGAGTTTTACGGCGACGCTATCGCGAGCCTGGCGTTTTCAACCGCATTCGACACGCTCACGACGCAGATCCATCTGCCAACGCAAGCGATCGACTTCGAGCCGCTCAAAGCGGTCTCCGCCTTGCTCTACGACGGCCCCTGGGTCGCGGAGCGGCGCGCGGCGCTCGGCACGTTCTTCGAAACCCATCACGAAGCGATCGATGCGGTCGTGGCCAAAGTGATCGGCAAGGCCGAGCAGTTCAGCGCCGCCGATGCCTTCAACGGCCAGTACGCGCTAGCCGATCTGAAGCGGCACGCCGAAGCGCTGTTCGAAACCATCGACATCCTGATCGTGCCCACCACGCCGACGCATCCGCTGATCGCCGACGTGCAGGCCAATCCCGTCGAATTGAACAGCCAGCTTGGCTATTACACCAACTTCGTCAACCTGCTCGATCTCTGCGCGCTGGCCGTGCCGTGTCAGCGGCGCAGCGACGGTTTGCCCGCCGGCGTCACGCTGATCGCACCGAGCGGCGCCGACCGCCGTCTCGCCGAACTGGGCGCGCGGATTCAGGCGTTGTTCGCGGACACCACCGAAATCGTCGAGGCATCAACAACAACGGCCACGCTCATCCAGCCGCTGCCGTTCCAGGAGCCCACCGTCACCCTCGCGGTGGTTGGCGCGCATCTGCGTGGCCAGCCGTTGAACTGGCAACTCCAGGAAGCCGGCGCGCGTTTCGTGAAAGCGACGCACACGGCACCCGGCTACCAGCTCTACGCGCTCGCCAACACCCAGCCGCCGAAGCCCGGCCTCGTGCGTTCAACGCAACAGCAAGGCCAGCCGATCGCCATCGAACTCTGGGAAGTGCCGCTGCGCAGCTTCGGCCAATTCGTCGCCGACGTGCCCGCGCCGCTCGGCATCGGCACGTTGCAACTCGCCGACGGCCACAGCGTGAAGGGCTTCATCTGCGAGCCGTCGGCGGTAAGCGAGGACAGCGGCGCGCTCGACATCACGTCGTTCGGCGGCTGGCTCGCGTATCTCGCCAGCCTCAAGGCCAACCCGCAAGCCGATACCCAGGCCAACGCTCTTTAACCTTCGATCAGGAATTGGACACCATGACCAGCCGCCGCAATTTCATCAAGAGCGCCAGCCTGTTGACGCTCGGCAATATTCTGCCCATCCAGTCGGTGTTCGCCGCGCCGAAGACCACCGTCGGCGTGATCTACGTCGGCGCGCGCGGCGACTACGGCTACAACCAGGCGCAGGCACAAGCCGCCGCGGTGATCAAGAAAATGCCCGACGTGAAAGTAGTGGAAGAAGAGAACGTGCCCGAAACCATCGCCGTGCAGAAGACCATGGAAGCGATGATCGAACAGGACGGCGCGACGCTCATCTTCGCGACCTCGTTCGGCTACTTCGACCCGCACGTGCTGAAGATGGCGGCGAAGTATCCGAAGGTGCGATTCGCCCATTGCGGTGGCTTGTGGAAGCAGGGCAACCCGTCGAACATCACCAGCTATTTCGGCTATATCGACGAATGCCAGTACCTGAACGGCGTGGTCGCCGGCCATATGACGAAGAGCAAGAAACTCGGCTTCGTCGCGGCCAAGCCCATTCCGCAGGTGCTGCGCAACATCAATTCGTTCACGCTCGGCGCGCAGTCGGTCGATCCGTCGATCACCACGCAGGTGATTTTCACCGGCGACTGGTCGATGCCGGTGAAGGAAGCCGAAGCCACCAACAGCCTCGTCGATCAAGGGTGCGACGTGCTGACCTGTCACGTCGACGGTCCGAAGGTCGTGGTCGAGACAGCGGAAAAACGCGGCGCGATGAGTTGCGGCTATCACGCGAGCCAGGCCGCGCTCGCGCCCAAGGGTTATCTGACCGGCGCGGAATGGGATTGGGCGACGCCGTACAAGCAACTGGTGACGGGCGCGCAAGCCGGCACGCCGCAACCCAACGTGCTGCGCGGCGGCCTGAAAGAAGGCTTCGTGAAGATGTCGCCGTACGGCGCGAAGGTCACGGCCGCCGCGAAGCAGAACGCCGACTCGATCAGAAGCAGCATGGTGGCCGGCAACTTCGTGATCTTCAAAGGCCCGATGAAGGACAACAAGGGCGGCACGGCGATCGCCTCGGGCGCGAGCCACAACCAGACCGACTACACGCTCGAAAGCATGAACTATCTGGTCGCGGGCGTCGTCGGCCAGATCTGATGACGGCGATGTTGGCTTGACGATGTTTGTGTGGCGAGTTTGCGTGACGAATTTGCGTGGATCAAGGAGCCGTGATGCGCCCCAATGCCTCTGCCGCGAGAGTGATGCTCTCGCTCCTGCCCGCGCTGCCGACCGTGCTGGCGGTGCTCGGCACCTTGCTGCTGTTCTCGCTGTTTCTGCTGGTGCAGGGACAACCGGCGCCCGACGCGATCGCGCTGATTTTCCAGGGCGCGTTCGGCTCGTCGTTCGCCTGGCAAAGCACCTTACTGCGCGCCGCGCCGCTGATGCTCACAGCCTTGTGTGTGGCATTGCCAGCACAGGTCGGGTTGATCGTGATCGGCGGCGAGGGCGCGCTTGCGCTGGGCGGCATGTGCGCCGCCATCGTCCCGCAGATGTTGCCGCATAACACGCCCTGGCTTATCGCCACACCGTTGATGGCGCTCGCCGGCATGCTCGCCGGTGGCGTCTGGATCGGCGCGGTCGGCGCGTTGCGGCAATGGCGTGGCGTCAACGAGACCATCAGCAGCCTGTTGATGTCGTATATCGCGATCGCCGTGTTCAAGCATCTGGTAGAAGGGCCGCTGCGCGATCCCGCGAGCTTGAACAAACCGTCGACGCTGCCAATACCCGACGCAATGATGATCGGCTCGATCCCCGGCCTCGACACGCATTGGGGATTGGTCTGGGGCGTCGTCGCGTGCATCGCGGCATGGGTGTTCGTGAAGTTCAGCACCAAGGGCTTTGCCATGCGCGTAGTGGGCGGCAGCAATCGCGCCGCGCGTCTGGTCGGCTTGCCGGTCAATGCGCTTGCGCTGACCGCCTGCGTGCTGGGCGGCGCCGCGGCCGGCCTCGGCGGCATGTTCGAAGTTGCGGCGGTGCAGGGCAGCGCGAACGCGTCGCTGCTCGCGGGCTACGGTTACGCGGGCATTCTCGTTGCCTTCGCCGCGCGCCAGAATCCGCTCGCGATCATCGCGTGCGCGCTGATGATCGGCGGCATCGAGGCGAGCGGCAGTCTGCTGCAACGGCGCCTCGATCTGCCCGACGCCACCACGCTCGTCCTGCAAGGGCTGCTGTTCGCCAACCTGCTCGCCTGGGAAGCGCTCGGCGGCCGCATCGCCGCATGGCGCGTGAAATTGCAGGCCGCCGCGCAGACCGATCTCCCCGTGCAACTGGAGCAGACCCATGCCTGATATGCACTCGCCCATCGTCATTTTGTTGCTGTCGCTGTTCGCCGGAGCGATCCGCGTCAGCACGCCTTATCTGTTCGTCAGTCTCGGCGAGTGTCTGACCGAGAAGGGCGGACGCGTGAATCTCGGGCTGGAAGGCATTCTCGTGTCCGGCGCGATGAGCGGTTATGCGGGCGCCTTTTTGAGCGGCTCGCCGTGGATCGGCTTGCTCGCCGCCGGCGCGGTCGGCTTGCTGCTCGGCTGTCTGCACGGTCTTGTGTGCTCGTTGCCACGCGTGTCGGACATCGCCTTCGGCATTGCGTTGATGCTGCTCGGCACCGGACTCGCGTTCTATCTCGGCAAACCTTTTATCGAACCGCAAGCGCCGATGCTGCCGTTCATCGACCTCGGCGCATGGACTTCGTCGCCGCAACTGCATAACGCGCTGCATCTGAATCTGCTGTTCGTGATCGGCGTGGCGCTCGCCTTCGTTTTGCAATGGGGCTTGCGCAATACGCGCTGGGGCATGGTGCTGCGGCTCGTCGGCGATCACGCGGAAACGGCGCGTGCGATGGGCTATCCGCTCACGCGCGTTCGCATCGCCGCGACGGCAGTGGGCGGCGTGTTCGCGGGCGTCGGCGGCGCGTATCTGTCGCTGGTGTATCCGGGAAGCTGGAACGAAGGGCTTTCCAGCGGCCAGGGGCTGATGGCGGTCGCGCTGGTGATCTTCGCGCGCTGGCAGCCGTTGCGCTGTTTGTGGGCCGCGTTGCTGTTCGGCGCTGCAGGCGCGCTCGGTCCGGCGTTGCAGGCGATCGGCGTGACGAGCGGCTACTACCTCTACAACGCCGCGCCGTATGTGCTGACGCTCGTGATCATGATCATCAATTGCCGTCCGGATCGCACGCTGGCGGGCGCGCCAGGCGAGCTGAGCCTGACTCGCTGAGATGTTCGCGCCCATCCAGACTCTGCTGATTTTCATGAACCCAACCCAGGATATTCCGACCATGACCCGATTCATCGAAGCGAGACCCTACCCGTGGCCCTACGACGGCGACCTGCGCCCGGACAACACCGCGCTCGTGATCATCGACATGCAGACGGATTTCTGCGGCCACGGCGGCTATGTCGACAAGATGGGCTACGACCTCTCGCTCACGCGCGCGCCGATCGAGCCGATCCGACACGTGCTGAAAACGATGCGCGAGCAGGGCTTCACGATCATTCACACGCGCGAAGGCCATCGTCCGGATCTCTCCGATCTGCCCGCCAACAAGCGCTGGCGCAGCCGTCGCGCGGGCACCAACGGTGTAGGTATCGGCGACGACGGCCCGTGCGGCAAGATCCTCGTGCGGGGCGAACCGGGCTGGGACATCATCGACGAACTGAAGCCGCTCGCGGGCGAGATCGTCATCGACAAGCCGGGTAAAGGCTCGTTCTGCGCGACCGATCTTGAACTGATTCTGCGCACTCGCGGCATTGAGAATCTGATTCTGACCGGCATCACGACCGATGTCTGCGTGCACACGACCCTACGCGAAGCCAACGACCGCGGTTTCGAATGCACGGTGCTGGCCGACTGCTGCGGCGCCACCGACAAAACCAATCACGACGCCGCCTTGCACATGATCACGATGCAAGGCGGCGTGTTCGGCGCGGTGTCGGACTCCGGCGCGCTGTTGCAAACGCTAGGTGGATGATCATGTCGACCGTACGGCAAGCTCTCGGTGTTGAAGTGCTGAATGCGAGCAAGTCGTTTGGCGCGTTTCGCGCGCTGGACGGCGTCTCGATCAAGGTCAAGGCCGGCACGATTCACGCGTTGCTCGGCGAGAACGGCGCGGGCAAGAGTACGCTCGTGAAGGGCCTGGTCGGCTACGGCGTGCTCGACGACGGACAGATCGCCGCCGACGGCCGCGAAGTGCTCATCCACTCGCCGCGCGACGCGCAGGCGCTCGGCATCGGCATGGTGTATCAGCATTTCACGCTGGCCTCGGGCCTCTCCGTCGAAGAAAACCTGCTGCTCGCGCGCGGGCAGATGCCGTGGAAAATCGACTGGAAAGCGGAGCGCGCCGCGCTCATCGCATTCATGCAGCGCATGCCGTTCCGCTTGTCGCTCGATGCGCCGGTTGCGTCGCTCGCCGCGGGTGAAAAGCAGAAGCTCGAAATCCTCAAGCAGCTTTATCTGCAGCAGCGTTTCCTGATCCTCGACGAACCAACGTCCGTGCTGACGCCGCAGGAAGCCGACGAAGTACTCGGCCTGATGCGCGACCTGACCACGCGCGGCGAACTGACCGTGCTGATGATCACGCACAAGTTCCGCGAAGTGATGGCCTACGCGGACGACGTCACCGTGTTGCGCAAGGGACGCCAGGTCGGCACCAGTGCGGTGGCGAACACCAGCCGCGACGAACTCGCCGCGTGGATGATGGGCACGGTGGCAACGAAGGACACACCTGTCATGGCTGCCGTGACGGAAGCGCGTGTTCAGCGCAAACCGCTCGACGAATCAGCTCAAGTGCGTCTCGCGCTGCACGACGTATCCGTGGAAGACGATCGCGGCCACACAGCAGTGAAGCACGCGACGCTGTCCGTGCGCGCGGGCGAAATTCTCGGGCTCGCGGGCGTTTCCGGCAACGGCCAGAAGGAACTGGTGGAAGCGCTGGTCGGCCAGCGCCGCGTGAAGACCGGCGACATGCAGGTGGCCGGCAAGCCATACCACGCGACGCGCGAGCAGATGACGCAACGGCGGGTCTTCGCGATCCCCGAAGAGCCGCTGAAAAACGCCTGCGTCGGCGCCATGAGCGTGGCGCAGAATCTCGCGCTGCGCGACTTCGATCGCGAGCCGTTGCGGCGCGGCGGCTGGTGGCTCGATCGCCGCGCCATGCGCGAGCGCGCCGCGCAGTTGATCGGCGAATTCAATGTGCGGCCGCCGGTACCCGAACGCGCGATCGGCACGCTGTCGGGCGGCAATGTGCAACGCGCCGTGCTCGCGCGCGAACTCGGGCAGCCGGTGGATGTGTTGATCGTCGCCAATCCCGTGTTCGGGCTCGACTTCGCGTCGGTGGCCGATATCCATGCGCGTCTGATGGCCGCGCGCGACGCGGGCGCGGCGGTGCTGCTGGTCAGCGAAGACCTCGACGAACTGCTCGAACTCGCGGACCGGATCATGGTGATCGCCGAGGGCGAACTGGTGTTCGAAACACCGGCGGCTCGCGCGGATCGCACCGTGCTCGGCCAGCATATGGCCGGCCACGGCGACACGCCGATGCAACCCGCCGCGCCGGCCGAAAAACTCAGGGAAGCCATCGGATGACATCGACCCACATACAGACCATCGACGCCCAGCCTGGCCCATTCAGCTTCGACTCCGCAAAGACCGCCTTGGTCGTGATCGACATGCAGCGCGATTTCATCGAGCCGGGCGGCTTCGGCGAATCGCTCGGCAACGACGTCTCGCTGCTCGCGGACATCGTGCCGACGGTAGCCGCGTTGCTGGCCTTCGCGCGCAAGCACCACTGGTTCGTCGTGCATACGCGTGAATCGCACGCGGCGGATCTGTCCGACTGCCCGCCGGCCAAACGCCTGCGCGGTGCGCCGAATGCGCGCATCGGCGACGCCGGGCCGATGGGCCGCATCCTGGTTCGCGGCGAGCCCGGCAATGCGATCATCGAACCGCTCGCGCCGCTGGCCGGCGAACTCGTGATCGACAAACCCGGCAAAGGCGCGTTCTATGCGACCCGTCTCGGCGAGGAACTCGCGATACGTGGCGTCACGCATCTGGTGTTTGCCGGCGTGACCACCGAAGTGTGCGTGCAAACCTCGATGCGCGAAGCCAACGACCGCGGCTATGACAGCCTGCTGATCGAGGATGCCACCGCGAGCTATTTCCCCGCGTTCAAACAGGCCACGCTCGACATGGTGCGCTCGCAAGGCGGCATTGTCGGCTGGACCGCGCCACTTTCTTCGTTGATCGAAATCGACGAGACGACCCAAGCATGGAAGTAAATCAGCCCGAAATCGTGGCACAGGTCCACGCGGCGTTCATCGAATACGAGCGCGCGCTGGTCGACAACGACGTCGCGGCAATGAACGCGCTGTTCTGGCACACGACGGAAACGGTGCGCTACGGCATCGCCGAAATCCAGCATGGTGGCGAGGCGATCCGCGCGTGGCGCGAACGCTGCGAGCCGGTGCCGAAATCGCGCAAGCTGCATCGAACCGTGGTGACGACGTTCGGCACCGACTTCGCCACCGTCAGCACCGAATTCACCAGCGACGCCACGCCCTTGCTCGGCCGGCAGATGCAAACGTGGGCGCGGCTCAGTCCCGACGATGGCTGGAAAATCGTCGCTGCGCACGTGAGCCTGATCAATTCTCCGGCCAGCCCATGAAACGCCGATAATAAGAAAAAAGGGACCTTGGCATCATGAACGACGACCCGACGAATCTGCTGGAGACGCCTGCCGCGCCGGCTGCGGCCAACCCGCTTGCCGAGCAGGTGTATCAGCAACTCAAGACCGATATCTTCAGTTTTCGCCTGTTTCCCGGTGACCGTTTTTCGGAGAACGGCATTGCGCAACACTATGGCGTGTCACGCACGCCGATGCGCGACGGCCTGTTTCGTCTGCAACGCGAAGGCTACCTGGAAGTCGGATTCCGGCGCGGCTGGAAAGTGTCGCCGATCAACTTCGACCAGCTCGATCAGCTCTACGATTTGCGCATCGTGCTGGAAGTCGCGGCGGTGGAGCGGGTCGGCGCGGGCGGCGATACCGCGCATGCGGCCGTCGAGGCATTGAAGGCGATCTGGTGCGTCGCGCCCGAGTTGCGCGAGAGCGATCCGGTGAAAATGTTCGGCATGGACGAAAACTTTCACCGGCAACTCGTCGCCGCCACCGGCAACGCGGAAATGCTGCGCGTGCATAACGAAGTGACCGAGCGCATCCGCATCGTGCGGCGGCTCGATTTTCTGAAGCCGCACCGCACCAGCGCGACTTACGACGAGCATTCCACCATGCTCAACCTGATCGAACGCAACCGCCTGACCGAAGCGATCATTCTGCTGCGCGCGCATATCACGCAGAGCAAGCTGGAAGTGCGCAAGATCACGCTGTCGATGCTCGCCGCCGCGCGCGATAGCAAACTGCCGTTCGTGTCGTAAGCGGTTTAAGCGTACCGACGCGTAACAAGCTCACTCGTAAGAAAACGCTCCGCCGAACTTGTCGATGCGTTCGAGCGCCATACCCGAGCCACGCACCACGCAAGTGAGCGGCGCTTCGGCGACGAACACCGGCAAGCCGGTTTCCTCGGCGAGCAGGCGGTCCAGATCGCGTAGTAATGCGCCACCGCCCGCGAGCATGATGCCGCGCTCGGCGATGTCCGCGCCCAGTTCCGGCGGCGTCTGTTCCAGCGCGATCTTTACGGCCGAGACGATCTGGTTCAGCGGATCGGTCAGCGCTTCGAGAATTTCGTTGCTGGACACCGTGAAACTGCGCGGAATGCCTTCGGACATATTGCGGCCCTTGACTTCCATCTCCTTGACCTCGGAGCCCGGAAACGCGGAGCCGATTTCCTTCTTGATCGCTTCGGCCGTTTGCTCGCCGATCAGCATGCCGTAGTTGCGGCGAATGTAGTTGACGATCGCGTCGTCGAACTTGTCGCCGCCCACGCGCACCGAGCCTTTATAGACGATGCCGCCGAGCGAGATCACGCCCACTTCCGTGGTGCCGCCGCCGATATCGACCACCATCGAACCGGTCGGGTCCGAGACCGGCAGGCCCGCGCCAGTGGCCGCGGCCATCGGCTCCTCGATCAGATAGACCTGCGAGGCGCCCGCACTGTGCGCGGCCTCCTTGATCGCGCGCCGCTCCACCTGAGTGGACCCGCACGGCACGCAGATGATGATGCGCGGCGACGGCGCGAACATACGCGACTCGTGCGCCATCTGGATGAAGCGCTTGATCATCTGCTGGGTGATGTTGAAGTCGGCGATCACGCCGTCCTTCATCGGGCGGATCGCCTCGATGTTGCCCGGCACCTTGCCGAGCATCTGTTTTGCTTCCTTGCCGACGGCCAGAATGATCTTCTTGCCGTTCGGACCGCCTTCCTGGCGAATCGAGACCACCGAGGGTTCGTCCAGCACGATGCCCTTGCCGCGCATGTAAATCAGGGTGTTCGACGTGCCGAGGTCGATGGCCAGGTCGTTGGAAAAATAGCCGCGCAGAAAACCGAACATGCAAATTCCTGTCTCTCGGAAGTCGGGCGCAAAGCGCCGCTTGGAGTGCCGCCCGAAGGCGGCAGGCGACCAGTTGACGGTCGGGAGAGACGCAAGAATAACAGTTTCGGGTCCGCGGGCTGTTTAGCGGTTGCGATTACGGCGCCTTGCGGGCCGCTTACTGCGCGTTGGCAAGCGCCGGATCGATATAGGCGCTCACGTTCTGCGACTGTTTGTACACGGCGTTGCGCACGTTGAACTTGTCGGCGTTCACGCTCGAACCGTACACGGAGTCCAGTCCGTCACCCTTGGTGAAGGCCTTTTTCGCGGCCGCGGCGTCGAGCAGGTGCGTGCCTTTCAGCAAGGGCAGGTACTGCGCCGGCGTGAGACCGACCCGCGCCGACATGATCTTGACGGCGTCCGGCTGCGTCTTCGGATCGTTGATATAGGCCACGCAGCGATACCAGACCTTGATCACCTTGGCCCAATCGGCCTTGCGCGATTGCAGGCTGACGGGATTGACCGTGATCGCGTCGTAGATCAGACCGGGGGCGTCGGCGGAGGTGAAGATCGGCCGCGAGCCCGGCACGCGCTTGAGCGCTTCGCCCGCGTTTGGTTGCCAGGCGCCGACCGCGGCGACGTCGCCGGACGAGGCGAGCACCTGCGGCAACTCGTTGGTCTTCGCATTGACGAGCGTGAGGTCCGATTCCTTCAGCGCATGTTTTTCGAGCGCCGTGTCGAGCAGCAGGTGATCGACGAGGCCCATTTCGACGCCGACCTTCTTGCCCTTCAATCCTTCCACCGTGCGTACCGGCGGCTTGGCGACGATCATGTCGTTGCCGCTGGAGTAGTCGGTGAGCAGGATCATCACGTTCTTCGCGCCGCTTGCGCCCGTCACGAGCGCGTCGCCGTTGGTCGCGCCGACCGCGTCGAGTTTGCCGGCGGAAAACGCATCGAGCGACGCGGAGTAGTCGAACCATTGGAAGTTGACGTCCACGCCGGCTTCCTTGAACCAGCCCTTCTCGATGGCGATCTGGAAAGCGACGAAGCCGGGCCAGTCGCTATAGCCGATGGCGAGCGGCGCGGCCGCAGCCTGCGCCGGGCTGGCGGCAGGACCCGCGGCAAGACCGATTGTAAGGACGGCGGCTGCCGCCGCGAGCGCGCCGCGCACGCGCAGGGACGAGGCGAGGCGGGCAGGCGAGGTAAGGAAAGCAGGGGACCTACGAACGGATGCGAAACGTTTCATCGTTTTCTCCAGGAGACCGGTCAATTGCGATTGTTGAGTTGGATCGCGCGGCGACTGCGCGATGAAACAACATGACCGGTACCCGCGAGAGAACCACAACGCGCGGAAACTGCGGGAGACAAACACCGGCCACGGAGAGGCACGATAGACATTGCTATCGCCAATCTCCCGGGCTTTTGTCCCGCCGTGTAGTGGGCTGGCGGTTCGTGCTTGCGATGAAACTCACAATCGAACCGGCCGGCGCACCGGGCTGCTCTCGGACCAGACATTCTCGCGAACCGGAACCCTAGCATCCCTAAGATGCGACGCTGCCGCACCTCTCGGCAAGTTATCTAGCGAGAAATATGCCAGCGGGTTTCACTGCTCATGCCATACGGACGCTTCGACGCGAGCGCCGCGTAGTCGCCGTCAATCCAGCGCCGCGAACCGTTGATGCACATAGGCAAGAAACTGCTCCAGACGCTCCTCGATCGACGCTGCGAGGCTCACCTGCTTGATGCGGCGATCCTCGGCGGAACTCGTCTCCAGCAGCCAGCCGCTGTCGATCAACTCCTGTACGTACCGCACGGCGGTGCGGCGGCTCACGCCCGGCATGAATTCGTAGAGCGCGGTCTTGGCGAAGTAGTCGTCCTGATCCACCCACATGCGGCAGAACAGATCGCTGTAGTTCAGGTCGTTCAGGCCGAGATCGCCGAAATGCGCGGACCACTGCCAGTCCATGTCGAGAATGGCGCGCGCGACGGCTTGCCCCTTGGTACGCGCAATTTTCTTCTTCATCGATTCACCACGAGGAGGAGGGCTGCACAGTTTAAGTGCTAATTGAGCCGAAAATCGGGCGCGCAAAAATAACGCGCGACCCCGTATGGATAGTTTATTGACTCGTGCTTTTACTGTGTAATATTGCATGCAATTTTGCATGTAAATGGAGAGGCAATGAAATTCGAATTGTTCAAGACGTTCTGGGGCTTCGACGGCGGTCCTCGCGATGCGGCGCCACTCGTGCGGGCGGCCGGCTTCGATGGCATCGAAGCGCCGGTGCCGGCCGGCGGCGCGGCGCGCGACGCGTTTGCGCAGGCCATTGCCGACGAAGGCCTGGGTTTCATCGCGGAGATCACGACGGCCGGCAGCTATGTGCCGGAGCGCTCGGCGACGCCGGCCGATCATCTGCGGGACTTCGAGGAGAAGATCGTCTGGGGCAAGCCGCTCGAACCGCGCTTCTTCAACGTGATGGCCGGCTGCGACGCGTGGCCGGCCGCGACCCAGGTGGACTTCTTCGCGCGCGCGGTGGAGATCGCCGCGAAGCACGACGTGATCTGCAGCTTCGAAACCCATCGCGGGCGCTCGTTCTACAACCCGTGGATCACTCGCGACGTCGCGCGCGCCGTGCCCGCGCTCAAGCTGACCTGCGACTTCAGCCATTGGGTGTCGGTGTGCGAGCGGCTGCTCGACAGCGAGTGGGACACGATCCTCGAACTGGCGCCGCATGCGCATCATCTGCATGGACGTGTCGGCTATCCGCAAGGTCCGCAGGTGCCGCATCCGGCCGCGCCCGAGTACGCGGACTGCCTCGCCTCGCATCAGCGGATCTGGGAGGCGCTGTGGACCGCGCAGATCGAGCAGGGCTACACCGTCACGACAATGACGCCGGAGTTCGGCCCCGACGGCTATCTTCACACGCTGCCGTTTACGAACGCGCCGGTGGCCGATCTGTGGGAGATCAATACGTGGATGGGGCGCGAGGAACGGCGCCATCTGGCGGCGTTTCTTGCCGACCGCGAAGGTCGCGGCGGGCGACAAGAGCAAATGCAAACGCAAACGCAAACGCAATCGCAGACCATCGCGCAGCTTGTCTAGGCACCTCTCATGAACCAAACCCATACGAGCTTTCAGCAACTACCCATCGTCGACGTCAGCGGCCTGTTCAGCGATGACGGCGCCCAGCGCCTCGCAACCGCGCGCGAACTCGATCGCGCGGCACGCGAGGCCGGCTTCTTCTATGTCACCGGCCACCAGGTGTCGCGCGCGCAGCAAAGCGCATTGATCGAGCAAGCCAAACGCTTCTTCGCAGCCGAACACGAATGGAAGATGCGCTACTACATCGGCAAGTCGATGGCGCATCGCGGCTATGTGCCCGAAGGCGAGGAAGTTTTCGCGGGCGGCAAGCGCGACAGGAAGGAAGCCTTCGACACCGGCCGCGAACTGCCCGCCGACGACCCCGAGGTGAGCGCCGGCACGCCGATGCTCGGCCCGAATAGCTGGCCGGAACAAGCGGGCTTTCGCGAAGCGGTGGGCGGGTACTACGAAGCGGCGTTCGAACTCGGCCGCGCCTTGTTTCGCGGCTTCTCACTCGCGCTCGGCCTGCCTGAACAGCACTTCGACCCGTATCTGCGCAAGCCGCCGAGCCAATTGCGCCTGATCCACTATCCGCTCGATCCGTCGGCGGAAGACCGGCCTGGCATCGGCGCGCATACCGACTACGAGTGCTTCACGATCCTGCTGCCGACCGCGCCCGGACTCGAAGTGATGAACGGCGAGGGCGAGTGGATCGATGCGCCACCGGTCGAGAACGCGTTCGTCGTGAACATCGGCGACATGCTGGAAGTGTGGACGGGCGGAACCTACGTCGCGACGTCGCATCGCGTGCGCAAGGTGAGGGAGGAGCGCTACTCGTTTCCGCTCTTTTTCGCCTGCGACTATCACACGGTCGTCGCACCGCTGCCGCAGTTCGCGACGCCCGAGGCGGTGGCGAAATACCCGCCCGTGTCGGCGGGCGACCATCTGTTCGCGCAGACGGCGCAGAGCTTCACTTACCTGAAGGAACGTCTCGAACGAGGAGAACTACTGTTGCCCGATGGTTCGAAAGCGTTGGCAAGCTTCGGTCAACAGGCGCGCTATGCGAGCACGTAACTGGATGCCCAAGCCTGAGAGAGAACGCGTTGAGGCCGCATAGCAGAGCTTCGACGCGCAGCCTCACGACAACAACGCCGCTCTGACTACGAGCGGCGCTGTTGCTTTTGCAACTCGATGAAACGTGCCGACATCAAGGTGTAAAGCGCGCGTCGAATAGCGGCAAGCGTCGGCATGGTCGTGTGATAAAGGGAGTGGACGTGGCGCATTGATACGCACACACCATGCCATCGCTCGGAGCCCTATCTGGCGTCACGCGGACGCGCGTCGAGCCCAATCGTGGTGCCCGGCGCATCCAACTGGTGCGGATTCACCAACGGCGCTGGTGCGTGAACGATCGGCCCACACATACCTACCGGCCACGCGCATCGCATCCAATCCCTTGCCACACCGCACTCGCCGCATCCTTATCACAACGCTGGCACACAACTCGCTTAGCTACGCAGCGAGAGGTGCGAAGTAATTTGCATCATCTTCAGGATCGCTAGGGTTCCGGTCGTACGCTTTCATGCGCACGATGCCTGGTCCGAGAGCAATCCGGTCTTGCCGCCCACCTTCTTTCAAGGCGCCGGCGAGGCTCCACGGAGGGATAAAAGCCCGGGAGGTCGCGATGTCGGTCAATCGCCCTCTCATGCTTATTCCCAACCGATACCTGGAGCCTCCATGTCGACGCAATCCTCTGTCGATCTCGCACCGATCCCGCATGTGGCGTGGGAAACGGTGATTCCCGCCGGTACGCACTGGTCCGGCGTGCTGCGCCGTGGCATGGCGTTGCGCGTCGTCGATAGTGAAGGCGGCGCGAATCTGGCCGCCGTGTTCTACCGGCACGACGAACCGCTCGAACGCTACAACATGGCCGATACGCTGAAGGCGCAGCACACCGCGCATCTGACGCGCGGCCACGTGCTCTACTCGGACATGGGCCGCGTGCTGGCCTCGATCACCGCCGACACGCTCGGCTGGCATGATCCGCTCGGCGGCGTCGGCGACGCGGAACTGTTCGCGGCGAAATACGGCGTGGCCCGCTATCAACAGCATCGCAATTCGATGATCCGCAACGGCCGCGACAGCCTGCTGCTCGAACTGGCGAAGCACGGTCTCGGCACACGCGACCTCGTCGCCAACCTCAACTTCTTCAGCAAACTCGCGATCGGCGACGACGGCGCGCTCGACTTCGTGGCAGGCCATTCGCCGGCCGGCGCCGCGTTCGATCTGCGCTTCGAAATGGACACGCTCGCCGTGTTTTCGAGCGCGCCGCATCCGCTCGACCCTTCCTCCGAATACGAACCGAAGCCCGTCAAGCTGATCGCGTACCGCGCGTATGCGGCCGACGCCTGCGTACCGGCCGACGATCCCTGCCGCTCGGCGTGCCCGGAGAACGGGCGCGGCTTCGTCAACACCGACCGTCTGTTCGTTTAAGGAGACCCGCGATGCCTATCATCGAAAGCAAACTCGATCACCGTCATGCGGTCTACGACCTCACGCTGCCATCCGGCGAACCGTGGCTGCATGAAGTCAAACGCGGCCAGGTGTTCCGCATTCTCGACCTCGAAGGTAATCAGGCCGTCGACACGCTGTTCTACAACAGCGCCGATCCGCTCGAACGCTATAGCGCGCAGGACACGATCCGCGCGCAACGCAATCTCTACCTGTCCGCCGGCAGCGTGTTGATGTCGAACCTCGGCAAGCCGATGCTGAGCATCGTCGCCGACACTTGCGGCCGCCACGACACGCTCGGCGGTGCTTGCGCCGCCGAGAGCAATACGGTGCGTTACGCGCTCGACAAGCGTCATATGCATAGCTGCCGCGACAGCTTCCTGCATGCGATCACGCATTGCACGTGCGGCGTGGGCACGCAGCTCGGCAAGCGCGACATCGTCAGCAACATCAACTTCTTCATGAACGTGCCGGTGACGGCGCTCGGCCAACTGACTTTCGAGGACGGCATCTCCGCGCCGGGCAAATACGTCGAGATGCGCGCCGAGATGGATGTCACGGTGCTGATTTCGAATTGCCCGCAGTTGAACAATCCGTGCAACGGCTACAACCCGACGCCCGTGCGACTGACGATATGGGACGCCCAATGAGATTCCAAAAAGTCCTCATTGCCAATCGCGGCGAGATTGCTTGCCGTGTGATTCGCACGCTCAAGCGGCTCGGCATTGCGTCGGTCGCGGTGTATTCCGAAGCCGATCGCCACGCCATGCATGTGATGCTCGCCGACGAAGCCGTGTGCATCGGCCCGGCGCTCGCGGCACAGAGCTATCTGAACAGCGCGGCGATTCTCGAAGCGGCGCGCGCGTGCGGCGCCGACGCCGTGCATCCCGGCTACGGTTTTTTGTCCGAAAACGCGGCCTTCGCGCAGGCTTGCGACGACGCCGGAATTCGCTTCATCGGCCCGACGCCGCTACAGATGCGCGAGTTCGGCCTGAAGCATACGGCGCGCGAACTCGCGCAAGCCAACGACGTCGCCTTGCTGCCCGGCACCGGCTTGTTGCCTGACGTAAGCGCGGCACTGCGCGAGGCGGCGTCGATCGGCTATCCCGTGATGCTAAAAAGCACGGCGGGCGGCGGCGGGATCGGCATGTCGCTGTGCCGCGACGCCGCGCAACTGGAAAGCGTGTTTGCGTCGGTCGCACGGCTCGGCGAGGCGAACTTTGCCAACGCGGGTGTGTACGTCGAAAAGTTCGTCGAAAACGCGCGCCATATCGAAGTGCAGATTTTCGGCGATGGCAAAGGCGGCGTGATATCGCTCGGCGAACGCGATTGCTCGGTGCAGCGGCGCAACCAGAAGGTGATCGAGGAGACGCCCGCGCCTGGGCTTACGAACGCGGAACGCAGCGCGCTGCATGCGAGCGCCGTGCGTCTCGCCCAGGCGGTGAAGTACAAATCCGCGGGTACGGTAGAGTTCGTTTTCGATGCCGACACGCGCCGTTTCTATTTCCTCGAAGTGAACACGCGATTGCAGGTCGAGCATTGCGTGACGGAAGAAGTCACGGGTATCGATCTGGTCGAGTGGATGGTCCGCGAGGCCGAAGGCGAACTCGCGCCGCTCGATACGCTGGCGCCCGTGCCGCAAGGCGCGAGCATCCAGGTGCGGCTGTACGCGGAAGACCCGCACAAGCAGTTTCAGCCGAGTGCGGGCCTGCTGACGCATGTCGCGTTCGCCGCCGACGCGCGGGTCGAGACGTGGGTCGATTCCGGCACGGAAGTCAGCGCGTTCTACGATCCGTTGCTCGCCAAGCTGATCGTCAAAGGCGCGACGCGCGAGGCCGCGCTCGCTGCGCTGCGTGCCGCACTGGAACAAACGCAGTTGTACGGCATCGAGACCAACCTCGACTATCTGCGCGCCATTGCCGGGTCGGCGACGTTTGCGCGCGCTGAGCAGACCACCGCGTTCCTCGGGCGCTTCATGTTCGCGCCGCATACCATCGACGTGCTTGACGGCGGCGTGCAGACCACCGTGCAGCAGACGCCAGGGCGCACGGGCTACTGGGACATCGGCGTGCCGCCGTCGGGCCCGATGGACGATCTGTCGTTCCGACTCGCCAACGAACTGCTCGGCAATCCCGCCGACGCCGCGGGCCTCGAATGCGCGATGGTCGGCGCCACGCTGCGCTTCAACACCGCGACGCTTTTCGTGCTGGGCGGCGCGCCGCTCGCCGCCACGCTCGACGGCGCACCGCTCACGTTGTGGCAAGTCACGCGCGCGCCGGCGGGTTCGGTGCTCAAGCTCTGCGGCGTGACGGGCGCCGGCATGCGCGCGTGTCTCGCGTTGAAGGGCGGCTTGCAAGTGCCGGACTATCTGGGCAGCAAGGCGACCTTCACGCTCGGCCAGTTCGGCGGCCACGCGGGGCGCGCATTGCGCAAGGGCGACGTGCTGCATCTCGCCGACGGCGCGGGCTCGGGCGAAGCGGGGGCGCAACTGGACGCGGCGCGTGTGCCGGTCCTGACGCACGACTGGGCGCTCGGCGTGCTCGACGGCCCGCACGGCGCGCCCGATTTCTTCACGCCCGACGACATCGCGATGCTCTACGGCACGCGCTGGACCGTGCACTACAACTCCAGCCGCACGGGCGTGCGGCTGATCGGCCCGAAGCCGCAATGGGCGCGCACGGACGGCGGCGAGGCGGGGCTGCATCCGTCGAACATTCACGACAACGCGTACGCGGTCGGTGCAGTGGATTTCACCGGCGATATGCCCGTAATTCTCGGCCCTGACGGTCCGAGCCTCGGCGGTTTCGTGTGTCCGGTCACGGTGGTGGGCGAAGAGTTATGGAAGCTCGGCCAACTGCGTCCGGGCGATACGGTGCGCTTCGAACGGGTGCCGGTCAAAGCGGTGCAACGCTCGCCGCTCGCCAGCGAAGCGGCCCACGATTGCATCCTCTATCGCGACCCGACAGCAGGCGAGGGCACCGGCGTGGTCTATCGCCGTTCCGGCGATCAGAACGTGCTGATCGAATACGGTCCGCTCGTGCTCGACCTGAACCTGCGCTTTCGCGTGCATGCATTGATGCACTGGCTCGACGCGCACCGGTTGCCGGGCATCATCGATCTGACGCCGGGCATCCGTTCATTGCAGGTGCATTTCGATCACCGCATGCTGTCGCACGACACCTTGCTCGCCCATCTGCAGCAAGCCGAGCGCGAACTGCCCGCCGTGGACGCGATGCGCGTGCCGAACCGCATCGTGCATCTGCCGCTCTCGTGGGACGACCCGTCGACGCGAATCGCGATCGAGCGCTACATGCAATCCGTGCGTCCCGACGCGCCGTGGTGCCCGAGCAATATCGAGTTCATTCGCCGCATCAACGGGCTGAATAGCATCGACGACGTGAAGCGCATCGTGTTCGACGCGCGCTACCTCGTCATGGGTCTCGGCGACGTCTATCTCGGCGCGCCGGTCGCGACGCCGCTCGATCCGCGTCACCGGCTCGTCACCACCAAGTACAACCCGGCGCGCACGTGGACGCCGGAGAACGCGGTAGGCATCGGCGGCGCGTATCTGTGCGTGTACGGCATGGAGGGGCCGGGCGGCTATCAGTTCGTCGGCCGTACCGTGCAGATGTGGAACCGCTATCGCACGACGCGCGAGTTCGAGGCGGGCAAGCCCTGGCTGCTGCGCTTCTTCGATGAGATCCGTTTCTACGAAGTCAGCGAGGCCGAGCTGGCCGAACTGCGCACGGATTTCATCGCGGGCCGCGCGAGTCTGAAGATCGAGGAGTCCGTGTTCGACCTGGGTGCGTATAACCGCTTCCTGAAGGACGAAGCCGACTCGATCGCCACCTTCAAAAGTACGCAGCAAGCTGCTTTCGACGCGGAACGCGAGCGCTGGGATGCGGCTGGACATGCTGAATACGTCGGCGAAACGGATGGCGATGCAGCCACTGCCGGCAACCTGGCGAACGACGCGCTGGCGGCCGGCCAGCAAGGCATTGTCGCCGACGTGTCGGGCAGCGTGTGGAAGCTGCTCGTCAAGGAAGGCGAACGGGTCGGCGACGGGCAGGTGCTCGCGATCGTCGAGTCGATGAAGATGGAAATTTCCGTCACCGCGAGCGGCGACGGCGTCATCGAAACGATCGACTGCGCGGAAGGCGCGGCGGTCGTCGCAGGTCAACGATTGATGGTGATGCGCGCCGGCGTTGCAGCCGACGCCACCGAGGAGGTTACGTGCAAATGAAATCCCACGACGATCTGTTCCAGTCCATGTCGATTGCCGCGCTGCGGGCGCGCTATCGCGCCGGCAGCCTCACGCCGGCGCAACTGGTGGAAGCCATCGCCGCGCGCACGTCGGGCGACGATCCGCACCACGCATGGATCCGCCCATTGAGCCGCAACGAGATGATGCGTTACGCCGATGCGCTCGAAGGCCGGGACATGGACACCTTGCCGCTCTACGGCGTGCCGTTCGCCATCAAGGACAACATCGACCTGGCCGGCATTCCGACCACCGCCGCCTGTCCCGCCTATGCGTACACGCCGACGGCCAGCGCGCCGGTGGTCGCGCGCCTGATCGCCGCCGGCGCGATCCCGGTCGGCAAGACCAATCTCGACCAGTTCGCCACGGGTTTGTCCGGCCAGCGTTCGCCGCACGGTGCGTGCCGCAACGCGCTCGATCCGCGCTACGCGTCGGGCGGATCGAGTTCTGGTTCGGCGGTATCGGTCGCGCTCGGGCTGGCGGCGTTTTCGCTGGGCACCGACACGGCAGGATCGGGACGCGTGCCCGCTGCATTCCACGGCCTGTTCGGACTGAAGCCGACCAAGGGCGTGCTGAGCACGCTCGGCGTGGTGCCGGCGTGCAAATCGCTCGACTGCGTGTCGATCTTCGCGCGCTCGGTGGACGACGCGCAGAGCGTGTTCGATGCCGCGCGCGGCGTGGCGCCGAGTGATCCTTATGCGCGCGAATTCCAGCCGCCGCCGGGTGCCGCGCAGCTTGGCGCGCAACCGTCGCTGCGCGGTGTGCGCTTCGGCGTGCCGCGCGCGAACCAGCTCGAATTTTTCGGCGACACTTCGTACGCGCACGCTTTCGATGCCTCGCTCACGCGTTTGCGCGCAGCCGGCGCCGAACTGGTCGAGATCGACTTCGAGCCGTTCCTTGCCACCGCGCGGCTGCTTTACGAAGGGCCGTGGGTGGCGGAGCGGCTCGCGGCGATCCGCGAGTTCGTGGAGACGCAGCCCGACGCGCTGCATCCGGTGATCCGCGAGATCATCGGCGGCGCGGCGCGCTGGAGCGCGGCCGATGCGTTCGCCGCGTTCGACCGCCTCGCGTTGCTGCGCATGCAGGCGGCGCAAGTCTGGCAGCGGATCGACGCCATCGTCACGCCGACGTCGGCGACGACCGCCACCGTCGACGAACTGGAAGCGGACCCGATCCGCGTGAATTCGCGCTTCGGCTACTACACGAACTTCGTCAACCTGCTCGATCTGGCCGCGCTGGCGGTGCCGGCCGGCGTCTGCACGGTCGGCAAACATGCGGGCTTGCCGTTCGGCGTGACCTTCGTCGCGCGCGCGCATGAAGACATCGTGCTGCTCGATCTGGCGCGCGCGTGGCTCGACGAAACGACCGCCGCTTCAGGGTCCGCACACGGCGCAAGCGCATTCAGCCTCGGAGAATCACATGGCAGTCATTGACAGAACCGAATGGTTCGCGGTGCGCCGCGAACTCTCCGTCCGCGGTAAATGGCTGTTGGGCGCGGGCTCGTTCCTGTTGCCGCTCTTCGTCTGGTGCCTGGTCAGCTACGTGCCGTTCATCTGGCATCCGCAGGTGCTGATCGAGAGTCCGGGCAGCGTCGACTATTTCCAGCCGGGCATGCGTGTCGACAAGGACGTGTTCGCCGACGAACTCGCCCACGCGCGCGATGCCCATGCGGCGTTGCCGGCCGGCGAACCGGTCAACCCGGTCTATCTGCCCGCGCCCCATGAAGTGCTGCGCGCGTTCTACACCGCGTTCACCACGCCGCCCGCATCGCGCGACGGCGTATGGCTGCATCAGAGCCTGTGGCACAGCATTCAGGTGATCTTCTGGGGCTTCGTGCTGTCGTCCGTGATCGGTGTGCCGATCGGCATCGTGTGCGGCACGTACAGCGCGATCGCGCGCTTGCAGGAGCCGTTCTTCGAGTTCTTCCGCTACTTGCCGGCGCCCGCGTTCGGCGCGCTGATGGTGGCGATCCTGGGCATTTACGACGGCCCGAAGATCGCGATCATCGTGATCGGCACATTGTTCCAGCAGGTGCTGATCGTGGCCAACACCACCCGCAAGCTCGAGTACAGCCTGTTCGAAGCCGCCATGACGCTCGGCACGAAGAAGTTCAAGCTGCTCACCCATGTGGTGATTCCCGGCATCCTGCCGGACCTGTACCGCGACCAGCGCATTCTGCTCGGCTGGGCATGGACGTATCTGATCGTGGCGGAACTGGTGGGCACCAGCTCCGGCATCACCTGGTACATCACGCAGCAGGCGCGCTACCAGCATTTCGACAACGTCTACGCGGCAATCATGATGATCGGCATCATCGGCCTGGGCACCGATCTCGTGCTGGCCTTTCTCGGCCGCAAGCTGTTTCCGTGGGACCGCACGCTCAAGACGTAGCGGACGGCTTCGTGACACGGCTTATCGCATGCACCGCACCGCATTCAAAGGATTCCATCATGTTAAATCCGCAACCCGTTCCGTCGTACCTGATCCAGTCCGAAGCGGTACGCGAGCGTTTCGACCGTCTGAAGTCGCGCGAAGTGATTCTGGAGGTACGCGACCTCGGCAAGCGCTTCGAGACGCCCCAAGGCGAGTGCACGGCGCTCGACGGCATCAGCTTCAAGACGCACCGGCGCGAGTTCGTCTGCGTGATCGGACCGTCGGGCTGCGGCAAGTCCACGCTGATCCGCATTCTTGCCGGCCTGGAGGCGCAGACGAGCGGCAGCGTGCTGCTCGACGGCAAACCGGTGCGGGGCCCGGGTGCTGACCGCGGCATGGTGTTTCAGGGCTACACGCTGTTTCCGTGGCTGACGGTCAAGAAAAATGTCATGTTCGGTCTCAAGATGAACGGCCACAGCACCCTGCATGCGGAACGCGAGGCGCTGCAATGGCTCGATCTGGTCGGTCTGACGAAATTCGCCAACGCCTATCCGCATCAGTTGTCGGGCGGCATGAAGCAGCGCGTGGCGATTGCCCGCGCACTCGCCAACCGGCCGCGCATTCTGCTGATGGACGAACCCTTCGGCGCGCTCGACGCGCAAACGCGCGCGAAGATGCAAGCGCACCTGCTCGATATCTGGCGCAACATCGACGTGACTGTGCTGTTCATCACGCACGATCTGGACGAGGCGATCTTTCTCGCCGACCGCATTCTGGTGCTGAAGGCGAATCCCGGCGAGGTGCAGGAGTTGATCGAAGTGCCGGTGCCTCGGCCGCGCGATTACTCGCAGGTCACGTCGCCGGAGTTTCTGGCGACCAAGGCGCGGCTGGAAGCCTTGATCCATCCGCCCACAGAGACCCGTGACGACGAGGACGACGTCGTCAAACCGCACATGATCCGTATGACCGATGTAGCGGACAACGTCGAATAGATCGCAGCGCTTGCGGCTCTGTGCTGCGGCGCCGCATGCGAGTGAAGGCGCCGGCCACGCAAGATTCGTCGCAAACGCGCGCCGCGCATCCCGAGCGAGCGCATCAACATTACCGGATCGTAATCACCCGCGCGAGTGCTTGACGGTATGATTTCACCGTCAACGCAAAGCGGAGCAATCGATGCGAATCCTGGTAATCGAGGACGAGCTGAAAACAGCGGCCTACCTCAAGAACGGCCTGGAAGAATCCGGCTATGCCGTCGACGTGGCCAACGACGGGCCGCAAGGGCTGATCCTCGCTCTGGAAGAAGAGTACGACGTGATCGTGCTCGACGTGATGCTGCCCGGCATGGACGGCTGGACCATCGTCAAGACCTTGCGCGCCAAGCGCACCACGCCCGTGCTGTTCCTTACCGCGCGCGACGACGTCGACGACCGCGTGCGCGGCCTCGAACTCGGCGCGGACGATTACCTCGTCAAACCCTTTGCCTTCGTCGAATTGCTGGCGCGCGTGCGCACGCTGGCGCGCCGTGGCCCGCCGCGCGAAAGCGAACTGATCAAGGTGGGCGATCTGGAAATGGACGTGAACCGCCGTCGCGTGAAACGTGGCGGCACGCGGATCGACCTCACGCCGCGTGAATTCTCGCTGCTGCAACTGCTCGCGCGCCGTCAGGGTGAAGTGCTGAGCCGCACGCAGATCGCGTCGTATGTGTGGGATATGAATTTCGACAGCGACACCAATGTGGTCGAAGTCGCGATCCGCCGCTTGCGCACCAAGATCGACGACAACTTTCCCGTCAAGCTGATCCACACCGTGCGCGGCGTGGGCTATGTGCTCGAACTGAAGGACACCGCTTGATGCGCGGCCGCTCGCTTGCCGCGGCGCTCGCGCTGGCGTTCGGCGCCACCACGCTGACGGTTTTCGTGCTCGTCGGCAGTTTCCTGTATGTCGCGCTCGAAAAGCAGATCAAGGCGCAGGACAATCTCGACATCGTGCTCGCCGCGCGCCACGCACGGCGGCTCGCCGAGGAACTGGATTCGGCGCAAGGGATTCGCGAGCACAGCGAGCGGCTGACCAGCATCGTGCTCGGCAACGAAGCCATGTCGATGGAAGTGTTCGATCCCGACGGCAAGCGGGCGATCGAACACAACATCGCCGGCGCGCTCGCCGTGCCGGATGCGGCAAGCGGCGCCGCGACCATCGCGGCATTGCCGCCGCTCGCACGCGTTGCCGCGACGGCGCGCATCACCGAGACCGATATCGGCGACTGGACCGGCCGCGACGGCGCGCCGATCCGCGGCATTCTCACGGACGCGCGGCTGCGTGACGGCAACACGGCGAGTGTGCTGGTGGCGCGCAACATGAGCGACCGCTGGCTGCTGCTGGACCGTTACCGCGACAAGCTCAACCTCGCGGGCGTGGCCGGCGTGGTGCTGGCCATGCTGCTCGGCTACCTGCTGATTCGTGCCGCGCTGCGGCCGTTGCGCGATATCGCGGCGAGCGCGAGTCTGGTCACGGTGAATCGCCTCGATACGCGGATCGCGGTGGCGCGCGTGCCGAGCGAACTTGAAGCTTTGGTCGCCGCGCTGAACGCGATGCTCGAACGGGTCGAGCAGGGTTTCCAGCGTCTGTCGCGTTTCACCGCCGACCTCGCGCACGACATGCGCACGCCGCTCAGCAACATGCGCGGCGCCGCCGAAGTCGCGCTGGCGCGGCCGCGTTCCGTCGATGAATACGAAACGCTCCTCGCCTCGAATCTGGAAGAGTGCGACCGGCTCGCGCGCATGATCGAGAACGTGCTGTTTCTGGCGCGCGCCGAACATCCGCAGTTCGTCAAGCAATTGCGCGCGTTCGACGCGGGGCAGGAGTTGACGCATATCGCCGACTACTTCGAAGGCATTGCCGAAGAAGCGAATGTGCGTTTGCGCGTGAGCGGCGCGGCCAGCGTGACGGCGGATCTCGAGTTGTTCCGCCGCGCCGTGAGCAATCTGCTCGCCAACGCCATTCGCTATACGCCGCCGGGCGGCGAGATCGTGCTGGACGCAAGCGCGTCGGCCGACGCGGTGCGCGTGACCGTGGAGAACCAGGGACAGCCGATTCCCCCCGAGCATCTCGAACGGATTTTCGACCGCTTCTATCGGGTCGATCCGTCGCGCAGTTCGCTGCCGTCTTCAGGACTGTCGCAAGGGTCCACGGGTTCGACCGGGCTCGGGCTTGCCATCGTGCGCACGATCATGGAGCTGCACGGCGGCTCGGTGCATGCGGAAAGCGATGCGCGCGGTACGCGGTTCGTGCTGAGGTTCCCGCGCGCCAGTTGAGGGCCTTTAACCGCTTACGCCGACCCCGGCGCGCTCTTGCCTTCATCACTCCACGTCCCACCCAACGCCTTCAACAACAATACGCTCGACTCCAACTGCCGCGCGGCGATCTGATCCGCGATGCGCTGGTTCGTCAGCGCAATCGTCTGCGCGGTCACCACGTCGAGGTAGCTGACCGCGCCCGCGTTGAAGCGGTTCGTCGTGAGCCGCAACGACAGGTCCGCGGCGGTGGTGGCGCGCTGCTGGCTGGCGGCTTCGTCGGCGAGGGAATGCAGGGCGGACAGGTTGTCCTCGACCTGCTGGAATGCCACCAGCACTGACTGTCGATAGTCCGCGACGGCGCCGTCGTATTGCGCGGTGGCGCCGTGCAGGGTGGCTTTGCGCTTGCCGCCGTCGAACAGCGTGCCGGCCAGTTGCGGACCGAGCGACCAGAACAGGCTCGGCGCGCTCAGCCATGGCGCGAAAAAAGTGCTTTCGAGACCCGCGCTCGCGGACAGCAGCAGATCCGGAAAAAACGCCGCATGCGCCACGCCGATCTGCGCATTCGCGGACGCCACGCGCCGTTCGGCTGCGGCGATATCGGGGCGCCGCTCCAGCAGTTGCGAGGGCAAACCAATTGGAATAGCCGGTGGCGTCACGGCCGAGCCGTTCGGCGGAAGCGTGAAGGTCGATGCCGGTTCGCCGATCAGCGTCGCAATCGCGTGCTGCATCTGCGCGCGCGTCACGTCGATGTCGGTGTCTTGCGTCCGCGTCGCTTCGAGTTGCGTCGTGGCCTGCGCGACGGCGGAGGCATCGATCGCGCCGTTCTTCAACTGCTGCTGCAACAGCTTCAACGCGGCGGCGTAGGCGTCCACGCTGTCGTCGAGCAGCTTCTTCTGCGTGTCGAGCGAGCGCAGCGAGAAGTAGTCGGCGGCCAGATCGGCGCTCATCGACAGGCGCACGCCTTCGAGGTCCGCCTCGCTCGCCTGGGCGTCGGCCTGCGCGCCGTTCACGCTGTCGCGGACCCGTCCGAACAGATCCGGCTCCCAACTCGCTGACACGCCCGCCGAGTAGTCCGGCACGGTCTTGCCCGCGAGCGATTTCCCTTCGACGTTCTGCGAGGTCCGGTAACGGTCCTGCGCGACACCGGCGGTGATGGTGGGGAAGAAGCCGGCGCGCTGATAGTCCACCATCGAGCGCGCCTGCTGAACCTGCGCGACCGCCTTGCGCACGGTCTGGTTCGATACATCGATGCGCGCCTCCAGTTGGTTCAGTACGGGATCGTCGAAGATCGTCCACCAGGGACCGCGCGGCGTGGCGTCGGCCGGCGTGGCCTGCGCCCAGCCGGGCGCGGCGCCCGCATGCACGGCGCCCGTATGCACGGCGCCCGTATGCACGGCGCCCGCATAGTGCGCCGGAATGTCGGCGCTCGGGCGTTGATACGGAGGCAAGGTCGAGCACGCGCTGAGCAGCGCGCCGATCAGCGTGGCCGCCAGCGCGCGGCTCGGCAAAGGCCGGGAAAGAGACAGGGAAAACATCGGCAAATCCTTTCTGTGACGAAGCACTCAGCTGTGCATGGCCGGCATGATCTGAACCATCTGCCCGGTGGAGAGCGAATCGCCGGGGTTGTCGATTACGCGGTCGGTGGCGGCGAGTCCCGTGGTGATTTCCACGTGCGTGCCGAAATCGCGGCCGATATGCACGGTCTTGAGCAGCGCCCGGCCGCTGCCGTCGACCACGGCGACCGTCACGCCGTCCGGCCGGAATAGCAGGGCGCTGACGGGCAGATCGAGCGCCGGCGTGGTCGATTGCAATTGCAGATGCACCTGCGTGTAAGCGCCCGGCATCAGCGCGCCGTCCTTGTTGTCGACGTCGACCTCGACGCGCAGCGTGCGGCTCGACGGATCGATCGAACCAGTGCTGCGCGCCACCTTCGCCGCGATGCGGCGGCCCGGATACTGCTGCGCGGTCAGATATACGCCGGTGGCCGGGGTGACGTACGGCGCGTCGTTCTGCGGCACGTCGACGAACACGCGCAGCACGCCGTTCTGCTGGATATGGAACAGCTCGCCCGACATGCCCGCGGCGCCGGGCGTGCCGCCCGCCGTCACCAGCGCGCCGACGTCGACGTTGCGCGCGGTGATTACGCCGTCGAACGGCGCGGTGATCTTCTCGTACGAGACCAATTCGGCGAGATGCGCGACATTGGCTTGCGCCGACGCCAGCATCGCGCGGTGCGCTTCCATGTCGCTGACCTTGGTGTCGGCGTCCTGTTGCGCGACCGATTGGGTCTTGAGCATCTCCTGCCAGCGTTGCGCGGTGGTCTTCGCGTAGTCGAAATTGGCCTGCGCGGTGGCTTCGTCGGCGCGGGCCTGGCGCAGTTGCGCGTCCAGATCGGGGGCTTCGATCGTCGCGAGAATCTGACCGCTTTTCACCTGCGCGCCGATGTCGGTGTTCCAGTGAGCGAGGTAGCCGCTCGTGCGCGCGTAGATGGAGGCTTCGGCGAACGGCGTGACGGCGCCCGGCAGCAGCAGTTCGTTGACGGCCGGCGCGGCGCGCGGCGCGACCACCGACACGCTGAGCATGCTTTGCGCTTGTGTTTGCTGCGTGAGCGCGGCGCTTGCGTGCAGACGCGGCACGATGCCGATGATCAGCAACGCCGCGGCTAGACCGCTCAGCGCGAATGGCCAGAGACGTCGGCGCGGTTTGGCGTGTGTCTCGCGGTGCGAAACGGCGTCAGCGGTCGCTCTGTCTCGCGTGGATTCCGCGGACGGAGCGGCATGCGCGCGGGCGTCGCGGTCTGATTCCCACGCGGGCGAAGCTGCTGGCGCAGGCTCAGCCGCGCGAGCGGCGACAGCCGCGTGAGTTTTTTCAGCGGCGTTGGCAGCCTGTTCGGCCTGCCCACCCAACTTCGGCGGAAGTGATGAATCGTTCATAAAAAAGGTCTCGTCGAAATCAAAGAGTGCGGGCGGTGACGGCGGCTTCCTGCTTTTCGCTGCGTGCCGCGCGGCGTTTGTCGAGCCACGCATGCACCATCCCGTAGACGACCGGGACGAACAGCAAGGTCGACACCGTGCCGAGCGCGAGGCCGCCGATCACGGCGCGGTCGAGCGGCGCGTTCTGTTCGCCGCCGTCGCCGAGGCCGAGCGCCATCGGCAGCATGCCGATCAACATCGCGAGCGCCGTCATCAGCACCGGACGGAAGCGGCTGAAGCCGGCTTCGAGCGCGGCCACGAGCGGCGGCTTGCCGCCGTCGTGCAATTCACGCGCGGTGTTGATGACCAGAATGCTGTTGGCCGTGGCGATGCCGATGCACAGAATGGTGCCGGTGAGTGCCGGCACGCTCAGGCGAGTGCCGGTGCTGAACAGCATCCACGCAATGCCCGCGAGCGAACCCGGCAGGCCGCTGATGGTAATGAACGGGTCGAGCCACGACTGGAAGTTGACCACCATCAACAGATACACGAGACCGATGGCGAACACCAGGCCGCTCGCGAGACCGCTGAACGAATCGTGCATGGCCTGCACCTGGCCGCGTACGACGATGGACGCGCCCGGCGGCAATTGCGGCCGGATCTGCTCGACCAGCCGGTTCACGTCCACCGCCACGCCGCCGAGATCGCGCCCTTGCGCCGACGCGAAGATATCGAGCACCGGCTGCACGTTGTAGTGCGAGACGACGGCTTGCTGCGTGCCGCGCGTCAGCGTGCTCAACGCGCCGAGCAGATTCTGCGGCGCGGGGCCTGCGCCGCTTGCCGAACCAGCCGCCGTCGTCGCGCCGGAACTGCCGCCGTTCTGCGCGACCGGAATATTGGCGAGCGCCTGCAGCGAGTTGACGTCGTACTGCGGCATCATCGCCATCAGCGGATAGCTCACACCGTTGCGCGGATCGAGCCAGAAATTCGGCGAGGTCTGCGAGCTGCCGGAGAGCGCGATCAGCAGATTCTGCGACACGTCGCGTTGCAACAGGCCGGCCTGAATCGCCCGGGTGCGGTCGACGTTCACGTTGATCGCGGGCGCGTCGCCCGGCTGTTGAATGCGCGCGTCGACGAGACCGCGCACGCCGCGCAGTTGCGCGAGCAGGTGGTTCGCCACCACGCGGTTGGCGTCGAGCTTGTTGCCGACGATCTGGATATCGATCGGCGCGGGCAGCCCGAAGTTGAGAATCTGGCTGACGATGTCGGCGGGCAGGAAAGCGAACGTGACGCCGGGGAAATCTTTCGTCAGCGTCGTACGCAGCGTCGCCACGTATTGCGCGGTCGGCTTGTGTTTCGGCGCGAGCGTGACCATCACGTCGGCATCTTCGGGGCCGATCGGGTCCGACGAGTCATAGGTCAGATTGATGCCGCTCACCGGCACGCCGATGTTGTCCAGCATCGCCGAGAGTTCCTGCTTCGGAATCACGTCGCGCACGCGGGCTTCGACCTGATCGGTAATGCTCGCGGTGTCCTCGATGCGCGTGCCGGTCGGCGCGCGCAGATGCAGGCGGATTTCGCCGGTATCCACAGCCGGGAAAAAGTCGCGTCCGGCAAACGGCACCAGCGCGAGCGAGCCGATGCAAAGCACGAGAAAGATCGCGATGAAGCGCTTCGGGCTCGCTATCGCCGCGCCGAGCACGCCGCGATAGCGTTCGCGCAGCGCTTCGAAGCGTTGCTCGAAGCCGGCCTGAAAGCGGATCAGGCGCGCAATCGGACCGTTGCCTTTGACCGGCGCATTGCTGCGAGCGCGCATCAGATACATCGCAAGCGTCGGCACTAGCGTGCGCGAGAAGAAGTACGACGCGATCATCGCGAACACCACCGCTTCGGCGAGCGGCACGAACAGATAGCGCGCCACGCCGGAGAGCAGGAACATCGGCACGAATACGATACAGATCGACAGCGTCGAGACGAAAGTCGGCACGGCGATTTCGCCAGAACCGTTCAGGATCGCGTCGTGCAACGGCTCGCCGTTCTCCAGATGATGCGTGATGTTTTCGATGGCGACGGTGGCGTCGTCGACGAGAATTCCCACGGCGAGCGCGAGGCCGCCGAGCGTCATGATGTTGATGGTCTGGCCGAGCGCGGACAGCGCGATCAGCGAGGTCAGCACGGCGAGCGGAATTGACACCGCGATGATCAGCGTGGCGCGCCAGCTGCCGAGAAACAGCAGGATCATCACGGCGGTGAGGGCGGCGGCGATCAGCGCCTCGCGTGCCACGCCCACCACCGCCGACTTCACGAACACGGATTGGTCGGACAGCGCGGTGATGTGCAGCGCGCTCGGCAGACCGGCCGCGATATGCGGCAGCATCGCCTTGACCTGCTGGATGATGGTCAGCGTCGAGGTGCTGCCGGATTTTTCGACGGTCAGGAGCGCGGCGCGTTTGCCGTCGCTGCGCACGATGTTGGTTTGCGGCGCGTAGCCGTCGCGCACATGGGCGACGTCGCGCACGTACACCACGCCGCCGGCCACGGTCTTGATCGGCAGATCATTGAGCGCGGCTACGGTGTCGGTGCTGCCGTTCATCTGCACGTTGTATTCCTTCGTGCCGATCTTCGCCGTGCCGCCCGGCAAAATCAGGTTCTGCGCGTTGACCGCGTTGACCACGTCGAGCGGGGCGAGTCCCTTGGCCTGCAATGCGCGCGGGTCGATATCGACCATGATCTGCCGCACTTTGCCGCCGAACGGCAGCGGCACCGACGCGCCTTGCACCGTCGCCAGTTGCGTGCGGATCTGGCTGTTGCCGAGGTCGTAGAGTTGCTGTTCGGAGAGCGTGTCACTGGAGAGGCCGAGTTGCAGGATCGGCACCGTCGAGGCGTTATACGTAATGATGTTCGGCGGCAACGTGCCGGGCGGCAGCACGCGCAGGATCGACGCCGAGTTGGACGCCGCCTCGGCAATCGCGCGATTGATGTCCGCGCCCGGATGAAAAAAGATCTTCACCACCGAGACGCCGTTCAGCGATTGCGACTCGATGTGCTCGATATCGTCGACGTCCGAGGTCAGCGCGCGCTCGTAGTTCGAGGTGATGCGATTGGCCATGTCCTGGGCGGAGAAGCCGTTATAGCTCCAGACGATGCTGACCACCGGGATATCGATGTTCGGAAAAATATCGGTCGGCGTGCGCAGTATCGCGAGCGGGCCGACGATAAAGATCAGCACGGCGAGGACCACGAAGGTATAAGGGCGGCGCAGCGCCAGGCTGACAATCCACATGACGGGTTCCTGAAAAAAGGCCGATGGAGGCGCGCGTCGATGCAGTGTTGCGGAGGTTCGTGACGCGGGCTTCGTGAGTCAGGAGTGTGGCGTGGCGGCGCTGACGGGCTGCCGTCGGCTAGATTACCGTTCTGTTATGTGGGCGCTGATGTGAATGTGCTGGAGCGGCGCGCGGCGTTTCGCGAGGCTGGTGTAGATAACAAAACGGTAATCTCGAGGTCAGTGCTCCGACAGGGGAAATGACAAGAATGGGAAGCGTGGTTCAGGCCACTCATTCCTTGCCCCTACTCGGAGAGACATCATGAAATTGCTTACCGCTGTTGCCGTCACCGCACTCAGCCTCGTGTTCGGCGCGAATGCCTTTGCGCAAACGAGTCCATCCGGGCTGACGCGCGCCGATGTGATGGCGCAGTTGCAGCAGGCACAGGCCGAAGGTCTGGTGCCGACACGCAATAACGACTATCCGCCGTCGGCCACCGAAGTGGCGCGAAATCGGGAGATCTATGCGATTCAGCACGGCACGCATGACGCCGCGGCGGCGCGCACCGCGCAGATGCCGGCGGCGCATGGAGAGTCGGCTTCGAATTGAGGCGAGGGCGAGCCGGCCAGTCCACTCGTGATGCGGACCGGCCGCGATCCGTTCAGGGTCGCCGGGAGGTGTCAGCCGCCCAATCCACCGCGGCGTCGAACAGGCTGTTCCCCGCCGGCGAAAGATTGCCGAACGTTTCGTTGGTGAGAACGAACATCACTCTTCGTGCCGGCGCGAGCGACTCATCATCCATCTTTGCGCCTTTCTGGTACGCGAAAATCGCTGCTTTCTCCGGTTGGCCATACAAGGTTGCGACGATCGTCGCGCCGAGCCCCGGTTTGCCTCAACTCATCGCGGCCTGCTTGCCGTAGACATTCGTCACGCCCGCGGGCAAGCCCGCCGCGATCGAACGGATACCTGAAGTTGCGATATTCGTACGAGGCGACCACCTGCGTATCGCGCCCATGTATGAACACCACCTCCGGTTACCCACGCATGCTCAAATGATTCTCACGCAGTCCGAATCGACATTCGTGTCTTGACTGGAGAAACTTGAAATGGCGATCACATCGATAGGCGGTATCCACATCACGGTAATTGACGTTCGCCCTGGCGAAATAGGTGCACCTCACGACGACCCGGGCAGAGGCGACCCGGGCACGCCCGATCCCGTCGGAAGCCCGGAACAAAAGGGCCGAGACGATACCGACATAGATCACGGCGGAAACAATGACGCCGTCAAAAGCAAACCAGGCGAATCTGGCGGATCTGGGGCGGCCTCGACGTGGCCCACTGCGTACGCGCTGGAGCGGCTGCCCAGCCGCTATGGTCCGTCGAAAGACGATCCGAATGTCATGGTCGACTACGAGCATCCGGGCGATAACAGGTTCATCATCCGCAACGACCAGGCGTATCCGGTAAAAACCGAGAACGGCCAGACGTCGATCTACGATCCGCAACACCCCGAACGGCCGGCTTATCCGGTGAGCTACGACGCTGCAACCGGGAGCTGGTCGGTCCACGACGACGCCGGGCAGGCCCCCGCAGGCGGGATGCTCAATGTGCCCAATACCTACGTGAGCAAGCCGGACGGGCAACTGAGACCGGACTCGCAGTCGCGGGGCGTCTACCGTGACGGCAAGGGCCAGGCCTTTATCCGTCAGGAAGGCAAAACATACGCAGTGGCCTACGACAAGGATAACGAAACGTGGAGAGTGCGGTCACCGGAAGGTGGCACGAAGCCGTCGTACCCGGTGCGGCTGAACAGTAACGGGAAGTGGGAGCTCAAGCCGGATGCGGGGTTACCGGGCGGGGGCCGGCCGTCGAAGTATACGGACGATTTGGGCCAGCAACTCTACACGGATTATCAGAACGGCCTCACGCAGCAGGCGCTCGCAACAAAATATGATCTTAACCCCAATACGGTTCGCACATATGTCGCAAAGTATGCGCGCGCCCACGGCTTACCAGTGGGCGCGGGGACGCCGATCAAGTATACGAAGTATACGGAGGAGCTGGGCCTGGCAATACACACGGACTATAACAACGGCCTTTTGTACAGAGACATCGCAAAAAAACACAATATTGGCCTTAACACTGTTGGGCCCTGGATCCGCAAGTACGCGCAAGACCACGGCTTGCCAGTGCGCGTGAGAGAGCGATCCACATACACGGATGCGTTGGGCATACAAACCTACATGGATTATCAAATCAACGGCCTGTCGTACGCGGACCTCGAAAAAAAGTATGGAATTAACAAGGACACAGCCAAATCCTGGGTCACAAGGTATGCGCGAGACAACGGTTTGCCGGCAACGGAAATAACTCGCAGCGACAGTGCGGTGGCACTTGCTAGAGGTCAGTATATCTACACCGACCTGGCGAACGGACGTACGCTGCAAGAAACCGCGAATATGTATACGGACGGAGATGTCACCGTGGCCTATCGTGCAGCGATGCGCCATGCAACCAAAAATGACCGTTCCAAAGATGTGGTCGTGCAAGCCTGGGGGAATGATATGGAGGCCAAACTTTCGGCTGGCGCTGGCCAAGGACCGGCCGCTGTTGCGCCGGCCGGTCCTGCGCTGCAGCCTGAGATTGATCCGATGAGTGAGCAGCAGTACGGGCAGATTCTTGAACTGTACGACCAGGGCGGCCTGACACCCCAGCAGATTGCACAGCAAACTGGGGTGCCCGAGGCGTCGGTCCGGAATGTCGAGCATGGCTACGGCTACTTTTCGCCATCGAAGCAGGCCTATGTCGAGCCGATTTCCGACCTCGAGAGAGAGCAGCCGCCGGCCAAGCGGCAGCGTCCGGATTCGTCCGCACCTTCGTTGGAACCTCAGCCCGGGCCTTCGGGTGTCGACCAAGGGGCCGCTGCACGGGTGGTTCCCGGATGGGGACGCGCGGAGATACGGCAGTATCTGAACGAAGACCCGGAAATCGCACAGAATATGAATCCGGACACCCGTGACGCCATTACCGACTGGCTGGAGGGCAATACGCCCGCGCCGGAAGGGCTGCAGCAGGAGATGATCGACCAGGGATATCTGGACTTGACTCCGGATATGGTGCGCGCGTATTTCGAGCGAGGAAGCAATCTCACGTCGGCGCAACGTAGAATGGTCGAGAACTGGCTCGGCGTCTGACGGCCGCGTCGGGTGGCTCGATGAACATAGTCGACAATGCTGCGCTGGATCGACGGGTGGCTCCGCGCCGGAAGCCGTCACTTGTGTGATTCACACACACATTTCTTTGCGATTTCAGGGGGCGAGAGTCCGTTTTGATAGTCCGTGAAGACGCTCCGGCCCAGTTCCTCCGTATATTTCCCTCCCCCCTCAATGGCAAGCCGTGCTCCTTCGCGTACCTTGCGACATAATCGAAAACCGCCGCCGGCGTAAGACCATATCTTGTTGCGAGTGCGCCGTACGTGAGGCTTCCGTTCTGATATTCCGTGTAGAGTTGCTGGCCCAATTCGTCCGTATACTTCGACGGCCGGCCCCCGCCCGGTAACCCCACATCCGGCTTGAGCTCCCACTTCCCGTTACTGTTCAGCCGCACCGGGTACGACGGCTTCGTGCCGGCTTCCGGTGACCGCACTCTCCACGTTTCGTTATCCTTGTCGTAGGCCACTGCGTATGTTTTGCCTTCCTGACGGATAAAGGCCTGGCCCTTGCCATCACGGTAGACGCCCCGCGACTGCGAGTCCGGGCTCAGTTGCCCGTCCGGCTTGCTCACGTAGGTATTGGGCACATTGAGCATCCCGCCTGCGGGGGCCTGCCCGGCGTCGTCGTGGACCGACCAGCTCCCGGTTGCAGCGTCGTAGCTCACCGGATAAGCCGGCCGTTCGGGGTGTTGCGGATCGTAGATCGACGTCTGGCCGTTCTCGGTTTTTACCGGATACGCCTGGTCGTTGCGGATGATGAACCTGTTATCGCCCGGATGCTCGTAGTCGACCATGACATTCGGATCGTCTTTCGACGGACCATAGCGGCTGGGCAGCCGCTCCAGCGCGTACGCAGTGGGCCACGTCGAGGCCGCCCCAGATCCGCCAGATTCGCCTGGTTTGCTTTTGACGGCGTCATTGTTTCCGCCGTGATCTATGTCGGTATCGTCTCGGCCCTTTTGTTCCGGGCTTCCGACGGGATCGGGCGTGCCCGGGTCGCCTCTGCCCGTCCCGTCCCGTCCCGTCGTGAGGTGCACCTATGTCGCCAGGGCGAATGTGAATTACCGTGATGTTGTGGATACCGCCTATCGATGTGATTGCCATTTCAAGTATCTCCAGTCAAGACACGAATGTCGATTCGGGCTGCGTGAGATTCATTTAAGCATGCGTGGGTAACCGGAGGTGGTGTTCATGCATGCGGAGTTTTTATCAACGTGGCAAGGCGCCGCGCAACTGGTTGCGGCGGTAACGATTCGGCGCGTGGCGGTCGAACTTTCACCTGGTGAGCGAAGCGCTGCGTCTGCGCTCAGTCAGGCCGCTTTACGATGCGCGGCTCGACCTTGTGACGGCAACCCACGAGTTGCAGCCCACCGGCCGCTAAGAAGCTCTGCGCTAGCGCGCACAGCTGTAATCCTTCATCTAATTTCCTCGGACAAGTCGATAGGAGGACACTCAGTCTAAGATCACTTCTGAACGTCGGACCGATCCGACCCGTGTTGGGATTGGCCGAGCTGCCTTGGAATTGACCTGTCGATCGGGCTCTGGCGTTCCCCGAGCGTTGCCGGGCCCAGCGTCTGTGACCTAAAGGAGCTTTGTTCTGCACCGTGAGTGTCCTGTCCCGCGATTGGGGTTGGCGATGCACCGCCTCCGTCGACCTTGGCCGTCAAGCGTCATGATGACTTCCTCTTTCGTCGCGCGCATCCGCATCTTCGGGGTAAGGGGGCGTTCGACGGCGCGGTTGATTCTGCTCGACGCACCGGGGGCATAGACAAATGCCTAAAGCGTGCCAACGTTTGTTTCCGTAATTGTCCCGTCCGAAATGCGCCGTTTCCCACCAGGCTGCGGCGCAGCATCGGATACGTCATATCACACCTTGCCACGTCGATAAAAAGCTCCGCATGTATGAACACCACCTCCGGCTACCCACGCATGCTCAAATGAATCTCACGCAGCCCGAATCGATATGCGTGCATATCGCGTGTCAATGTCCTGCAAGTCGACACGGGTCTGCGTGTATTCGTGTTCTTACTGGAGATACTTGAAATGGCAATCACATCGATAGGCGGTATCCACAACATCACGGTAATTCACGTTCGCCCTGGCGGCGACCTAGGTACACCTCACGAAGGTACACCTCACGACGGGACGGGCAGAGGCGAGCCGCCCACGCCCGATCCCGTCGGAAGCCCGGAACAAAAGGGCCGAGGCGATACCGACATAGATCACGGCGGAAACAATGACGACGTCAAAAGCAAACCAGGCGGATCTGGCGGATCTGGGGCAACCTCGACGTGGCCCACTGCGTACGCTCTGGAGCGGCTGCCCACCCGCTATGGTCCGTCGAAAGACGATCCGAATATCATGGTCGACTACGAGCATCCGGGCGATAACAGGTTCATCATCCGCAACGACCAGGCGTATCCGGTAAAAACCGACAATGGCCAGACGTCGATCTACGATTCGCAACACCCCGAACGGCCGGCTTACCCGGCGCGATCCGGCGCTGACGGTCAGTGGCAAGTCAGCCTTGGGCTCAAGGGTGGCGACGACCCGCGGCTTCCCGCTCCGCCCAATCGCAATGACCCGGGTTATCAACCGCCGCCGCATGCCGGCGGTGGTGGCGCGAACGCTCCGCAGCCCGACCTCGGGAACGTGCTGGCATTGGGCGCACCCGCGCCGGGCTTCCCCGGCATGAACCTGGGGCAGTGGCTTGCGGCCGGTGCTCCCGCAGCGCCCAATAATGGGCAACCGCAGGCGCAAGGTCCCAATAACCCGGGCATAGCTGGACAGCAATGAACTTGCACAGCGCGGTTCCGGACAGACCGTGTTCACCGCTTCAATACTTCAGAAAGGATGTCGATATGAGCGTCACCAGTTCCACCGCTTCCCAGCCGAGCCCATACGTTGGCGAAGAACAGCACGCAGGCACGACCATCAGGGTCGTCGATCAGAACCAGCTTCCCAACGCAAATGGCTCGAACAACAATGTCGCGACCGAGTTCAAGCTAAATCCGAACGGGCAGATGCCCATACAGATCGGTTCGCAAGTCGTTCCGCCGCCGCCGCACGACCCCAGCAATGACGAGGGTATCGGCGAAGTGATCTGGCGCGGCTTCAAGGAAGGGTTCGGTCATCCGGGCTCTTTTTTTTCAGAAGCTGACGGCATGGGGAAGGCTGAGGAGAAGGGTGAAGAGTACACTCCTGAACAGTTCGACGCCGACCGGAACCGAGGCGCCGAGTGGGACGATTTGCTGGCAAACTTACCTATCGTTGGCGAAGCCATACAGGGCGCTCAAACCGGCACCAACGGGATCGATGCCTTTCGAGGCAAACCCGCAGAGATCGTTCCGCCCTTCACGCCGCACGATCCGGCCAAGGGACACGGCAATAAAGAGCCCTCCAGCTAACCATGTTCAACTAAAGCGTGTTAGGAACTTTTGAAGTGCCGGCACTGCGTGAACGAGCATGAGCATGGCGAAGACCACGAAATGAAGTCCTGCAAGGGTCTCGGGTAGCCGTTCATCATCACGTGCGAGGCGGCGAAAACGGTTGAGCCAGTCGAAGCTGCGCTCAACCGCCCGCCGCTGGGGCGGCAGTAATTTTTTTTTGCTTCTTCGAGTTTGATCACCTGCAGTTCAATGCCTTCATCGAGTGTCGCCTGCGCTGGCTCCTTACCCCTGTATCCCTGATCAGCGAATGCGACCTTGACCGTGTGTCCCGTGACTTGCACCGCACCAAACGAAATGCAGCGAGGGCCACCATGATTGATCATGCTGCCCTGACAGTTATACCGCGCAACGGTGCCTTTGGTGCCGGGATACGCAACGTGCAGCTTGCGCCCGCAGTGACCGCAGCGAAGCAGTCCTGCCAGAAGCGAGCTCCCGCGCTTGACAGCGCCGCGGACCATGTTGCCCTTCATGTTCGCGTTATTGGTAATCAATTTGCGGTTCGCCTCGTACTCGTGCCAGCTAATGTAGCCCGCGTGGTGCTCGATGATCAAGGCCTGCCAATCCTCGCGTTGAAGGGGGTTGCCTGCATACACTCGCTTGCGTCCGTTCACAATGCGGGCGATTGTTCGGGTCTTGCCAAACGCGTATGCGCCGCCATAAGTCGGATTGGTCAGGATATGCAGGAGGGTGTTATAGACGGGAAGCTTCCACACAATGTGGCGACCGTCCGGGCCGTAGTTCACCGCAGGCAACTCGATGCGTTCCTGCCGAATCCATAGAAGCACCTGCCGGACGCTACCAAACTCACGAAACTTCCGGAACGCCAGATCGAGGGCTTCACGAATGCGCGCATCAGGATCCTTCTCAATGCGATTTCCATGTGCACGTACATAGCCGATTGGGATCGACGTGAACAGTTCGCCGCGTTTGGCCTTCTGGTCAAGAGCCGCTTGTGATCGTTGACGAAACGTCGAGAGCTCCATCTCGGAGAGCGTACCCTTCATGCCTAACAGGAGGCGATCGTTAGGCTGTCGCGGATCGTAAATTCCGTCCTCGTCAACCAGCAAGCATCCTACAAGCCGGCAGAATTCCAGCAGCGTATGCCAGTCGCGCCCGTTGCGCGCGAGGCGCGACGCTTCAATGCAGAATACGGCACCCACTTCTCCGCCGCACAGTGCCACCAGCAGGCGCTCGAATCCGGGGCGATAGTTGCCAGAACCGGAGCGGCCAAGGTCGTCATCGATAACCGTCACATCTGCCCAGCCAAGTCCGCGTGCGCGATCGGCCAGCCCGTACTGGCGTAACTGGCTCTCGCGATTGTGATGAACCTGATCCAGGGTTGATTGGCGAACATAAACGTATGCGCGACGGGAGAGGTGTTCAGCACCGATCTTGCTCATCACGCGCCTCCGCTTCGATGACGTCTATCAATGCGAACATCAGCAGGGCCAGTTGCGTCACCAGATCGGTTTGCATCTCCTCGGGCACTAACGTGTCCGGTACGGTCTCCTCGAACAGATCCTTCTGCCTCCTCATCTGCTTGCGCATCTTTGCCTCCGTCATGTTTTACCGCCGCAAAGCACGATAACGCCATGTCGACCAGGCGCAGAAGTTCGACAATTACTGCATGAGGCATTTCCGGCTGGACGACGACAGACATGCGGGCAGCATCCTCGTCCGTCATCCACGGCGGAAGATGCGTCAAAGTGCCATCGGGCTGTCTGATGGTGAGATACGACTCGCCCCGGTAATTGTTCATGCCAATCACTGTTATCCGTTCACCGAAGCGAGGGTGAAACGGATAGCGAATGATCACATCATCGTAATGATGATGGACAGTGTGTAACGGGTTCGTCCGGGGTGGGCAAGACGCATATCGCGACCTCGCTTGCTTACCGCGCCGCGCAGGCGGGCATCAAGACGCGGTTCATCACCGCCGCCGACCTGATGATGCAGCTGGCCGCCGCCCGACAGCAGAACCGCCTGCGGGAGTTCTTCAATCGCGCGGTCATTGGGCCCAGGCTGCTGGTCATTGATGAAATCGGCTATCTGCCATTCGGGCGCGAGGAGGCAAACCTGTTCTTCAACGTCGTTGCAAAACGCTACGAACGCAGCTCAATCGTCTTGACCAGCAACCTGCCGTTCACACATTGGGCGACAGCCTTCGCCGACGACCAGACGCTGACGGCGGCGATGCTCGACAGGCTGCTACATCACGCGGATATCGTGCAAATCAGCGGCGAGAGCTATCGACTGAAGGACAGGAGAAAGGCGGGACAAACAGGCACGCGGGCGAGCACGAAAGTAGCCGCGTGATACAGGACCCGGGTGGGTCAGATTTACTTCGGCGAAACCACGAAACGTGAGTCAGGTTTCAGTCGGCGTTGACAACTCGGGTCGGTGCCGCTCGATGCGTCGTTTGCTCGCTCGGCCAGTTCGTGCTCGAGCAATGCCGCCGAGCAACTGTGAAGCCTGCCAGCCTTCCTTGTTAGAGCGTTCCGCGAACTCGGGCCACAACCTACCGATCGTGAGAGTGCCGCTGCTTGACATGGCGCAACGTGCAATGACTTGAAGCACCTGCGTCTGTCGGCCGTCGCAGATCCGGCAAGAGGGGATTTCCCGTCCCGTGCCATCGCTGCGGCCGGCCGCCTTAAAGGATGGGAACCGATATTACCCGCCCATGCCGCCCATAGCACCCGATGCGAGGCTCATCATATCTTTGAGCAACTTCACCAGATCCTTGAGCATATCTCCACCGCAACCAGCGCCTCCCGATTGCCCGCCCGCGCCACTTTGGTCCGCGTTACCCGGCGATACTACTTGAGCCTGTTGATCTTGGCCGGGGGACGCGGACGCGTTAGCAGAGTGATTGAACGCGCCGATGGTGGCGGACTGTGAGGCAGTTGTTTGAGTGACATCGTATGACATGTGTTACTTCCTTGAAATGAGAGCCCTTTCGCGAAGGGCAAGATCTTCGATGAGCACATGAGTGCTCGTGATTCTGGAGAATGTGAATAATCTTTACATGGAACCCTCCCGAGGTTTGAATGGAAGCGCTCGCAACGAGCGCCAATCATGCGCTACCGGCCTCAACGACCTTTAACCGAAACAGGCGGCAGAGCAAAATCCATTGGATGAGCTGGATTACTGGGATTCATCAACTGCATAACGCAGATCACGCGGATGTAGCCGGTGAAATTCCACACAGACTCGCACGCAAGATCTATTTCCATCGCCCATCGAGAGATCAACTTCCCGACGGTCAATGATTCGCGTCGTGCCAGCTCCTCAATGATCGACCAGTAAATTTCTTCCAACCTTAGGCACGTTGCCAGACCGTTGACGCGAATGGACCTCTGTCTTGGCTTCAGGAGGTCGGCGCTGAAATTGCAATACGCTTTGTTTGCCATATGGCTATCAGAATCTCTTCGCCTTCTGTTTGTGAGATGAAACGCATCATTTTTTGACAAATGCGAATACATATATATTGAGATTGAGGACTATTAGTCCCGCGATCTTCTCCATCCGAAACATAACAATTCCAATGCTCGCTGACTGAGAACTGAGTCGGTGGTATATCCGTATGACCTTAGAAAAACAGAAATCGATAAATTCGTGTTCATTCGCAGTCAATAGGCAAAGAGAGGTATTCAGATGTTCATGACGCGGCGTGTCATAAGCGCGAAAGGGGAAGGACGATACGCAAGGCGATATCCCACAGTCGTAGGGATACGTTCCGCAGTCGCTGTAGGAATCATCCTGTATGCGTCGGTGGGCAGCACTGCGGAGCCAGTGTGGAGCACGCAAGCGCTGCATTACTTTGCGCGTAACACACCGTTACCCGACGTGTTGAAAGCGGTGGTCAGCGCCGCCGGACTTCAGATCGAGATCGCACGCGGCGTGAAAGGGCCCGTCAACGGGGCGTTCGACGATCCGCCGTCGCGTGTGTTCGCCAGGCTGGTTGAAGCCTACGGACTTTTGTGGTACTTCGACGGCCATGTTATCCATGTATCGCCCGCCTCCGATATCCGAAGCCGGACAATCCCCTTTGCTCCGATGACGCGCGAGGAGGTAGCCGGTTTGCTATCCAGCCTCGGTCTCGCCGACAGCCACCTGCCGGTTCGGTACTCGGATACGACAGCGGTCGTATCCGGACCGTCGGGATTTGTCGATGCGGTTGCCAGTGCCGTTGCAGAGGCACAGCGGCAGACAACCGTCACGCCTTCCGTCGACGAGACGGTGATCCGGGTTTTTCCCCTTCGGTATGCGCAGGCGCAGGACATCAGTTACACGTCCGGCAACCAGCGTCAGATCGTGCCCGGCGTGGCGTCACTGTTGCGCAGGCTCATGGCCGACGTTCCAGTCACCGTGCCTGACCGGGAGAATCCGTCGAGGTCCCGCAACCAGGCACGCGCCGAGCGTGGCGGGCCGCCGCCGCTGCCGAGCCTGCGAGGGTTAGGTTTGGCCAGTTTGGGACAGGAGCCCGCGCTCGATCCGCCTTTGCCAGTCGCTGAAGTCATGCGCCCCGCGGCGATGCCAATACAGCGCAACATCATTGCCGACGCGCGCACGAATTCGGTGGTGATCTATGACGTGCCGTCGATGATGTCGAACTATGCGCGCACGATCGCGATGCTGGACAAGCCGCAGGATCTCGTCGAGATCACGGCGGTCGTCATCGATATAACAAGCGACGCCGCAAGCGACCTGGGCATCCACTGGGGCGGTGCAATGAGGGGGGAAGCGGGCGGCTATGCGGTAATGAACTCTTCGCCAACGATCCTGGATTCGTCGCTCACCCCAGCGCTGGCCGGTTTGAACCTCGCAACGATGATAGGGAGTTCTGCCAACTACCTATTTGCGAAAATTCACCTGCTTGAACAAAGCGGGAAGGCACGGATTCTGTCGCGACCACAGGTGTTGACGTTGAACAACTCAGAAGCGATTCTGTCCTCGCGCAATTCTTTGTACGTTCGAGTCGCGGGCAATCAGGACGTCGACCTTTACAACGTCGACACCGGGCTGACATTGAAGGTCACACCGACAGTGGAATCCGGGTCGGATAGCACCAGGAACATTTTGCTGAGCGTGCAAATCGACGATGGCGCGTTCGATTCGTCGCTATCCGTCGATGGCATTCCGAAGGTCAACAACCATTCCATTGTGACGCAGGCGGTGGTCGCGGACGGAGAGAGCCTGCTCCTTGGCGGCTATGAATATGAGCGCAGCCAGACATCATCTTCGCAGGTGCCGGTGCTCGGACATCTTCCCTACGTGGGCGCTTTGTTTCGGGACACACAGACGCAGGTCGAGCGTCTTGAGCGGCTCATCCTGATTACACCGCGTGTGAAGCCAATGACGAAGCTCGTTACGGAACCTGACGGCGCCGGCACCGTGCAGTCCTCATCGTTTGAGCATCCAGCGCCCTCATTCCCGGGCAGCGCCGGCATAGAGCGGGCGGCGGTAAGGCAGCGCCCGGCAGGCATGCCGGCGTGGAGCGGTGCGACGCCTCCGCTTCCCCCCGGCCTGCCACCGGGCCCTTCATCAGCCACGGGGCAGAGTCGATGAGCACGGGCGGAATTATTATCGTTACCGGCGGCATTCACGCTGGCGCGAGTGTGCTGTTGTCCGATAGCCATGACCTGACAATCGGTAGCGGGGAGGGCGCTGGTCTCCTGCTCGCGGATGACGGCATCGCGTCGCATCACGCGACCATTCGGTTGACCGGTAACAGACTGAAACTGACAGCGCTACATGACGGCGTATCTGTGTTCAGCTATCCGTTGGCATCGGGCAAGACGACCGTGTTGATGTGCGGCGCGTCATTCACCGTGGGTGACGCCCAATTGCAGTTTAGCGGACACGATCTTCTGACGCCGGATGTGGTGAGCAGCGCCGAGCTCGCGTGGTTGATGACGCATGCGCCCCTTGCCTATGTCTCGAAGCGCTGGACACACGCATCCCGTGGCGCGAAGCTGCTGCTGCTAGTGCTTCTGGCATCGGCCGGTCTGGGATCGCTATGGCGAATCGGCGGTCCGCATGAACTTGAACGCGCATTGCCGCGTCTTGACGGGCCGTTTCGCTTTGTGACCGTGCATGAAGATGTGAAGACGCATGCGTACGTCTATGAGGGCTACGTAATGAGTTCGTCGGAGCTCGCCTCATTGGCCGCGAATGCTCGCCGAGATACACGTGCGCCCGTGATACGCGTAATTGTCGTCGAGCAGATGAGAGAACAGCTTGTCGATTTTTTGCAGAAGTACTACCGCGATGCGCAAGTCAAGCCAGGCGAGCCGGGCTCCTTCACGGTCAGTCCACCTGCCGAAGAGGCATACGCTGTACCGGAATCGTGGGATTACAAGCGCGTAACACGCCTCGCGCGCGAATCGATCAATGGTTTGCACACACTCAGGTTCGAAGGGCATGTGGTGGACAAAGGGCCCGTGCGCGTGCCACTCCAGGCCATTGGTATGAACCTCGCGCGTTCGGCACATGGGGCGTGGTTGGTCGACCAACAGGGTGTGCGCTATTTCACTGGCGCCCGCTTGCCGCTCGGGCGAATTGCAAGCATCTCGGGTTGCACAGTGAAGATCGTGCGCAATGACGATGGAACGACATATGAGTTCTTTGCTGAGGACGCGGAGAGCGCCAGGACATGCAAGTGAGAGCTGACTGCGGGCGCGCGGCTTATTACACCGAGCGACGCATTTAGTGACAGGTTTGTTCGCCGAGTATTTGCGCGCGGCTCGGCGTGCTGGTGGTTAAAGAAAATTTACGCGTGCGTTATTTATTTAGGATAGCAAATTATGCAAATGGGAAACGTTGGCAATTCGCCCAATGCTGGGGGCGCCAGCCCGGCCGCCAGTGCGGGCAATGGTCAAACTACACAGGACCTTCAGGATCAGAAGGCTCAAAACGGCTTTCAGGAGGAAATCACGAAAGAAAGCAACATGGAATCAAAACGCAACCAGACCCGAATGGGTGTGATCGGCAATCTGAAGTAACCGTTTGAAAGAGGCGCCGTTCCTGCGGCGCCTCGAAACAACCCATCGTTCAAGAGAGTTAACGAGATGCAATTGCAACCTGTGGTGATGAACATGTTTCCCCCGGAGCCGCCTACTGACGCAAGACACGTCCAGTCGGCCGCCGCCTCGTTAGAGGATAACGATGCCGAGAGTTCACTCACGTTCATGATGATCGAGCGCGTGGAGGAGACTTGCAAGGCTCAGGACGCGCGAATCGACAGTGACCTGGCGTCATATGGAAGAAACCGGGCTTCGACGGCCGGATTGCTCGATCTCCTTCATCTGCAGTACGACCTCGATGACATGCAAGCCAGCGCCATGATGGCGAAAAACATCGCCGATAAGGTCGGGCAGGCAATCAATTCGCTTACACAGAGGAACTGATGCGACTCGCACTGATTTTGCTGCCGCTTCTATTCCTCGTCGGCTGCAAATCGTCGTTGTTCGAAGGCCTGGAAGAGGACCAGGCGAACCAGATCATCGCTGTCCTTAGCGAGCATGGCATCGAAGGGGTGAAGGACCGCAACGCCGACAAGAAGTGGAACGTCTCGGTCGAGGATGATGATGTGGTCACCGCAACCGAGATCACGCGCGAATACGCATTGCCTCGCGGCAATCATGCGAATCTCGGCGATCTGTTCAGCCGACAAGGGTTGATATCGAATCCCGACGAAGACCGGGTCCGCTATGTCTACGGTTTGACGCAAGAGCTATCGGAAACGCTGGAGAAGATCGACGGAGTGCTGGTGGCGCGCGTGCACATCGTGCAACCGGAACGCGATCCGCTGATGCGGCAGGTCACGCCACCCTCGGCATCGGTGATGCTGCGCTATCGCAGCGACTACAACCTCGAATATATGAGAGACAAGATTCGCAACCTGGTTGCGGGCAGCGTTGAGGGTTTGACGCCGGATCGTGTGTTTCTGACGTTCGTCGCCGTCACACCCGTTGCCGACCCCGCCAACGCAAAAGGCGACGCCAGTGCGCACTTCGCGATGCCCGTTGTCGAAACGCGTCAAGACACCACACTGATGCTCATCGTCGCAGCGGTAATGGTGATCTCGCTGATCATATCGGCATGGGTCTGGAACAGCGGCATTCGCTCGTTTGCGCGGACCTTCTATCGCCGAAGAAAGCCCACGACGGCGACTGAGGCGCACCCAGACGAAAAGCCGGGCACCTCCGGCAAAGGAGACGCACCATGACCCTGGTCCCGGTCCTCGCCTTGTCGAAGTGGGCACACCATAGCTGGCTGGCGGCCGGTGAACGCTCGCTCAGCGAGCGCGCGCAAGCTGCTGCGAACGCCCGTCTGCTCGCGCTCTTTCCGCACTTGCTCAGCCAGCGTGCGACACCGTCCTTGCCCCGGTTCGCCGCATTGCCACGTCCGGCGTGCGCGAAGGTCATGCGCGTGACGGCAGCGCTTGCATACGCGGCATCCCTGCGCAAGGTGGTGAGCGCATCGGAGCACGAGATGTTCGCCGCCCGCATAGCACCGCACGTACTGCGCGCAGTCCAACGCGATCCGCGTGGTGGCCACGAGAATGCGAACGTGGGCGTCATGCTCGATGTACTCGATCGCGCGGATATGACCGCGGCCGGCATGCAGCTTACCCTGCACGCACTCGGCGATCCGACGCTGCGTGTGCTGCTCGAATTGCGCCTGCCGCGCGCGGTCGCGCAACGCGCGGCACGCTTTGGTGTCTGCGGCATGAGTTCCGAGGCAGCCATGAATCTGCTCGATGCCGCATACGTGCTGACGGGAGGTAGCGCATGTTGATCTGCCGGAAGGGCGGGTGGTATGTGGAGTCGGACGGTTACGTGTCGTCAGTGGAGTTGAGCGGTCTCGACGGTTTACGCGAAGTCGAAGCGTCTCGCGCGCGCGAAGCGGAACGGGAGACCGCCCGTCTTGTCGAGCGCGTGCGCGCGTTGAAGCGCCGGGCATGGCGCCGCGGGTACGACGCGGGACGCCGGATGGCGCTGCATGAGCTTGTTGTGCCCTCGGCTGCAACATCGTTCGCATCACGCTGCCTGGAGGAACGTCTTGCCGCTCTTGTGCTCGATTCCGTTGTGGAGATACTCGGCGAACTTCCTCCTGACGTGGTGTTAAGGAACCGGCTGCGACGCTGCATCGGTGCTTCACGCGCGCAGCAGATGCTGTCTTTGCGCGTCTCGACAGACGATTGCGAAGAGACGCAGCGCATCGTGCATTCGCTCGAGCAGGAGCTGAATCTCCCGTTATTTCTGGTGCTCGCCGACGCCGGCCTGCCAGCGCATTCGCTGGTGGTCGAGACGGTACAGGGCGTGATCGACGGTAGCTTGACGCCGCAGTTGCGCGTGCTGGAACGCGGTGTGAGAGACGCGATCAAACTGGTGCTGGACGAGTACCGATACATCGATGGCGAATCGGCAAAAAAATTTGCCGTGATCGAAAATGGGTTGCGCGATGTGATCGATTTGCTTGCCGGATCCTGGGACGCGCACCACAGCGGAGAAGCCCAATGAGTCCATTGCGAAATGTGGACCGGATATCGCTCGCGCACGCACAGCGACACAACGTTGCGGCGCTGCATTTTGGCACGCCCTATCAGGTCAGCGTCGGAAAGCGGGCGTTCACGCTGCAGTTCGAAGTCTGCCGTGCTAACTATCCGTTGCGGCTTCATGGGCATGCGGCGGGAGAGTCTGTCGCGCTCGATTGCGATGCGCAGGCGTTGTTCCCGGAGTTGACGCGGGCGTCCCTGGTGCAGGCGGAGGACAGAGCCGGCACATTGGTTTCGCAGGTGCTCGATGAGTGGCTGAGCGCACTCGAAGGTGTATTCGGGTTCACGATCGAGATAACCGGCGTGTCGTTCGATGCAGTACCGCAACGCGGCGCATACGGGCTCATTCTCACGCATCTACGAAGTCATCGTGCAGCGCACTTTGCGCTGGATAGCGCGGTAATAGATGGATGGCTGGAGCGCCAGCCCGTTCACCTCGGCGATGCAACCGCGCTTACAGGACGGCTCGTGGTGCCCGTCTCCGTGTGCATGGCGGGACCCGAACTTACGTTGCAGCGCCTGCGCAGAATCAGGCGCGGCGATGCACTGCTTCTCAACCGTTCTGACCAGTACTTGCGTTTGCCGATGCGCCTTGGCGCACGCCGCATTCTGCTTCAACCTTCAGGAGAAAACATGGTGATAGTCCGACCGATGATCGACGATGCGAACCAATCCGCCGAAATGACGAGCGAGCTGATTCCGGCCAGCGCACTCACGTTTTCATTCGATGCCGTAATCGGCACGCTTTCGCTGACGCTCGATGAATTAATGCGCCTGCGAACCGGCTCGATGGTGTCATTGCAACAGCCGGTGGGTAGACATGCGATCAGGCTGCTCTGCCAAGGTATTCCGTTTGCGCGCGGAGAACTGATCGAGATCGATGATGCGTTGGGCGTACGCATCGTCGATCTGGCACACATGTCGGATACGCAAACGACATGATGAGAGATCAGGCCGTCAACTTTCAGATAATCGTCTTTTTCTTCGTTCTCGGTCTGCTGCCGCTGATCGTGACGATGACCACGTCATTCACCAAGTTCAGCATTGTGCTGACACTGCTGCGTTCCGCCCTGGGCGTGCAACAGGCGCCCGGCAACATGGCGATCTCCGCGTTGGCTCCCGCGGCGACACTGGTTGTGATGGCGCCGACGGTGGAGAAGATCGGCGCCGATCTGTCGTTCGGCGATCGCATCGAGCGCGGCCAGTTTCCCGACGTGACGGAAGTATACCAGGCGGTGCGCGGGCCACTCGGCGAATTTATGATGGAACATTCGCGGCCCTCCGAGCGCGCGTTCCTCGTGACGGCGGCAAAACGCATTGACCCGGCACGCGACGCACAGGAAACCGACTTCTCGCTGCTGATTCCCGCATTCATGATCAGTGAAATTTCTAGCGGGTTCGAGGCTGGGTTTCTGCTTTATATGGCGTTTCTCATCATCGACCTCGTCGTCGCCAACGTGTTGACGGCGATGGGCATGGTGATGTTGTCGCCCACCACGGTATCTACGCCGTTGAAGCTCTTCGTGCTGGTGTCCGTATCAGGCATTTCGAAGCTAATGCACGGTCTGATTGTCAGCTACGCCAAATGAGTTCATACCCCTCTCTTGGTTCGTTGTCGAGCGATGCATTGCTGCTGGTTTTCTGGCTATCGTTGCCAGCACTGGCCATTGCCACCGCAATCGGCGTCATTGTTGGACTCCTGCAATCAGTGACGCAAATTCAGGATCAGGCGTTGCCGTATGGCGCGAAGATCATCGGTGTGGGGCTCGTGATGATCGTCGCCATCCCCTGGGGCAACAGCGAAGTCTCGCGCTTTCTCGATCACGCGTTTTCGTACATCGCGGCGGGACGGGTGCAGTGATGACGGATTACATAGGATACGTCGAGGGGTTTGCGTTCTGCACCATCCGGCCCGTCGTCGCGCTTTCGCTCGTTCCATTTGGCGGCAGCGAGTCGCTTGGCATCACGCTGCGGTTGCCATTGATGTTGATGTTCGCGACACTGCCGCAGCAAATTGGGTGGCCCACCCACCCGATCGTCGCGGCCTCGGTTGAAGTGCTAGTCGGGTTGCTACTCGGTCTTTTGCTAAGCGTGGCGTTTCATGCGGCGGGCGCGGCCGGCGCACTGATCGATCAGCAAGGCGGCTATTCGATCGGTTCCAGCTACGACCCGAACTTTCGCGACGAATCGGCGCTTTTCGAACGGCTCTTCATCTGGTTCGCGACATTGACGTTTTTTACTGGAAAGGGCCTGCAGGCCGTCTATGGCTTCTTTGCGGATGCATGGGTGCTGTGGCCGCCTGGCGCGCCGCGACCCGATCACATGCGTGTGATGCGTGAACTGGCGGAGCAGCGGCTGCCGCTGTCGATGGTGGAGGGCGCGCGAATTGCAATGCCGCTCATCGGCATGATGCTGCTCGTCGACATTTCGATGGGGTTGATGTCCCGTTACGCGAAGCGGCTTAACCCGTTCACGACCGCGCGCACGGTCAAGGCGATCGTACTTTCCTTCACGATTGTCGCCTGCGTGCCGGTTCTCATCGAACGGCTCAATGCTCTCTTTCTGCAAGGCGCAATACTCCAATGAGCGACAAGACGGAAGCCCCCACTCTCCAGCGACTGCAACGTGCCCGCAAGGACGGCGACATCGCAAAGAGCACTCACGTGACCGTCGCCGTCAGCGGGCTGTTCTGGTGGCTGTTTCTGCTGATGGATGGGCCACACGTCTATCAGGTCTGCGTACACGTGGTGGAAGTTGTCACGCAGATCGATCAGGGCCAACCGTTCGCCGTACGTTACTTGCAGGTCACCAAGGCGCTCGGTGCGACGATGCCGATACTGCTCGCGACACTCGGCGTCGGTGCACTTGCGGTTGTCGTGCCGGAGGCCACACAGGCGGGCGGCTTGTTCGCAGTCAAGCGTGCGTTGCCGGACTTCAGGCATTTGAATCCGGTGACAGGATTGAAGAACCTGTTCGGCCTGAAAACGCTGATCGATACCGGCATCGTGCTCGTGCAGTTCTGCATTCTGGTGTTTGTTCTATGGCATGCGTTCGCGACATGGTGCGCGCAACTGCTGCCAGAGTTTGCGCTTACGTTCGGCGGACAGCTGAGTGTCACCGGTCAGTCGCTCGCGCAGCTGCAAGGCCTGATGGCGGCGTCGCAACTGGCGCCTGCAGCGGTCGACTTCTGGCTGCAACGGTTTCAGTGGCGGCGGCGGCTGCGAATGGACAAGAGCGAAATCAAGCGCGAACACCGGGACGAGGAAGGCGATCCACACGTGAAGGGTCGTCGCCGCGCGCTGCACAGGGAGCTGAGCCGATAACATGATGAAAAATATGAAGTTGGGCAATATCGATGTGCCGGGCTTGATCGCGCGTCACGCCGATCTCGCGGTCGGGACCGGCATGCTTAGCGTGCTGATGTTGCTGATTTTGCCAGTTCCGGCGTTCGTACTCGATCTGTTTATTTCCGTGAGCTTCACCGTCAGCTTCGTCATGCTTGCAGCGACGATCTACGCCACCAAGCCGGTGGAGCTATCCAGTTTTCCATCTCTGCTGCTCGTGACGACCTTGCTGCGGCTCGCCCTTGCTATCGCGTCGACCAAGATGATTTTGCTGTACGCGCACGCGGGAAAGATCATCGACGCGTTTGGTGAAATCGTGGTCGGCGGTAACGTGGCAGTCGGCATGGTGGTCTTTGTCGTGTTGTCGGCGATCCAGTTCATTGTTGTCGCAAAAGGGGCCGACCGGGTCGCGGAAGTGTCGGCGCGGTTTACGCTCGACGGCATTCCGGGCCGTCAGATGAGCATCGACGCTGATTTGCGCGGCGGCTTGATTGGTGCGTCCGAGGCGGGCCGGCTGCGTGGCGAACTGGAACGCGAAACCTATTTCTATGGCTCGCTCGATGGGGCGATGAAGTTCGTCAAGGGCGATGCGATAGCGGGACTCGTCGTTGCGCTCGTCAATATTGCCGGCGGTCTTGCCGTTGGCATCGCACAACGGGGCATGTCGTTCGGCGAGGCGCTGCACACGTACACGATCCTGACGGTCGGCGATGGACTTGTCTCGCAGATTCCGTCACTGATCGTTTCCATCTCGGCGGGTCTGCTGGTTACGCGTGTATCGTCGGGCGGCGGTGGCGGGAATCTTGGCGGAGACATCTTCAAACAGCTCTCGGCGCATCCACCCGCAATGGTGATGGCGGGCACCGCATGTCTTGCGCTCGCTTGCATTCCGGGTTTTCCTCATATCCAGTTCGTTCTCGCGGCGGCCGCACTCATTGGGCTGGCCGTCGCGATGATACGCCAGCGCGCGGCGGCAGGCCGCGCGGCGCGACCGAAGATGCCAGCGATGACACGCGACGGCGGAAACTACGTGCAGCGCATTCTCGACGACGTGGAACTCGGCACGAGTTCGCCGCTACGCGTGCGGCTTGGAAGCGCAGCCTGCAACGCGCTGAACGCGGCCGAACTCAACGGCCAACTTGCGCAATTGCGCCGTGACCTGATCGTGCGTTTCGGCGTGCCATTTCCGGGGCTTGTACTCCTGCGCGATCCACGTCTCGACGCAGATCGCTATATTGTCGATATCGACGACGTGCCGTTCTCCGGCGGCACGCTGCTAGCGGGACATGTGCTGTTGAGCGGCGACGCCGAGCGGGTGACGATGGAGGGCTTGGCCGGCTATCATCCGCGCGCGGAGAAATCGGTGTGGGTGCGGGCCGAGTCGGCCGCTGGAGTCGACGACACGCAGTTCATGAAATCGAGCCCTAATGGTGTGCTCTGCGCTCACTTGATGGACGTCTGCGAGAAGTGCGCGCCGTCCTTCGTCGGCACGCAGGAGACGCGCTTCCTGCTCAATCTCATCAACGCCGAGTTTCGCGAACTCGTGACCCTGGCACAGAAGGTGGTGACGACAGTGCAGATCGCTTCCGTGCTGCGCAGTCTGCTCGAACAGCGCGTGTCGATCCGTAATATGCGAGCCATTCTCGAAGCAATCGTCCAGGTGCCGGACGGTGAGCGCTCGCACGACCGGATGGTGCGCGATGCGCGCATCGCGCTCGCGCCCCAACTGGTGCGTTCATATGCGGATTTGAAGAGCTGGGAAGTACAAGCCGCCGTGCTCGAAGCTTCCTGGGAAGCCGATCTCGAAGCGCAAATAGATCTTGGGCCCGACGGCGAGCCGCGGTGCGTGCTCGACGCCGACCGTCTGGAAAGTTTGCAGCGAGGCTTCGCCGCACGACGCGACATGGTGCGCCTTGTGGTGACAACGGCTGTATTGCGTCCTCACCTAGAGCGCATTCTCCGCACGCTGGGTATGCGGGCCGACGTGCTCGCGATGGAGGAAATCCCTCTCGACGAGTATCGCGTCCGCGTGATCGCGACGCTTGCGCCAGGCTGATCGGTGCCAAACATGGACAATGAGATGAAGACGTTGATGTCAGTGCCACCACTGCTTTCAGGCCGGCCCGTGTTGAGCGCGCGGATCGTCGAAGCGCGTGGCGTTATCGTGCGCGTGGTGGGTGCTTCGTTGCGCATCGGCGAAATGGTCCGGCTCGTGCGGTCCGATATGCCAGAACCGCAGATCGGGGAGGTGGTGGGCTTTTCGCAGGAGGGGGCGCTGGTCGTGCCGCTGGACGGACTGGTGGGATTGTCGGACATCACGCAGGTGGAAGGCTGCGGGCTCAGTTGGGGACGCCTTGATGCGCTCGCGATGCTTGGCCGGGTGGTCGATGGGCTGGGCCGGCCGCTCGATGGCGGCGTAGCCCCGAAAGCCGCGAGTTCGCAGCAGTCAATGGACATGTTGTCGCATATCAATCCGCTCGACCGCCCAGTGATTTCGACGCCGTTCGCGACGGGCGTGCGGGCAATCGATGGTCTCTTGTCCTGCGGAGTCGGTCAGCGAGTCGGCATCTTTGCGCCGGCGGGCGGTGGCAAGAGTACGCTGATGGGCATGATTGCGAACGGGGCGACCGTCGATGCCATTGTTGTCGCACTGATTGGCGAGCGCGGTCGCGAAGTGGGCGAGTTCATTCACGATCACCTTGGCGCGCGGGGCGCATCGTCGGTTGTAATTGCATCGACGTCCGAGCGGCCTGCGGCGGAGCGCATCAAGGCGGCCGAACTGGCTTGCCGTGTAGCGAGCGATTTGCGCGCCGAGGGAAAGCACGTTTTGCTGCTGTTCGATTCCCTGACGCGCTATGCGCGGGCACTGCGCGAGGTGGGTCTTGCGGTTGGCGAGCCGCCCGTGCGGCGAGGCTATCCACCGCGCGTTTTCGCCGAGTTACCGCGCCTGATCGAGACCGCGGGGCTTACGCGACAGGGCGCGGTCACCGCGTTCTTCACGGTGCTGGCCGAAGACGAGGAGATGTCGGATCCTGTCGCGGAGGAGGCCCGCTCGTTGCTCGACGGCCATATTCAGTTGTCGGGGCGCCTCGGCGGGGCGGGACATTATCCGGCCATCGACGTGTTGAAAAGCAAGAGCCGCGTGATGTCACGGGTGACGAGCGGCGCGCATCGAGATGATGCCAACCGCGTGCGCGGCTGGATGAGCCGATATCAGGAAGTGGAACTGCTGCTGCAGATCGGCGAATATCGGCGCGGCAATGATTCGGCGAGCGATCTCGCGATCGACCGGCATGAAATGATCGAGCGCTTTCTGCGTCAGCGTCACGACGAGTATTCCGGCTGGGAGACGACGATTGCGTTGCTGCGCGCGCTTTGCCGTGGATCGCGCGAATGACGGACGCGAAGCAGATGCGGCTGTGGTCCTTGCTTGCCAAGGTGCGGCGTTTGAGAGTCGAGCGCAAGCGCCGACGTTTGAATGAGGTTCGCCTTGAAGCCCAGCGCGCGACAGCTGAATCCGTACGACAGAGAGAAGCGATTGGACAGCACGAGGCTAGACGCACCGAAATTCTCGCTGCATATCCGACCGCTAACAGAGCGGCGCCGTTGTGGCGCATGGCGTTGCATCGGCATGACTCCAGCAGGTTCGCGCTCGAAGAGGCACTGCGCAGCGCGCTGCACACCGAACGGTTGGCGGAGGCGCGGGTCGCCGCCGCATCACGTGCGTTGCGGCGGGAGATGCTCGGGGAGGAGGACGCGTGTACGCGGGTGCGGCGGATCAAGGCTGCACAGCACCAGGATGAGGGTCCTGATGATTGATGGTCAGGCAGCAAATCGAGCGATCTGTCGTCCAGCTGTACGCGCGCGTCGCATTCGACGTCAATAAAGGAAGAGTCGCCGTGTCCGGCGACCCTCGCTACGATTAGTGCTTCTTGTAGTCTGCCGCGGTCGGCGCGTGGCCCGTCTGCGGATCGATCCAGCCCTTGCCATTCCGGTTCTCAACAAGCGAATAGCCGTCCGGAGTTTGTGCATCGAGCCGGCGGCCGTTGCCTGTGTGCTGCACGGTGAGCGGATTACTGTCCTTCTCGCTCAGGCCGTTGACCATATAAGCGTCGTTGCCTTTTGTAATCGTGAGCTTGTCGGCGTAGCTGACATTGCCTTGCCCCTGCGTGCCGATGGTCACCTTCGTGCCATCAGACAGATTGAGCGACAATGGGCCATTGAACATGTTCGAGGTGCCGTTGCTGTCAATGTGTGGGTCACCCCAGACTTTGGTCGTGTCGCCGGTCTTCTTGTCCGTCAGAAGCATCGAAGAGTCCTTCTTGTTCAGATCGAGCTTGTAGTCACCAAGGTTGATGGTCGACTTGTTGTCCTTGACCTGCGTATTGCTCCAGTTGTCCTGCCGACCAACGCACCGGTCCGACCGACCGTTCCCGCGGGAGGATGTGTTTCCGAAACTTTCCCGAACCCGCGTGCTGTTGAAACTGAACGATTGCTCGAAACCGCGGTTCGATGTGGCCTGTTGAAAGCTGGACATCGACATCGACATCGACGATGACATCCCGTTGCGCGTTTGCGAGTGCTGCTGCGAAAAGCTCGTTGAATCAAACTGGTAATTCTGCAGGCTCCCAGAAGCGGGCCCGAACAACGCCGGGCTGAGCGGTTGAATCATGGCTTGCTGCTGCGAGGTTCTGTTCGCCATGAAGGAGGATTGCATATCGCTGAACGATGCGTGAGAGCGGCTATCGAATGTTGCTTGCATGGATGGTTCCTCAAATGTTTGATTCGTCAATCGGGAAGGTTGTTCCCACGTCGTGGCCGAACACGTTCACAGCTGAACGACCACGCAAGCCAGTCTAAAGTCCGATAGCACCTCGTATGCACTACATAGATAACGCGATACGAAAGAAGTCAGGCAAGTTGAATGTGACGGGTGATCGACCACAATTGCCGGCTCGCATGAGGTGGCTTTGACTGTGCGGGCAAAGACGGCATCAACCCAGTCCCTCTGCTTCGGGTTGGTGGGCTGCACCAGAAAGAAGGGCGTGGCATGAACACGCTTGCTGGTCTTCGTGCCTGGCGTCCGTGGAATCGCAAAGCAGCATCGGGTAGCGAGAGATTCGCTGGTCAGTGAGCTATTGAGTCAGGGGCAATCCGTCGAGGAGGTCGCCAGGAAACGGGGCATAACTCCTGAGTATGTCGGGTGCCTGCGCCAGGGCGTGCCCGAAGGTACCCACGGCATCCATCTGAACTCCCGAGACGGGGCTGTGGCGGAAAATATGTTTCGGAAAGGCAATACGAGAGAAGACGCTGCAACACCCGCGCCAGCAACGCCTCCCGCAGCAACACCTCCACCAGCCGCCGTAGCGCCAAGTGGAGCCGACAAGCTCGAAATTCGAAAGCTTGCGAGGGACCGACTAAGCCCCTCGTTCATCGCCCAGTTGCTTGAAATACCATTGGAAGCAGTCAACAAGGGCCTGCTTCGAGCGTGATCGTCCGCAGCGGCTGACCTTCATGCTTGATGGCCTTGCTCGCCACTTTATCGGATCTGTCGGGCCCATTTGCACCAGAACCCAGCGGCGCAGGCGGAACCGGCTTCGAATTGAGGCCACTGGCGACAGATTGCCGATGCTACGGCCGATCGCGGCTGCGGGCCCGTGTCGCGCCGGTGATGACGGCGACGCCGAGCAGAATGACTGCCACGATGGCAATCGTATGTTGCGCGACGTGCATGGCCATCAATCCCCATGACACGCCGCCGATCAGAATGATCCAGCCAACCAGGTAAATGAGCAGGGTCATCTTTTCTCCTCGTTCGAGCCGACGTAGTAGGTCTATCGAGTAGCACGATTCGCGCCCGACGCCGGCTTGTCGCGCCGGCGTTCAGAAGCAGAAGGAGAACAGTGCGATGACGAAGCGTGGCTCGTCCGCCTCAACCGCAAGCCGGGGCGGCCTTCTTGCACGCATCCGCCAGTTGCGGCGGCGGGTCTTTCTTGAACACCGTCTTATAAGATTCGAGCACGTTTGACTGAACCACCGGCAACGATTGCACACCGATCCACGCCGGCGGGGTCTGGCCGATCAGCGCCTTCATCATCGCCATGGCTTCGGCGACGCCTTGATCGTACGGACGCTGCGAACCGGTCGCCTTCAGCGGTCCGCCCTTGGCGATTTCGATCGCGGACTGAAGTCCCAGATCGACCGTCGTCATGGGAATCGTCACGCCTTGCGCGCGCATCGACGTGAGCGTGTCCAGCGCCGGCTGATCCCACACGGCGAACAGACCCTTCACGTCCGGATTGCCGGTGAGGAAGTCGCCCGCGATCTGGCCGACTTTAGACGGGTCCGTGAAGGCGACCTGCTTGATCTTGATGTCCGGACGATTTTTCTTCAGCCAGTCGTTGACGGCCTTGGTGCGTTCCGTCGTGCTGAAGTAGTCCACGCCGAAATTTACCAGCCCGACCGTCGCGCCCTGCGGCACGCACGAGGCGAGCACTTTCGCCGCGATCTGGCCGTTGCCTTCACTGTCCGCCGAGATCATCGACGAGTATTCCTCCGGATGCTTCAGGCCGGTCGGCACGTTGTCCATGAACACGAGCTTGATGCCGGCCGCGGACACTTTCTTGTAGGTGGCGGCCGTCGCCGTGCCATCGACCGGAATCGAGATGATGCCGTTCGGGTGGCGCTGGATCGTGTTCTCGATATCGGCGATCTGCTTGTCGACCTGATATTCCGCCGACGCCGTGCCGATCACTTCCACGCCGTACTTCTTCAGCGTATCGGTGATGCCTGCCACCTGTAGTTGCGACCAGTCGAGATTCATGGTCTGCATCGAAATGCCGACCTTGAACTTGCCGGCCTTGATCTTGGCGATGTCGGCGTCGGTCAACTTCACGGCATCCACCGAGGCGGCTTTTTCGCCGTTCGGTCCTTGCCCGACAATGCCCTTCGGTCCGATCGAGCCAGCGGGTATGCCAGCCACGCATTGCGCGTAAGCACCCGAGGAAGCCAGACAAGCGACAGCGGCCGCCGCCATGACACTGGCTAACGCTATTCTTGAACCACGACGTTGTTTCATGTTTCTCCTCCGTTGGTCTTCATGTCTGTGCTTCACGTCTTCACGTCCGAACTGCTTTGTTTCTTGCCTCGCTTCGTGCCTATTTCCTGGTAAAGGCAACCGCCGCAACGATGATCACGCCTTTAATCACCAACTGCAGCGACGAACTCACGCCGAGCAGCACCAGCCCGTTATTGAGCGTGCCGATGATCAGACTGCCGAGCAGCGTGCCCAAGACGAAACCGCGTCCGCCGAACAGACTGCAGCCGCCGAGCGTGACCGATGCGATCACATCCAGTTCCATGCCTTGCACAACGTCGGGCCGCGCCGCATGCGAGCGCGCCGAGAGCACGAGCGCGGCGAGTCCGGCCAGCATGCCGGTGAGAATGAAGGCGAGGGTGGTCACGCGCCGCGTGTTGATGCCCGAATACAGCGCGGCCGTCGGATTGCCGCCCGCCGCGTAGATCTGCCGGCCGAACACGCTGTAGTGCAGCAGCAGAATGCCGGCGATCACGGCGAGCAGCGTCCAGATGATCGGCACCGGCACGCCGAAAATGTCGCCCTCGCCGAAGATCGCGATGAACGAGTCGTTGTCGATGATCACGGGCTTGGTGGTCGTCACCATCAGCGCGAGTCCACGCGCGGCGCTCAAGGTGCCGAGCGTGACGAGAAACGAAGGAATGTTCACGCGCGTGGTCACGATCCCATTGATCGCGCCGACGATCGCGCCAGTGCCGATGCCGGCGATCGCGCCGATGACCCAGTTGTTGCCGACATACGCCATCGCGAGCGCCGCGGACATACCCGACAGCGCCAGCGTCGACCCCACCGACAGATCGATCTGCCGCGCGATGATCACGAAGGTCATGCCGATCGCGATGATCGAGACGAGCGCGGTTTGCCGGCCGATATTCAGGAAGTTGTCGATGGATAAGAACCACGGCGACGCGAAGCTGAACACCACCAGCAGAATCGCGAACGCGGCATAGAGCGCATAAGGCCGGTCGCCTTGCAACAGAGCTTGCGCGATGCGCCGCATACGGCTTTTCTGCGGCGGCGATGCCTGCCGTTCGGCCGTCAGCGGCGAGACAGATTCATTCATGTTGCGGACGCCTCGAGGGAAGAACGGGAAAGTTGGATCAGGTGATGCAGTGCTTCGGCGTTGGCGAGTTCCGCGCGCTCGACGGTATTGACGATGCAGCCGTCCGCGACAATCGAAATCCGGTCGCACAGGCGCAAGAGTTCATCGAGGTCCGAGGACACGACGAGCACGCCGGTGCCCGCCTGCGCCGCGTCGTTCACCACGCCGTAGATTTCCTCGCGCGCGCCGACATCGACGCCGACGGTCGGTTCATCGAGCATGAGCAGCTTGGGGCGCGGATGATTCCACTTCGCGAAGACCACTTTCTGCTGATTGCCGCCGGATAAAAATTTGACCGCGGTGGATGAATTGGGCGCCTTCACGGCCAGTTCTTTCATGGAACGCTTCGCCTGCTGAACGGCGGCCTGACTGCGCAGCCATCCCCAGCGGGAAAAATGCGGCAAGTGTGGCAGCGTCAGATTGCGTTCGATCGAATGATCGAGCACGAGCCCTTCGAGGTGACGATCCTCTGGCACCAGCGCCACGCCGAGTTGAATGGCCTCGGCGGGTGTGATGCGTGAACGCGTTCGACCGTCGAATTCGATGCTGCCGGCGTCGACGGATCGAAGGCCAAAGATGGTTTGCAGAATCTCGGTGCGTCCGCTGCCGATCAATCCCGCGAGCCCGTGGACTTCGCCGCGGCGAAGCACGAGGTCGACGTGATGCAGGCGGTCGTTGCTGACGTTCGATAACTTGAGCACGGGCGCAGCGCGGGTATCTTCTTCAGATGCCGGCAACTCGCTTGCCGTTGTGGCAACCGTGCCATCGCCCACCGCCGTTTTCTGCCGTGCCTGCAACGCGGCATGAGCGGGGCCGACGATCGCCGCCACCAGTTGCTTCATATCCGTTTGCGCTGTCTGGAATGTGCCGGCATTCGCGCCATCGCGGAATACGGTCACGCGCTGCGAAATCCTGAACACCTCGTTCAACCGATGCGTCACATAGATCACGCCGACGCCGCGAGCCGTGACCGCGCGAATCGCGTCGAACAGAATCTGCTCTTCGCCGCCGGTCAACGCGGACGTCGGTTCATCGAGGATCAGCACGCGCACTTCGCCCATCAATGCCTTGCAAATCTCGGTCATTTGCCGGTAGGCGAAGGGCAGCGAGCCGACCGGCGTCTTCGGATCGAGCGGAATGCCATGCGAGCGCAGAAATTCGCCGACCGTGGCCATGAGCTGACGGTTCTTCACAAAGCCCAGCCGCGTACGCGGCTCGCGGCCCAACATGAGATTGGCGCCGACCGAGAGCGATTCGACGAGACTCAAATCCTGATAGACCACGGCGACACCTGCGTCACGCGATTGCGCTGGAGAGTCGAACGCGACTTTCTGGCCGGCGATTTCGATGACGCCGTCGTCGTACGCATGCACACCGCTGAGGATCTTGATCAGCGTGGATTTGCCCGCGCCGTTTTCGCCGAGCAGGGCGTGGACTTCGCCGGGCAAGACTTCGAGGTTGACGCCGCGCAGCGCGTGCACGCCACCGAATCGTTTGGTGACGCCCGCAACACGGATCAATGGAACCTGAGGCGATGACGCGGCCGCGACCGCAACCGGCTCACTCATCTGGCATGTCTCCTTCGTCCACGCGACGAATTTCTTTTCTTTGTATCAGGCTATCCGGCCGGAACCGTGTTGTGATCTTCGCATCATGAATATGGTGCGTCAATAACATTCACGGGCGTTCGCCGGGCTCATCCGCTTGATGATGTAACGATTGCTCGCAAAGCTTGTTATGATTCTATCAATCGTTGTAGCATAAGTGCGAACAAATTGTCGGCGGCTGTTGTGCGTCGCATCATATTTTCGGATGTCTTATGCCAGAAGCCCCATTGCAGTCTTCATCGGTCGTCGCGCTGCGCGGCATACCGATCATCCATCCCGAGCGCAATCCCGGCATGCCGTTCGACGCCTCCTGGCTCGACGGCTTGCGCGTCAATCAGTCGGCGGTTGAGCGGCGCACCGCCACGCTCGGTACGCGCCGCAGCGTCAAGAAAGATGCGCAGGCGGCCTGGCTGCTGAAAGCCGTCACCTGCATCGACCTCACCACGCTCAACGGTGACGACACCGAAGGCCGCGTGCGGCGGCTCTGCGCGAAGGCGCGGCAACCGGTGCGCGCCGATCTGCTCGAAGCACTCGGCATCGCGCCGCAAGGCATCACGACAGGTGCGGTGTGCGTGTATCACCGCTTCGTCGCGGCGGCGGTCGATGCGCTGCACGGCAGCGGCATTCCGGTCGCCGCGGTCTCTACGGGTTTTCCTGCGGGACTGATTCCGCATCCGTTGAAGCTGAAAGAGATCGAGGCGTCGGTCGCGGACGGCGCGCAGGAAATCGATATCGTCGTCACGCGTGAATATGTGCTGACCGGCAACTGGCAGGCGCTCTACGACGAAGTGCGTGACTTCCGCGCGGCTTGCGGTCCGGCGCATCTGAAAACCATTCTCGCCACCGGCGACATCCGCACGCTCTCCAACGTGGCGCGCGCCTCGATGGTCTGCATGATGGCCGGCGCCGACTTCATCAAAACCTCCACCGGCAAGGAAGGCGTCAACGCGACGCTCGACGTGTCGCTCGTGATGGTGCGCATGATCCGCGAATACCAGGAACGCACCGGCGTGCTGATCGGCTTCAAGCCGGCGGGCGGCGTATCGACTGCGAAGTCGGTGCTGTCGTATCAGATCCTGATGAAAGAAGAACTCGGCCGTGCGTGGCTCGAACCGGAGCTGTTCCGGATCGGCGCGTCGAGCCTGCTGGCCGATATCGAACGCCAGCTCGAACATTACGTGAGCGGCCGTTACTCCGCTTTCAACCGTCACCCCGTAGCCTGAACAGAAGACCGATCCCATGAGCGTAGCCGAGTATTTTTCATCGATGGAGTACGGTCCCGCACCCGAGGACGATCAACCCGCGCGCGCCTGGCTGGCGCAGCATGAGGGCGGCTTCGGGCATTTCATCGGCGGTGCGTGGCATGCGCCCGCGGCGGGTGAACGGTTCGCGTCGAACGCGCCCGCGACCGGCGAGCAACTCGCGCAGGTCGCTCAAGGCGACGCGGCCGATATCGACGCCGCAGTCGCCGCCGCACGCGCCGCGCAGCCGGGCTGGCTCGCTTTGGGCGGCGCAGGACGGGCACGGCATCTGTACGCGCTTGCGCGCATGGTGCAGCGTCATAGCCGGCTGTTCGCCGTGCTTGAAGCGCTCGACAACGGCAAACCCATCCGCGAAACGCGCGATATCGACGTGCCGCTCGTCGCGCGTCACTTTCTGCATCACGCGGGCTGGGCGCAGTTGCAGGAGAGCGAGTTCGCGGATTACGCGCCGCTCGGCGTGGTCGGTCAGATCGTGCCGTGGAATTTCCCGCTGTTGATGCTCGCGTGGAAGATCGCCCCGGCCATTGCCATGGGCAACTGCGTCGTCCTGAAGCCGGCTGAATACACGCCGCTCACGGCGCTGCTGTTCGCCGAACTCGCGCATCGCGCCGGCTTGCCGGCCGGCGTGCTGAACGTCGTCACCGGCGACGGGCGCACCGGCGCCGCTTTGGTCGAACATCCGCAGGTCGACAAGATCGCCTTTACCGGTTCGACCGAAGTGGGCCGGCTGATCCGTTCCGCGACGGCCGGTTCGGGCAAGTCGCTGACGCTCGAACTCGGCGGCAAGTCGCCCTTCATCGTGTTCGACGACGCGGATCTCGACGGCGCAGTCGAAGGCGTCGTCGACGCGATCTGGTTCAACCAGGGGCAAGTCTGCTGCGCGGGCTCGCGGCTGCTCGTGCAGGAAGGCATCGAAGCGCGTTTCATCGCCAAACTGAAACGGCGCATGGAGACGCTGCGCGTGGGCACGTCGCTCGACAAGAGCATCGATCTCGGCGCGATCGTCGATCCGGTGCAGCTCGAACGTATTCAGTCGCTGGTGGAAACCGGCCGGCGTGAAGGTTGTTCGGTCTGGCAGTCGCCTGACACGACGCTGCCTTCTAACGGCTGCTTCTATCCGCCGACGCTCGTCACCGGCGTAGCCCCGGCTTCCACGCTGGCACAGGAAGAAATCTTCGGGCCGGTGCTGGTGACGATGAGCTTCCGCACGCCCGACGAAGCGATCGCGCTCGCCAACAACTCGCGTTACGGACTTGCCGCGAGTGTGTGGAGCGAAACCATCGGCCGCGCGCTCGATGTCGCGCCGCGCCTCGCTAGCGGCGTCGTCTGGATCAACGCGACGAATCTGTTCGACGCGGCGGTCGGCTTCGGCGGTTACCGCGAATCAGGCTATGGCCGCGAAGGCGGGCGTGAGGGCATCTACGAATATCTGAAGCCGCGAGCCTGGCTCAAGCTTGCGGAGCGCCGCACGGCGGCCCGGTCCGCTGCGAGCAACGCTGCCGCGCTCGACCCGTTGTCCAACGTCACCTCGATCGACCGTACTGCGAAGCTGTTCATTGGCGGCAAGCAGGCGCGTCCCGACAGCGGCTATTCGCTGCCGGTGCATGCGCCGGACGGTACGCCCGTCGGAGAAGTCGCCGCGGGCAATCGCAAGGACATCCGCAACGCCGTCGAAGCAGCGCGCGCCGCGCAGAAGTGGTCGCAGGCGAGCACGCATAACCGCGCGCAAGTGTTGTTCTATCTGGCGGAAAACCTGGCCGTGCGCACGGAGGAATTCGTGCTCCAGCTTATCGCGCGCAACGGTGCGACGGAAGCAGCGGCGCGTGCCGAAGTGGATGCCTCGGTGCAGCGTCTTTTCACGTACGCGGCGTGGGCCGACAAGTTCGACGGCGCCGTGCACACGCCGCCGTTGCGCGGCGTCGCACTGGCCATGCATGAGCCGCTCGGCGTGATCGGCATCGCCTGTCCGGACGAAGCGCCGCTGCTCGGCTTCGTTTCGCTGGCGGCGCCCGCGCTGGCGATGGGCAATCGCGTGGTGGTGCTGCCGAGCGAGGCGTCGCCGCTCACGGTCACCGACTTCTATCAGGTGGCCGAGACGTCCGATGTGCCCGGCGGCGTGCTAAACATCGTCACCGGCGAGCGTGGTGCGTTGCTGCCCGCGCTCGTCAAACACGACGACGTCGACGCGGTCTGGTGCTTCGGCAGCACGGCGGATTCGACGCTGGTCGAGCGCGAATCGGTCGGCAATCTAAAGCGAACGTTCGTCGATCACGGCCGCCAGTTCGACTGGTTCGACCGTGCCAGCGAAGGCCGGCCGTTTCTGCGCCAGGCCGTGCAGGTGAAGAACATCTGGATACCGTACGGAGATTGACCGGATTATCCGGCAACTGTACCGAACGTCTTGAAGACACGCACGCCAACCAGAAAATGGAGGAGACAACGTGCTGAACAATCTGGATTTGCTGTTGCACACAGCGGTGTTGTGCGCATGTGAAGCATCGACTCAAAGCCCCTTGAATCAGGCTGTTTATTTGCAACAAGGGGAGCGCGCATGAACACGGCTACGCAACCAAACGCAAAGGGACGCGTCGTCATTCTCGGCATCTATGTGACCGATCTGACGTTTCGCGCGGACCGCATGCCGCAGATCGGCGAGACCATCGCGGGCTCGGCGTTCGCAATGGGGCCGGGCGGCAAGGGCTCGAATCAGGCGGTCGCGGCCGCGCGTGTCGGTGCGGACGTGGTGTTCTGCACCCGCATCGGCAACGACGCGTTCGGCTCCATCGCACGCGCCACGTGGGCCGCTGAAGGCATCACGGCGCGCGCGTCGGTGATTGACGGCGTCTCGACGGGCGCGGCGCATATTTTCGTCGACGATAACACCGGCATGAACGCGATCATCGTCGCATCCGGCGCGGCCGGCACGATGGAAGCCGCCGACGTCGACGCGATCGAAGCCGACATCGCCGCCGCCCGCGTGTTCGTCACGCAACTCGAACAGCCATTAGAGGCCGCGCGCCGCGGGCTGGAAGTGGCGCGCAAACACGGCGTGATCACCGTGTTCAACCCGGCGCCCGCCATGCCGCTCGACGACGCCATCTTCCCGCTGTGCGACTACATCACGCCGAATGAAACCGAAGCGACCGCTTTGACCGGTGTGCCGATCGCGAATGCCGACGACGCCCGCCGCGCCGCCGACGTATTACTCGCCAAAGGCGTCGGCACGGCGATCATCACGCTAGGCGAGGGCGGCGCGCTGCTGCATTCGGCGAATCAATCGCTGCTCGTGCCCGCGTATCACTGCGGCCGCGTGGTGGAAACCGCCGGCGCCGGCGACGGCTTCACAGGCGGCTTCGCGGCAGCGCTCGCACGCGGCGACGACGCCATCACCGCATTGCGTTTCGGTTGCGCGCTCGCCGGTATTTCGGTGACGCGTCCGGGCACGGCGCCTTCCATGCCGACGCTCGACGAAGTGAATCAAGTGCTGAGCCAACCAGGCCAGCCGAACCAGCCGGCCGGCATCTCCCAACCATCCTGACCGTTTGCGAAGCCTGAAGGAGCGTGTCGTCACCATGAAGTCTGCGTTCACCGCTGGAAAACTGTTCGGCGACCGGCAGCTGAATTTTCTGCTGATCGTCAACGTGCTCGTCGTGCTGGTCGCGACCTGGCTCTCGCGCGGTCAATTCGTCGACATCGATAATCTGCAGTCGATGGGCGGCCAGTTGCCCGAGCTGGGCCTGCTCGCGCTCGGCATCATGCTCTCGATGGTGTCGGGCAACGGCGGCATCGACCTGTCCGGCGTCGGGCTTGCCAACCTGTCCGGCATGGTCGCCGCGCTGATCGTGCCGCGCTTCGTCAACGGCGACGACTCGCCCGCGCTCTACACGTCGCTGTTCTGCGTGATCGTGGTGGTGATGGGTTTGCTCGGCGGAATGCTGAATGGCGTGGTGATCGCGCGCCTCAGACTCACGCCGATTCTCTGTACGCTCGGCACGCAGTTGCTGTTCACCGGCTTCGCGGTGGTGCTCAGCAACGGCGCGTCGGTGCATGTCGATTACGTGGACCCGTTGTCGAACATCGGCAATGGCACAGTGTTTCAGGTGCCGATCGCGTTCTGCATCTTTATCGCCGCGGTGATCGTGCTGGGATGGCTGCTCAAGCGCAGTCCGTTCGGCCTGCGCCTCTATCTGATGGGCACCAATCCGAAGGCGGCGTTTTATGCCGGCATTCCGCGCGCGCGCATGCTGATCACGACCTATGCGATGTGCGGCATGCTCGCGTCGCTGGCCGGGTTGATCAGCGCGACGCATACGTCGAGCGCGAAATGGGACTACGGCAACTCCTATCTGCTGATCGCGATCCTGATCGCGGTGATGGGCGGCGTGAATCCCGCCGGCGGACACGGCCGCATCATCTGCGTGTTTTTTGCCGCGACGGTGCTGCAGTTTCTCTCCAGCCTGTTCAATCTGATGGGCGTGTCGCAGTTTTTCGGCGACTGCGCGTGGGGGTTTCTGTTGCTGCTGTCGCTCGCGTTTGCGGGTGGCGAACGGGTGCGTGCGATTTTCGGCTTCGGCGGTGGAAGTAGCGCGGGTGCTTCGAGTGCGGCAACTTCGGCGCCCAAGCGTTAGAGGTGCCGCAAGGTTCGCTACCGGTCGGACTCGTGCGTTTCGCCTTGCGCACTTAAGCGCAGGCAGGCACGGAACAAAGTTTCAGTACGCGGCGGACAACGAGCCCAGGCTGTCCGTGACGGTGAAGTGGGCGACATCGAACGATAAAGGAGACATCGCATGAAATTGACTCGACTGGGTGCCGCGCTTGCAGCAGGCGCGCTGACGGTAGGCGTAATCGCTGCCGCGCAGGCTGCCACGAACGAAACGATCGTCACGGTCGTCAAGGTGACCGGCATCAACTGGTTCAACCGCATGGACGACGGCGTCAAGCAGTTCGCCAAAGACAACCCCAACATAAACGCGTATCAGACCGGCCCCGGCCGTGCGGACGCGGCGCAGCAACTGAAGATCATCGAAGACCTGATTGCCAAGAAGGTCACGGCCATCGCCGTGGTGCCCTACGATCCGCCGACGCTCGAACCCGCGCTGAAGAAAGCGATGGATCGCGGCATCAAGGTGGTCACGCATGAAGCGGACAACGCCAAGAACACGATGGTCGACATCGAGGCCTTCGACAACACCGCCTATGGCGCCGGCCTGAACGAGCGTCTCGCCTCGTGCATGCACGACGACGGCAAGTGGGCCGTGCTGGTCGGCTCGCTCGGCAGCCGCTCGCAGGTGCAATGGGCGGACGGCGGCATCGGCAACGCCAAGGCCAAGTATCCGAAGATGAACCTGGTCGAGCCGAAGCTCGAAACCAATAACGACGGCGAGCGCGCCTATGAAGTCGCCAAGGAAGTGCTGCGCAAGCATCCGGACCTGAAGGGCTTCCAGGGCTCGTCGTCGCTCGACGTGATCGGCATTGGCCGCGCGGTGGAAGAGGCCGGCATGCAGGGCAAGATCTGCGTCTACGGCACGGGTCTGCCGACGGAAGCCGGCAAGTTCCTCGAAAGCGGCGCCGTCAACGGCATCGCGTTCTGGGATCCGAAGCTCGCCGGCATCGCGATGAACAAGGTCGCGCAGATGCTGGTGGAAGGCAAGACGGTTGAAAACGGCGCGGACCTCGGCATTCCGGGCTACACGAAGGTGACGGTCGCGAAGGGTCCGGGCAAGGGCATCATCGTGCGCGGGCAGGGCTGGGTGAACGTCGATAAGTCGAACTACAAGCAGTATCCGTTCTGAACTTTGCGGCTTTTAGTTTTTGTTTCATGTGTCATGGCGTCCTCGAAAGGGGACGCCTCAACCTGCGACCCGCTCCAATGAATCAAGACGCAACCTCACCTGAGTCACCGCAGTCTGAAGCGTCGCAGCCGTTTCTGGAGGTTGTCGGCGTGCACAAGCGCTTCACCGGCGTGCATGCGTTGCGCGGCGTGAGCCTGTCGTTCGAGCGCGGTCAGATCTATCACCTGCTCGGCGAAAACGGTTGCGGCAAGAGCACGCTCATCAAGATCATCTCCGGCGCGCAGCCGCCCGACGAAGGTGAACTCATCATCGAAGGCGTGCGGCATGCGCGGCTCTCCGCGCTCGAATCGCTCGCCGCCGGCATCGAAACTGTTTACCAAGATCTCTCGCTGCTGCCGAACATGAACGTGACCGAAAACGTCGCGCTCACGTCCGAGCTGGCGATGCACGCGGGCAAGCTGGCGCGCACCTTCGACCGCCGCGAGCTGGCGCGCACGGCGGCGCGCGCGCTCGAAGCGGTCGGCTTGCCCGGCAACGCGGAGTTTCAGGCGACGCTGATCGAGCAATTGCCGCTCGCCACGCGGCAACTCGTGGCGATTGCCCGTGCGATCGCCAGCGAGGCGAAGTTCGTCATCATGGACGAACCCACCACATCGCTCACGCAGAAGGAAGTCGACAATCTGATTGCCGTCCTCGCCAATCTGCGCTCGCAAGGTGTCACCGTGCTGTTCGTTAGCCATAAGCTCGACGAGTGTTATGCGATCGGCGGCGAAGTGATCGTGCTGCGCGACGGCCAGAAAATGGCGCAAGGACCGATCGCGCAATTCACCAAGCCGCAGATCAGCGAGCTGATGACGGGACGGCATCTGTCGAATGAACGCTATCGCGAAGGCGCCTGCGAGCCCAACGTCGTGCTCGATGTGCGAGGTTATACGCGCGCCGGCCAGTTCAGCGATGTGTCGTTCGCGCTGCACGGCGGCGAGATTCTCGGCATTACCGGTCTGCTCGACTCGGGCCGCAACGAACTCGCGCGCGCGCTCGCGGGCGTCGCGCCGGCGCAATCCGGGCAGGTGATGCTCGACGGCAAGGCCGTTGCATTGCGCACGCCCTCGGACGCCAAGGAGCATCGCATCGGCTATGTGCCGGAAGACCGCCTGAACGAAGGGCTCTTTCTCGACAAGCCGATCCGTGACAACGTGATCACCGCGATGATCTCCAGCTTGCGCGACCGCTTCGGCCAGATCGACCGTGCCCGTGCGCAGGCGCTCGCGGAGCAGACGGTGAAGGATTTGCAAATCGCCACGCCGGGTGTCGACAAGCCTGTGCAATCGCTGTCGGGCGGCAACCAGCAGCGCGTGCTGATCGGCCGCTGGCTCGCCATCGACCCGCGCGTGCTGATCCTGCATGGACCGACGGTCGGCGTCGACGTCGGCTCGAAGGACATCATTTACCGCATCATGCAACGCCTCTCGCAACGCGGCATCGGCATCATTCTGATCAGCGACGATTTGCCGGAACTGCTGCAGAACTGCGACCGCATCCTGATGATGAAGAAAGGGCGTGTGGCTAGCGAATACCAGGCCGACACGTTGAGCGAAGCCGATCTGTATCACGCGCTGCTTTCGGAAGCCGCATAAAGGACGTTCCCATTTATGAACTCGCGCATCGATTCGCGCCTGAACCAGACCATGACCACCCCGACCGTCGTCGAAGTCGCCCCCGAGGTCAAGCCGCCGAGCTTGCGGGCCAAGCTCGCGCGCAATCCCGAATGGTTCACCCTGGCATTGATCGCGGTGACGTGCCTGATTGTCGGTGCGATCAATCCGCGCTTCTTCCAGTTAGCCACGCTGTTCGACCTGTTGCATTCGGCGACCACGATGTCGCTGTTCGCGCTGGGCACGCTCGTAGTGCTGGCGTCCGGCGGGATCGATGTGTCGTTCACCGCCATTGCCGCGCTGACGATGTACGGCATCACCAAGGCCGTCTTCGCGTGGTGGCCGGATGCGCCGTTCGCGTTGATCCTGATCACGAGCGCGCTCGGCGGCGTCGTGCTCGGCATCGTCAACGGGCTGCTGGTGCACCGTCTGAAAGCGCCTTCTCTGATCGTCACGATCGGCACGCAGTATCTGTATCGCGGACTGTTGCTGACGTTCATCGGCACGACGTTCTTCATGAACATTCCGCACAGCATGGATCGCTTCGGCCGCATTCCGCTCTTTTTCTATCACACCGCTGATGGCTTGCGCGCCGTGCTGCCGGTGTCGGTCGTAGCGCTGGTGGCGGCCGCGCTGGTCACGTGGTGGCTCCTGAATCGCACGATGATGGGACGCGGCGTCTATGCGATGGGCGGCAGCCTCGCGATTGCCGAGCGGCTCGGCTACAACCTGCGCGCGATCCATCTGTTCGTATTCGGCTATACCGGCATGCTCGCCGGCATCGCGGGCATTCTGCACGTGTCGAACAACCGGCTCGCCAATCCATTCGATCTGGTGGGTACGGAACTCGATGTGATCGCTGCTGTGATTCTGGGCGGCGCGCGCATTACGGGCGGCACGGGGACGGTGGCCGGCACGCTGCTTGGCGTGGTGCTGGTCACGCTGATCAATAGCGTGCTGATTCTGGTGGGCGTGCCGAGCACCTGGCAGAAGGTGATTATCGGCGCGTTTATTCTGATCGCCGGGACGCTGTTCGCCTTGCAGCGCAAGAACTGAAGACCTGGATCTGCGGCCTCCGCGTTGCGAGCGGGGGGCCGCAAATGCAGAGGCGAGCAAGCGCGCCTAGCGGCGCTTGCGGTGCTCCTGGCCTTTCTCGGTGATGATGGAATCGAAGTCGTCGACTTGCGAGAAGCGCACGGCTTTAACGACGCCGAACTTGCTCTGGTCTACCACCAGATGCCGCTCGACTGCGCTCGCCATGGCCGCCTGTTTGAGCGCGACCTCATGAAAATTCCAGCACGTCACGCCGCGCGCCGCGTCCACGCCGCCGGCCGAAATGAACGCCTTGTTGATGCCCATGCGACGCAGCATCTCCAGACTTTCTTCGCCCGCGAACGAATCGGAAGAAGGTACATAGACGCCGCCCAGCAGAATCATCCGCACATTGGGTTTGCGACGCAAAATCTCCGCGACGTTCAGCGAATAGCACACCACCGTGACATGCCGCTCGACCGGAATGAGCCGGGCCAGTGTGGTGAGCGTCGTGCCGCAGTCGATGAACAGCGTCTCGTTGTTGCCGATGAGTCCCGCCGCGATCGCCGACGCCTCGGCTTTGGCCTGTGCAAAGTGGTCTTTCTCTTCTTCGAGTGAGTAGCCGGCGTTATTGGGGACGTCGGTCGCGCTGACGATATAGCCGCCGAGATACGTGAATCGCTCGGGACTGCCGGCGATGTCGCGCCGGACAGTCATTTCCGAAACGCCCAGCAGGCCGGCGGCGTCGCGCAGACGCATCACGTTTTGCCTGCCCAGTGCATCGGCAAGGGCGCGGAGGCGGTCGGGTTTCAGCATGGAGATCCTGTCGCGCAGTGAGGAAGGGCGTTATGTTTTGTTCGATTTGGTGAAAGAATTATAACAAGAGGCGGTGCGCACGGCGAGCGAGATCGACGCCGACGCACCCGATGTCATGCGTATTTCTGTCATTCAGTTGGGTTAAGTGCAGCTTACATTCACGGCTCAAACTTAATCCCAAAGAGGACACAATCCGTGAACCACTCCTACCGCATCGCGGTGATCGGCTGCTGCATGGCCGTCTCTGCCTGTCTGCGAATACCAGTTTCGCTGCGTCAGACGCAAGCTCGTCTTCATCTGTCACGCTCTCCGGCATCATCGACACAGGCGTCGAATTCCTGACCAGTGCCTCATCCACCAAAGGCCAGACTCACGACGTCACGCGCCTGACCTCCGGTCTTCGAGTTTGCTCTTGGCTTTCGATGAGCTGCCGCTGACATCCGTCTTCGTCGAGGTCGTTTCGTTAGCCGAACCAAACTTGAATTCGATGTTGCGGCCGCTACTGTCGTCGCGTTCGCGCATTGAATAGCCGGCTTGTTTCACGGCGCACGTACCCGGCGAATCATAGTAGAGCACGGTACGATCGTTATCGGCGGCGAAGCTGCCCGTGACGGTGCGGTCGAAGCCGTTTGCCGCGAGACTCGCTTGCAGGTCGGTGAGAAAGCGGTTGGCCGTGGCAGCCGGCTGGCTCGCGAAATCCGCGGGATTGAGCGGTACCTTATATTCGCGGCTGCCGACGGACGGCGTGCCCGCGTGCGAGACGCTGCTGGCGAACAGCAATGCAACGGTTCCTGCATGATGCCATCTAATCTTTGTCATTTCGGTTCTCATGGATTGAAAGGGTACAGCCCCTTCAATTCATGGGTCGCTGAGTGACAGCAGCATGTTCGACAGAGAGGTGAACTCGACGACATTCGGCACTTCACACCGTGGCCTCAGGGAATTACCTGAGACGCGAAAGCCATGGTTTTCGCCTACCTTTTCCGATACTGAATCGGTTTGCGGCGAATGCCGGGTGCTCAAGGAGCTTCAATGACTGCTTTGGACCAGATTGACACCATCGTGATCGTCATGATGGAAAACCGTTCCTTCGATCACGCACTCGGCTATCTGAGCCTGAACGGCAGCCAGGTCAACGGCCTTTCCGCAGATCCGGCGTGGCAGGCGAACTTCATCAACGCATACAACGGCAAGCAATATCCCATTCATGCATTGGGTCCGACTGGACCGGCCATCTCGGATCCGCCTCACGACCGCGCCCCGATCGCCACGCAGATCAACACGCCGTGTGTGCCGGGAGGATGCCCGGAACTCGGCGGATTCGTGCAGAGCTATGCCACCCGCACACCGGCACCGTCGAATCTGGCCGACGTGATGGGTTATTACGACGCTCGCACTGTGCCCACCTTCGACTTTCTCGCGAAACACTTCACCGTGTGCGACAACTGGTTTGCTCCGTTGCCCTCGGGAACTCAGGCCAATCGCCTGATGGCGATGGCAGGGACTAGCCTTATCAGCGACAACGTGCAAGGGTTGAGCTTTCTGCCCGATCAGCCACTTGCCTACGATTGGCTCCGCCAGCGCGGCATACCTTGGTGTGTCTATCAGTCGGGGAGCTTCTTTCCGTTCTTCAGCCTGATGAAGGATTGGCTTCCGGAAATCCTGCTGTCCTTGACCCTGCCGCTCAACGATGCAGGCGGCAACTTCCGGCGGTATTCGAGGTTTGCTCGTGACTGGCAGGGCAACAGCATTCTGCCGAAAGTAATTTTCATCGAACCGGAATATACCGACGGTCCTCATAACACCGCTAACGACGATCATTGTCCAACGGGGATGGCCGGAGGGCAGGCGTTCGTCGCCGATATTTACCGGACTTTGATTTCGAATCCGACCAGGTGGAATGAGACGCTGCTGATCGTGACGTACGACGAGCACGGCGGGTTCTTCGATCACATGGCGCCTTTGGACATTGCGGCCGACATCGCGGGATATTCCTTCAAGACCACCGGTCTGCGCGTGCCGGCTTTGCTGGTGTCGCCGTATGTCACGCCAGGCGGCGTCTTCTCGGGAAAACTCGACCACACGGCAGTGCTGCAGATGCTTGCGGAGAAGTTTGACTCGCAGAAGCAGTATTCCGCTGCTGTCAGCACTCGCAATGCGCAACTCGACCGGTTGGCGAGCGCTCTGAATAGTCAGCCTGTGGTTCAACCTCCGCCTGCGTTGGCGGGTGCGCCGATACAGGCCACGGCAGCTGCATTTAACGGGACGGTGCAAGCGGGAGTGTCGGATACGACGCAGGCTTTCCATAATGTCGCGCTGCAGGTGGCAAGGGATCATCCGCAGTTGCTGACGTCGCCGCAGTGGACGGGGCTGGCGGAATACCTTTCTGTGTATGGGAAGCATTGAGGGAGAGGCCGTGCGATGACGGAACGCTTTCCGGGGCACGTTGAAACGAACGCTTCCTCGAAGCCGAAGGCGCCGACATCGCGCTGCGCAGCGCGTTCGCGCTTTATTCAAGGCTGATCGGACTCGGGTCTCATCGACTGCCCGAGATGGACGAGATCGCGACGGTTTCGCCTCAGTACCACGACAATCAATTGCGAGGCGCGGAAGGGCACAGGGAGGCGTGCAAGCTTATTCCCAATGCGAAGCTATTCGCTTCAATGTTGCCATGGGCGCGCCGCCTATGCCGCTTTGCCCATCTGCATTTGCCCACACCCCCGAAAACTCTGAGCGCGGAAGTCAGCATCGCGTGATCCGGTTCACTCCGATCTTTCTTATGCGTGCGCAGGAATCCAAATACGGAATTCTTTGTTCACTTCAATACGGCGTGCGGATAACGTATTTCACTTCCCATAGCGACGCGGCATAAAACGCCCGCGCTTCATTGCGCAAGGTTTCAGGAGATCGGTCGTGAGCAGTACAGGCTACAGCCACCGGAGTGATGCATGTCGACAGAGCTGATTTCCAGATCTGCGCCGTCGGGCGCAGGTCCACGCCAGTACGGGCGTCGCCGGCAGAATCCGGTTCGCCGTTACGCCGGCATCACCGTGGTCCTGCTACTGCACATCTTCTTCATCTGGGCGCTGACGAACGGCCTTGCGAACAAGGTCGTGCAGATCGTGCAGAAGCCGATCGAGACCAGGATCATCGAACCGATGAAACCGCCGCCGCCGCCGCCGATCCCGACGGTGAAACTACCGCCGCCGAAATTCACGCCACCGCCGCCACCGCGACCATTCGTGCCACCGCCCGAAGTGGCGGTGACGCCACCGCCCGCGCCGACGATCACGCATCAGGCCACGCCGGAGCCGACTCCGGTTGCCCCGACGCCCGCGCCTGTGGCACCGCCGGCGCCCGCGCCCGCCAAGCCGGTTAGCCACGTGATCGGCGTCGTGTGTCCGAACTCGGACGAGATTCGCCGCTCGATGGGCTATCCGCAGGAAGCGCAGGACAACAACATCACGGGCGACGTGACGATCTCTTTCGTGGTCGACCCGCAGGGGCGCGTGACCGACGAGAAGGTCGAGCAGTCCGCCGATCCGATCCTCGATCGAGCGGCCTTCGCCGCGGTGAAGAAGTTCAACTGTATTTCGCAAGGGCAGCCGGTTCGCGTCCAGGTGCCGTTCTCGTTCAACCTGAACTGAGCGTCGCGTGCGCGATCCTTGCCTGCCTTGATGCCAACTCACTCACTATCAATGACTGCACCGTCTGGAGCATGTATGAAGAAGCGTTCCTTTGCCGCCGTGGCGGCCAGCTTGCTGATCATGGTTACGCCCGTCAGCTTCCTTGCCGCGCCGCAGGCGGTTTGGGCCCAGGCAAGCGCGCCGGCCGTCTCTGTACCGTCCACTCCCGTTGCATCGAGTGCAGAACACGCCACAGCGACGTCGCAGCCGACCACGGCCGCCGACCAGCCGGTGCCGCCGCCACTTGCGGCGACCAGCACCGAAGTGACCAACCCGTACGGTCTCAGCGCGCTTTGGGCGAACGGCGACTTCGTCGCGCGTTTCGTGCTGATTCTGCTCGTGCTCATGTCGATGGGAAGCTGGTACATCATGGTCACCAAGTTCTTCGAGCAACTTCGGGCAAACCACCGCGCGAAATCGGCCGACGAGCAACTGTGGAGCGCGCCGTCGCTCGCCCAAGGCGCGGAGCAGCTCGACGAGAATTCGCCGTTCCGTTTTATCGCGCAGGTAGGGATCGAGGCCGGCAAGCACCACGACGAAGCGTTGCTCGAAGCGGTGGATCGCAACACCTGGATCGACGTGTCCATCGAGCGCGCCATTACCAACGTGTCGAACCGCTTGCAGGACGGCCTCGCGTTCCTTGGCACGGTCGGCTCGACGGCGCCGTTCGTCGGCCTGTTCGGCACGGTATGGGGGATTTATCATGCGCTGACCGCGATCGGCATCGCCGGACAGGCGTCCATCGACAAGGTGGCGGGCCCGGTCGGCGAAGCGCTGATCATGACGGCGATCGGCCTCGCGGTCGCGGTGCCGGCCGTGCTGGGCTATAACTTCCTCGTGCGTCGCAACAAGTCGGTGATGGAACGCGTGCGTGCCTTCGGCGCGCAGTTGCACACTGTCCTGCTGCCGGGCACGAAGCGCCAGGTACGCGCGGTCGCGAACGCGCATTGAGCCACCCAACAGGCGGAGCTAGAAGCCATGGCCATAAACGTTGGACAGGATGGTCACGAGGATGAGGTGATCGCCGCCATCAACACAACGCCGCTCGTCGACGTGATGCTGGTGCTGCTGATCATCTTCCTGATCACGATTCCGGTCGTCACGCACACAGTGCCGGTGCAGTTGCCGAAAGAAACGGTGAATCCGTTGCAGTCGAAACCGGACAGCATCGAGATCGCGGTCAACAAGGACGGCGACCTGTTCTGGAACGAGAAGCTGGTCGATCGGCCGACCTTGCTCGCGCGGCTGAAAGTGGCGTCGGTGAAGCTGCCGCAGCCAGAGGTACATGTACGCGGTGACCAGACTACGCGCTATGAGTTCATCGGCCGTGTGGTCACGGCCTGCGAGCGTGCCGGGATTTCGAAGATGTCATTTGTTACTCAACCGCCGGCGCGCGGCGGTTAGATTTGCATGGGATCGGACTAAGCGCTAAAGCGCCAAGTCCGATCGACAGGAGACGACGATGGGAATGAATGTATCTTCGGGTGGCGGCAATGAACCGGAGGTGATGGTGGACATCAACACCACGCCGCTGATCGACGTGATGCTGGTGTTGCTGATCATGCTGATCATCACGATTCCGATCCAGATGCACTCGGTGAAGATGAACCTGCCAGTCGGCAAGCCACCGCCTCAAGCCGTGCCGCCGCCGGTCGTGCAGGTCGACATCGATTTCGACGGCACAATCAGGTGGAACGGCGCGCCGGTTGCGGCCGGCGCCGATCTGGAGAAGCATATGGCCGAGGTCGCGGCGCACACGGACCAGGCGGAGATTCATCTGCTGCCGAACAAGCTCGCGCCGTATAAGGACGTGGCCGCCGTACTGGCCGCTGCCCAGCGCGAAGGGGCGACGAAGATCGGGCTTATCGGCAATGAACAATATATGCAGTGAGCGCGTCTGAGCGGTCGTCGCGTATCAAGAAGGAGATCCCATGAGCACGCTCCACAATGAAATCGACCTGAATGCCGACGGACGTCACGTAGGTTATCTGCGCCTACCTCACTCGGTTCATCGCTCCGCGTATGGCTGGATTCCGATTCCGATCGCCTCGGTGCGCAACGGCGACGGTCCCGTCGTGCTACTCATGGGCGGCAATCACGGTGACGAATACGAAGGACAGGTACTCGTTTCCAGTCTGATTCGCGAGATCGAACCGCAATGGGTCCGCGGGCAACTGATCTTTTTGCCGATGGCGAATTTTCCGGCTGCGGCCGCGGGCCTGAGGACTTCGCCGCTCGACGGCGGCAACCTGAACCGCAGTTTTCCTGGCGATCCGCAAGGCGCGCCGACCGCCGCGATTGCCGACTACATCGAGCACTCGCTGCTTGCACGCGCGCAATATCTGATCGACCTGCATTCGGGCGGAAGTTCGCTTCTCTACCACGGCGCCAATATGCTGGCCATCGAGCCGCGCGATCCCGAGGAAGAGGAACGACTCAAGGCATTGCTCGCTGCATTCGGGTTGCCGCGTGCATTTCTGCATCGGCCGAATCCGGTCCACGCGGCGAGCGCCGCGCGGCGGCAGGGCGCGATTTCCATTCTCACGGAACTCGGCGGCGGTGGCACCGTGCAGGCGAGCCTGCTGCGCGATGCGCGACACGGACTGCTGAATCTGCTCGGCTTCATCGGCGTGTTGAGTGGACCGCTCGTACCGGACGGCCCGCCCGCGCAGACGCGCTTCTTCACGGTGTCCGGCTCGCGCCACTATGTCTATGCCTATGATCGCGGCGTGTACGAGCCACTCGTCGAGTTGGGCGATCAGGTCGTGGCGGGCCAGCCTGCGGCGCGAATCCATTTCCCCGACACGCCGCTGCGGGAACCGGTCACCACCTTTTTCGCGAGCGCGGGCGAGGTCGTTTGCAAACGTGTGCCGGCCGCCGTAGAGCGTGGCGACTGTCTATTCCATCTCGCCGAGCCGGTTTGAAGACGATGCGGCGAGGTCCAGTGCCGCTATTGTGGAAGATTGCACGTTTCATCGACGGTGCCATCCGGTTCGCAATGAGATGAATGGCGACGCGAAATGAACGATTAGAATTAACCAGAAACAAAAAACCTACGCCGCTATTCTGGAAATTTACACGCTCTATTAGACTTGCGGATGTTCTGCCGTGATCTGCCTGATCAAGCGAATTCAATATTTGAAAGTAATTAGAAATAATTCTGCAATTATTGGACGTCAAACCCGGGATATAAAATCATTACCGGATGGGTGTTTGCCACGTTTCGTTGGTGAGGCAGCTTAAACATGAAAGCAACATGAAATAAATGTGCAATCAATAAACAGCCAATCAGCGTATATCACCCTCATTTAGAGCACCTGCCGCTATAGCGCGGTTAACGACGTCAATTAAATATACGAATTACACGGAATAACGATTCGTTAAATGTTTGGTTCATTCGGAATGGGCGGCCTGTTATCTTATTTATAGTTCGACGCCAATCAAAGTCGGACGGGAAAAAGAATTCAACGACAGGAGCGGTAGGGATAAGAGCTATCCCCCTATTCAGCATGACCTACAAAATTATTGACACCACGCCGCTGGATCCGATTGCGCGGCCGCTACTGGACGCGCTGAACGTCGAATACACGACACGCTATCGCGAGTTCCGGCCGGCAAGCGCGGCATCGGTGAGTGAAGAGATGTTGCGTTATCCGGCCGAGTTGTTCGCGCCGCCCGATGGCGCGTTCATTGTCGTCGTGCGCGATGGGGAGACGGTCGGCGGCGGTGCGTTCAAGCGCTATGACGCGACGACCGCGGAACTCAAGCGCATCTGGACACACGCTAGCCAGCGACGTCAGGGATTGGCTCGCCGCGTCGTGCAGGAACTCGAGGATCGAGCGCTGCGCCAGGGATATCGCCGCGTCTATCTGACCACCGGCTTCAAACAGCCGGAAGCAAGCGGACTCTATTTCAATGCGGGCTACGAGCCGCTGTTCGACCGTTCGATCGCACCTGAGATCCATTTTCGTCTTCCGTTCGGCAAGGATTTGCTGGAGCCGGGTCGCGTCGACTCGTTACACGATCTGGTTGCGCCCGAGCCGCTCGGCCAACGGTAGTCACGTGCGCAACGTAGCGCATCGATCAATTCGTTCATCTCACGGGGTACATCAAGTCATGAAGCAAAGCAGGGGAATTCGGGTAGCTGCGGCCGGGACGTTCGTCGCATTGGCGATGGGTGTAGCAGGCATCGCTCTAGCGGCAAGCAGCGTCTTCAATCTAAGTCCGGATCAGCACGACCAGATCCGGACCACGGCTGACACCGCGGCCATCAAGGCTGTACCGGCGACGTTTCCGTTTGCCGCGAAGGACGAACTGGTCATTGGCATGACCGTGGCGTGGCCGCCGCTCGGCACCTATGCGACGGATAACAAAACGATCGTCGGCTTCGACCCGGATCTTGCGCAACTGGTCGCGGACGGTTTGGGACGCAAACTAAAAATCGTGGTGCTCGCGTGGGAAGACTGGCCGCTCGCCGTGCAATCGGGCAAGGTCGACGCGGTTCTGTCGAACGTGACGGTCACCGAGCAGCGCAAGGAGAAATTCGATTTCTCAACCTATAGACGCGACGTGCTCGGTTTCTACGTAGCCAGTTCGAGTCCGATCAAGGCGATCCGCGAGCCGAAGGACGTTGCGGGTCTACGAGTCATTACCGACTCCGGCACGAATCAGGAAAAGATCCTGCTCGCGTGGGACAAGGAGAACATTGCGCACGGACTCAAGCCCGTGCAGATTCAGTACTACGACGATATCGCCGTCAGGGATGTGGCGCTCCGCTCCGGGCGCGCCGACGCGATCCTTAGCGTCAACTCGGCACTCGCTTACGAGTCCGCGCAGAGGGGCGGAATACGCGCGGTCGGCACCATCAGCGGCGGCTGGCCGATCATGGCCGATGTCGCGATCACGACGAAGAAGGGCAGTGGACTCGCCGCGCCGCTCACGGTGCTGCTGAACGACCTCATTCGCAGCGGTAAATACACTCAGGTACTCGACCGCTGGAATCTCGGCTCCGAAGCGATCGATCAGGCCAAAACGAATCCTCCGGGGCTTCCCAAGAGTTAAATCGTCGAGGCAGTTGAGACTGCCTCGATAAGGTCAGTTGTCAATCATAAGGATTACTACAGAGTGGCTTTGCGCGTGTCTGATATCAGGCACGTGCTGGAGCATTGTGTCCGCAAATAACCAACGGAATAGTCGATGCGTGGGAAAGACAGGAAGAATAGGGCCGATCGGCCCATTATCGGGGTTCGCAGAAAAGTGCTGTCAGTTGCGGTTCTGGCAGCCACTTGCAACAGCGTGGCATGGGCACAGAGCGCGGCGGCGCCGACGGAAGCGAGCAACGCTGCCGCCGTTGCACCGAGCGCCGCTCAGCCGAATGCAGGAGCGGCCGACGCGAAGCAGTCCGGCGCAGTCAATACCGTGCAGCAGGATACGGTGGTCGTCACTGGTACGCGTACCGACACGAAGGCAAGCCAGAGCCTGACACCGGTGGACGTGATCAGCGGCGCTCAATTGCGCGCCACTGGCCAAAGCAATCTGCGTGATGCGCTCGTTCAGCTATCGCCGTCGATCTCGCGCGAGAACTACGCAGGCGATGCCGCGGTGCTGACCGACGCGCTGACGCTCCACGGGCTGAGTCCTGACCACGTGCTCGTGCTGGTGAACGGCAAGCGCCGTCATACCACGGCGAATATCGCGCTCGACGGCGGGTTGAACCAGGGCTCGACCGGTGTCGATATCGACATGATTCCGGTGGGGCTTATCGACCACATCGAGGTGCTGCGTGATGGGGCCGCGGCACAGTACGGCTCGGACGCAATCGCGGGCGTTATCAACATCATCCTGAAGAAAGGTTCGCACGGCGGAGAGTTGCAGACGACAAACGGCCAGACGTATGCCGGCGACGGCTTCAAGAACGGCGAGTCGGCCACTATCGGTTTGGACCTGGGCGGCAAGGGATTTCTCGATCTGAGCGCGGAATACAATCGTCAGAACCACACGATCCGCACCGGCCCTGACGACTACTTCGGATCGTTTCAACCGGGCCACGGTTACTACAATCCGATCGAGGGCGACCCGGCGAGCACGCGCACGTCAGTGGGTTACAACGCCGGCTACTACCTCGGCGACGATGTCGAACTCCATGGCTTTGGTACCTATGCGCATCGCGACGCAGAGTCCTATCAGAATTACCGTCCGCCTTCAGTGCTGCCGCAAATCTATCCAAACGGTTTCGTGCCGGTGGAGACAATCAACGAGAACGACTTTTCGGTGACGACGGGCATCAAGGGCCAGAATCTATTCGGCTGGTCGTGGGATCTGAGTACAACCTACGGCGGCGATCATGACGTCGTGGGCTTGCGCAACTCGGCTAACACAGGGTTGTATGCGGCGCAGGGCTATACGCCGACCAGCTTTCACCTTTCCACCGTCAGCAACGCGCAGCTGACGAACAACCTCGATTTCTCGCGGGCATTCCAGCTGCCGCTACTCCCGGCGCCGGTGAATGTTTCATGGGGCGTGGAGCAGCGCCGCGAGACCTACTCGGTGGGAGCGGGCGATTACGCGTCGTATGTCGACGGCGGCTCCCAGGCGCTGCCGGGCCTCGCGCCAGTGAGTGCGAGCGACAACTCGCGCAACGTGCTCGGCACCTATCTCGACCTGTTGACCCACCTGACGCCGAAATGGACGGTCGATCTGGCAGGACGCTTCGAGCACTACAGCGACGTGGGCAACACGACGAACGGAAAGCTATCCACGCGCTACGACTTCACGCCGGCATTCGCGATCCGAGGCAGTGTCAGCACCGGCTTCCGTGCGCCGTCGCTGGCCGAGGAGTACTACAGCAATATCAACGAATCGCCTGCCTCCGTGTTCGGTCTGCTTGCGGCCAACTCAGCAGCGGCGAAGCTGATCGGTGCGCAGCAACTGCAGTCGGAGAAATCGACCAACTACAACATCGGCTTCGTGCTGACGCCGGTCAAGAATCTGCACGTGACGCTCGACGCTTATCAGATCGACATCCGCAACCGGATCGTCGAGGGCGGTACGGCGTCGGGCGCGGATGCCATCGCCGCGATGCAGGCGGCGGGCCTGTCGGTGCCCACTTCAGTGCCGGCATCGGCGGTATCCGCGAGTTACTTCACCAACGGCGCCAGCACGCGTACTCGCGGGATCGATCTGACCGGCACTTACCACACGGGCTTTGGCCGCTTCGGATGGGTTGACTGGGATCTGGGCGTGAACATCAATACGACCTCGGTCACGCATGTCGCGACCGGCCCGAACGGCAAGCCGGAACTCAACGCGCAACAGGTCGCGTGGCTGAGCACGTCGACGCCGAAGAACAAGATCATCATCGGCGGCACGTGGCATCTCGACAAGTGGGGTGTGAGCCTGCACGAGACGCGTTATGGCGCCACGTCGAGTGAGGAAACCTACATCGTCGGGCCGAACGCGTTCTCGACGACACAGTTTCTCCATTTCGAGAATGCAGCCCGCTACATCACCGACGTCGAAGTCCGCTATGACGTGACGAAGAAATTCCAGATCGCGGTGGGCGCCAACAATCTCTTCAACGTCTATCCGAGCAAGCTGCCTTATGAAGCGCAACTCGAAGGCGTGCAGTACGACGCATTCGCTTCGACGACAGGCGTGAATGGCGGCTTCTACTACGCGCGGGCTCGCTACGTGTTTTGACGTTTTCTTGATATGCATAGAAAAATTTGCTCGAACGGTTTCGCACCCCGATAGCCATAATGGGATCAACGGAGTCGTTCAGCGAATTCCATCAATTTCTTTTCCCATGTGCCGCAGCGTGCATTGGGAGGGTTCGATATGTCCTACTCACTTTCGATTCTCGACAAGAGTCCGATCGCCGACGGAAAGAGTGCTCATGATGCATTGCGCTTTACCGTGCGGCTCGCGCAGCGCGCGGAAGCGTTGGGTTACAAGCGTTACTGGATCGCCGAGCATCATGGCGCACCAGGACTCGCGAGTTCCGCGCCGGAGATCGTCGTGTCGCATCTGCTCGCGCACACCTCGCGCATTCGTGTCGGTTCGGGTGGCGTGATGCTGCAGCACTACAGTCCCTTCAAGGTGGCGGAAACGTTCCGGGTGCTCGCGTCACTTGCGCCGGGGCGCGTCGATCTCGGCATCGGCAAGGCGCCGGGCGGACTGCCATTGACGACGCGCGCGTTGCAATGGTTTCACGACAAGGCGAAGAAGCAGGACTTCGCGCATCAGTTCGCGGAACTCGACGCATTCCTGAAGTGGGGCGTCGCGGAAGATCACCCGCTGGCCGGCGCGATTGCGCTGCCGACGCCGCCCGAAGCGCCCGAGCGCATTCTGCTGGGCGCGAGCGCGGAGAGTGCGGCGCTTGCCGCGCAGCACGGCTGGCAGTTCTGCTACGCCGGCCATTTCAACGGCGACGAAGCCAACATCGAGCGCTCGCTCGACACCTATCGCAGCGTGACCGGACGCACGCCGCTGCTCGCGCTCTACGCGTTCGCAGCGCCCTCGCGCGCCGAAGCGCAGCGCCAGGTCGGCGCACTGCGTATTTTTAAGCTGCAGCTTGCAACGGGGCAGAGCGTCAATCTTCCGAGTCCCGAGGCGGCAGCGGAATTCGCGCGACAAACCGGCGTGACCGACTATCGTCTCGACGAACTGCATCCACACGTCATCGCCGGCACTGCGGAAGACGTGCGCCGGGAACTCGACGTCTTGCACGAACGCTTCGGCATCGAAGAATTCGTGATCGACACCCCGATAACAGACTACGCGCTGCGCCTCGCTTCGGTCGAAGCGCTGGCCGGCGCGGAACAGACCGCGCGCGTCTGATTAGCTCATTCTATTTACGGACCAGACTATGACTCAGCGAAATCTCACATTCGGCATCATGCTGCACGGCGCGGGCGGCCATATGAACGCGTGGAAGCATCCGGCCGGTCCCGCGGACGCCAGCGTCAACCTGGATTTCATCACCGGCGTCGCGCAGAAGGCCGAGGCCAATGGCGTTGCGTTTGCGTTTGTCGCCGATGGACTCTATATCAACGAAAAGTCGATTCCTCACTTCCTGAACCGCTTCGAGCCCATTTCGATCCTGTCGGCACTCGCGACATCGACTTCGAAAATCGGCCTCGCCGGCACGCTGTCGACTTCGTACAGTCATCCGTTTACGGTGGCGCGGCAGTTCGCGTCGCTCGACCTGATCAGCGGCGGGCGCGCGGGATGGAATGTGGTGACCTCGCCGCTCGAAGGGTCCGCGAAGAATTACGGCGGCCAGCATCCGGACCACGAACTGCGCTACGAGATCGCCGACGAATATCTGGAAGTCGTGCAGGGACTGTGGGATAGCTGGGACGACGACGCATTCGTTCGCGAACGCGAGAGCGGCCGCTTCTTCGACCGCGACAAGCTGCATACGCTCGATCACAAGGGACGATTCTTCGAAGTCGCCGGGCCATTGAACATCCAGCGCTCGCCGCAAGGACAGCCGGTGATCTTCCAGGCCGGTTCGTCGGATTCGGGGATTGCGCTCGCCGGCAAATACGCGGACGCAGTGTTCACGCATTCGCCGTCGCTCGAAGAAACGAAGGCGTTCGCCGACCAGGTTCGTCAGAGCGCGGTCGAGCACGGACGCGCGGCGACCGACGTGAAGATCTTTCCGGGCATCGGACCCATCGTCGGCGCGACGGCAGACGAAGCCGAAGCGAAGTATCGCGCGATCCGCGACCTGCTGACCGTGGACGATGCGCTCGCCTATCTCGGGCGCTTTTTCGAGCATCACGACTTTACGCAATACCCGCTCGACGAGCCGTTTCCCGAACTGGGCGATCTCGGCTCGAACAGCTTCCGTTCGACGACCGACCGCATCAAGGCCGACGCCAAGCGCACCGGTGCAACGCTGCGCGAGGTCGCACTGGAAGTGGCCACGCCGAAGACGCAGTTCATCGGCACCGGCGAGCAGATTGCCGACGAACTGATCCGCTGGTTCGACGCGGGCGCCTCCGACGGCTTCATCCTCGGCTTTCCGGCGCAGGCAGAAGGGCTGGACGATTTCGTTCGATACGTGATCCCTGCATTGGAGGCGCGCGGCCGTTACAGCCGAACCTTGACCGGCACGACGCTGCGCGATCACCTGGGCCTGCCGCGCCGGGAAAGCCGCTACGTGACCGCGGAAACGGCCTGATGAACGGCATGCCACGCACAAGGACAGCATCATGAACGACACTACCCAGCTTGCCGGTCCCGCTCATGCGGTTCACGCGGCACACGCGATCGGCGCCGATGACGGTCATGACTACGCGCGCTATCGGATCGTGCCGGCGCGGCATCATGCACGCACGGCCGCCACCGTGCTAGCCATCGTCGTGATCGGGCTCGTACTGAATTCGATATTCGGTAATCCGCGCTGGGGCTGGGGCGTCTTCGCGCAATGGTTCTTCGCCGAACCGGTGCTCTCGGGGCTCGGGCGTACGCTTGTGCTGACGGCGCTCGGCGCGCTGTTCGGCTTCGCGCTCGCGACGCCGCTGGCACTGGCGCGCGTATCGCGTTCTCCGCTGCTGGCGGGCTGTGCGTGGGCCTTCATCTGGCTGTTCCGCTCGATCCCTCCGATCGTGTTGCTGCTCCTCTTGAACAACCTCGGCTATCTGTACGAGACGATCTGGATCGGCGTGCCGTTCACGCACTTCGCGTTGCTCAACCAATCGACCACTGACCTGATCAGTCCGTTTTTCGCGGCAGTACTGGGACTCACGCTGAACCACGCTGCGTTCTCGGCCGAGGCGATCCGCGGCGGGATTCTATCCGTCGACCACGGACAACGTGAAGCGGCCGCCGCGCTCGGCCTGCCGGGCGCGCGCCAGGTCCGGCGCATCGTACTGCCGCAGGCGATGCGCTCGATTCTGCCGACCGCCTTCAACGACGTGATCGGTCTCGCGAAAGGCACCTCGGTTGTGTATATCCTCGCGATGCCGGATCTGTTCTACACGGTGCAGATCATCTATCACCGCAACCTGGAAGTGATTCCACTACTGATGGTCGCGACGGTCTGGTATCTGATCATCCTGACCGTGTTGTCGGCGCTCCAGGTTCACATCGAACGTTACTACGCACGCGGCGCGACGCGCGAGCAGGTGGCGGTGTCGCCACTGACCGCGCTATTCGGGCGGTGGCGTACCGCGCGTGCTGCTCGCAGCGAGGCCTCGGGTCCGCCGGATCGCCAGCAACGCACACCAACGACGGCGGACGCGGCAGCGGGAGGCTGGGCCCAGCGGCGCGTCGGCGGCCGGGTCGGCATCCACAACGTGTCGAAAAGCTTCGACACGCTGAAGGTGCTCGACAATGTCTCATTGTCGGTCCCGTCGGGCAGCGTCACCGTGATTCTCGGCCAGTCTGGCTCGGGCAAGTCGACGTTGCTGCGCTCGATCAATCACCTTGAACGCGTCGACGACGGCTTCATCGACATCGACGGCGAACTCGTTGGATATCGCCGCGAAGGGCGCACGCTCTATGAGCTCAAGGAGCGGGACATTCTTCAGCGCCGTCGCGACGATGTCGGGATGGTGTTCCAGAGCTTCAACCTGTTTCCGCATCTGACTGTGCTCGACAACGTCGTCGAGGCGCCGCTCGCGGCGGGCGTGCCGCGAGCGCAGGCAGAAGCGGCGGCGCGCGCTCTGCTCGCGCGCGTCGGACTCACGGGCAAGGCCGACGCGTGGCCACGCCAGCTATCCGGCGGCCAACAGCAACGCGTGGCGATCGCGCGTGCGCTCGCGCTCAAGCCCAAGGTTCTGCTGTTCGACGAACCCACCTCGGCGCTCGATCCGGAACTCGTCAACGAGGTACTCGACGTGATCCGTCAGCTTGCGCGTTCCGGCACGACGCTGATCATTGTCACGCACGAGATCGGCTTCGCGCGCGAGGTCGCCGACACGATCGTCTTCATGGATGGTGGCCGCATCGTGGAGTCCGGTCCGCCGTCGCGTGTGCTGCGCGACCCGGCCCATCCACGTACCCGCGAATTCCTTTCGAAGGTGCTTTGAAACGCATGTCACGCAGACAACCCCAACCCCCGACTCGATCGATGACGAAACGCCGGACATTCCTGAGCAACATGGCCGCGCTGGCCGCCGTGCCGATCGCGTGGCACGCCGGCCTCGCACGGGCAGCCACGCAGTCTTACGATTTCAGCCCGCAGCAGCAAGGCCGCGTGCATGCATCGAAAGATCCCGAAGTGCTGCGCCAGGTGACGGACTATCGCTTCGTCACACCCGGCGTATTCACGGTGGCGGTAGCGCCATTCGCGGCACCGATCGCCACGTACGCGACCGATGCCCGCAGCATCGTCGGCTCCGATCCCGATTACGCGCAGCTGGTCGCCGACGCACTCGGCCTGCGGCTGCAAATCGTGCCCGTCGCGTGGCCGGACTGGCCGCTTGGTCTTGCCTCCGGCCGCTACGACGCGGTGATTTCGAACGTCGGCGTGACGGAGAAGCGCAAACAGAAATTCGACTTCACGACATACAGGTTGGGCCTGCACGGTTTCTATGTGCGGGACGACAGCTCCATCAAGTTGATCAGCGAACCTAAGGACATTGCGGGGCTGCGCATCATCACGGGCTCGGGTGCGATTCAGGAGCGCATTCTGCTCGAATGGAACCGGCGCAACGCGGCGCAGGGATTGAAGGAGGCCACGTTGCAGTACTACGACGACGGCGCGTCCGAGCGCCTTGCGCTGCTGTCGGGGCGCGCGGATGCCATCTTCAATCCGCACGCGCCGCTGGCCTATGAGGCCGCGACGCAGGGGCAGATCCGTCAGGTGGGCACGGTCAACGCCGGCTGGCCGTTCAAGGCCGATGTCGCGATCGCGACTCGCAAGGGGAGCGGACTGGCGCAGGCGCTGACCATCGCGACGAACGGGTTGATCCGTGGCGGGCAATATCGCACGGCGCTTGCCCGCTGGGGTCTGCAAACGGAAGCAGTGGCTCACTCGGAAACGAATCCGCCCGGCTTTCCGGACGCCTGAACCAAGAGCGGTTCCTGCTGCAAACGCCGCCCCCGGTTGGCGGCGCGATCAGTCGGGTGCCATCGAAATCGCCAGAACAACCACCAGGTCCGGTATGTGTGCCGTCCACATCGATCATCTTGCTTTCCTGACGCCCGGCAATTACCCGGACGACGCCCCGCTCGCGGGCTTCGAGCGGACGCTCGAACTCTTTGGCGCCGGCGAGGCGCTCGGCTATGACAGCGCATGGGTGCGTCAACGCCACCTCGAACGGGCGGTGTCGTCCGCCGCGACTTTCCTCGCGGCCGCGAGCCAGCGCACGACGCGTATCGGACTCGGCGCGGCCGTGATCCAGATGGGTTACGAAAACCCGTTCCGTCTTGCCGAGGATCTTGCCACCGTCGATGTGCTATCGCGCGGCCGTCTGAACATCGGCCTGAGCGCGGGCGCGCCCGCGCACGGCATTCTGCTCGGCGAGCGGCTCTTCGATGCCAATCCTGGACTGATCGATTTCTCGCATGCGCGCGTCGAGCGTCTGCGCCGCAATCTCGCGGAAGAATGGCTGGGCGACGAGGATACTTTCGTCGAATCGGCGGCGGGCCGTGTGCGCCCCCGTGTGACGCCGTACGCGCCGGGCCTGACCGATCGGCTCTGGTACGGCGGCGGTTCGCGTCGTTCGATCGAATGGGCCGGCCGCAACGGTTTCAATCTGCTGATCGGCAATATCACGACGGGCGAGGGCACTGACGACTATCGCGAGGCGCAGTTACGCCAGCTTGATCTGTTCCGGTCGCATTGGAGCGAAGCGCGGCCGCCGCGTGTTGCGCTAGGCCGCGTGATCGTGCCGACCGACAGCGCCGATGCCCGCACACGACAGCGCTATCGCGAGTTCGCCGAAGGGCGCCACGCGCGCACGCTGACTCCGCATGGCGAGCGGCGCACGCTGTTCGTGCCCGATCTCGTCGGTACGGCTGACGAGATCGTCAGCCGCTTGCTGGCGGATCCCGTCGTCGGGCAGGTTCGTGAACTGCGCCTCGAATTGCCGTACGACCTGCCGTTCGAAAACTATCAGCAGATTCTCGAAGATGTCGTCACGCGCGTCGCACCCGAACTCGGCTGGCGGCCCGAAGCCGCGCGCGAGGCCGCGGCCGCCTAGCCGTGGCGCGTTTGTCGCCGGCGTAGCTCCAGCGAGCGCGAATACGTTTTACTCACTCATTTCGAAGGGATTGTTCACCATGAGTTCAGCCACACACGCAAGGGGTAAGGCATGGTAGCTGTGTTCTCGTCCGTTGTGCCGGAGGACCGCTTCGCTTACGTCTCGGTTCACGACCCGCTGGCCCGTCCTTTGTTCGATGAATTAGCCTACGAGTACGGCAGCCGCTACGCCGGGCTCATCAATGCCGAGGAAATTTCACACGAACTCCGGCGCTATCCGGACGAGGCGTTCGCTGCGCCGCACGGCGCGTTCGTGCTGCTGTTGCGCGACGGGCAGGCAATCGCAGGCGGCGCGTTGATGCGCCATGATGACGTCGGCACCGCCGAGTTCAAGCGCATATGGGTCCGTCGCAGCCATCGTCGTCAGGGGCTTTCACGTCGCGTGCTGGCCGAGCTCGAGGCGCAGGCTGTTCGTCAGCGCTACACGCGGGTATTTCTGAGCACCGGTCCCCGTCAGCCCGAAGCCATCGCGCTTTATCAGACGAGTGGCTATACGCTGTTGTCGGCCCATGATTTCGGTGAGGAGGAGCCGCCTGGCTATCTGTTCGAGAAGAATCTGCTGACGTTGCAGACTGGCTAGCGCCGGTACGCGTTGCCATCAACCGGTCTACTGGGCAGCGAGCTTCGAGCTTTGTTGTCGCAGGCCCTCAAAGATCCTGTCCGACACATCGTTTGGAAACGCGGCTGGCAACAGCGCATCAACCTCCGCGACGACAGCCTCCGTCATGTCCGTTAGGGTGGTGATCATCTCCTCGACATCAGCCGGGGCTAGCGTGACTCGTTGCCCTTGCGCAGTCCAGTGGCGTCGCCGGATCTCATTGATCAGATAGTGAGCGTTGTTGCCCCTCACCGCCATTGCCAGTTTCACCCGACGCGCGGAAAGCAGGTTCGGTCCGTTTCCAATAATCGGGTGCGCGGAGAGAACGTCATAGATCGGCGTGGATTCATAGCGGTTCGACTTCAGGTGGGCGATGCTGAAATTCTTTGCGTGCCCGTCGGTGGCTGCGAGCATCCAGAAGACGATCTGCGTCATGAAGAAATGGCGCTGATCGATCGCGGAACGCTCTGAACCAGCCAGAACTTCCATGACCTTCTGGATGCCGGGGCCGCCATCTGACTCATATTTGTCCGCTGCGGACGTTCCGGTCGCCTGGCACATATCCTCCTGGGGAAGCCGCAGGATCCATGAACCGTCGCTCGCATACCTGCGATCGAATCGCTCGACGACAAGTACTTTCTGGTCCTCGAAGGTTGCGATGTCGCAACTGGCGATGGGCAAACCATACGCGGCGACGATTTTCGAGCACAGCCACTCGTTTTCCACCGACGCGCGCATGTCGGCGCGCATGTTTCCGATGAGCCCAAGAGGCAGCTTCAGGATATGCGTGGTCGGGGTACTGCCTTCCGGAATGGCCCACTGGTCGTCGTGCCACAGAAGCGCGGTCTTTTCCTGCGCGCCAGCGATGGACAGGCGCAGGTCGTCGATGGGCTCATGCTGGCCCAACACGGGCGGGGCCGTTGTTTCCCGCAGTAGCCGCGCGATTTCCGCCTCGTTGAGGGGGCGCCCGCTGATCTGCTCAAGATCCACCGGGGTTTCATCCGGAGGCAGCATCTGGATAGCACCTACGCAGTCTCGGCCAAGCATGGCCAGCAACTCGAAAGGCGACGTGCCACCCGTTTTGTAGCGCCCTGCGATGCGCTCGCGGATAGCCCTGCTATCGGGCAGCAGGTTGTCAAAATAGTCCGAGACGACCTTGCCGCGGTAGGGCTGATTGCCGGCCGTAAACGGCAGCGAGAGCGACAGGGGACGTCCTTGTTCGTCTGCTATCCAATCTTCGAAGTAAGTGAGTTTTTCCCCGTCCCGGGTTGTCTCCCATGTACCGACGGGCAACCCGTTCATCCAGAGGTTCAGGCTTTTGGTGTGTGCGCGGCGGCCCATTGTTACCAGTCCTCCCGCTTCTTGGGTGCAGCAGCCATTGACGCCGCTCGCTTCCGTGTGAGCGGCTTCGGTGTGCCTTGCGTGCTACCGCGCGCCGGTGTGGCGGCGGCTTTCCGGCTACCGGCCGTCTTCGCGGCCGTAGTAGTCGCGCGCTTTTTTGTCACGCTCTGTTTCGCCACGGCCGGCGACTCCGTTGTCCGCAGACGCGCGGATGGGCGGCCTTCGAGATCTGCCGGGCTCAACACCTGGGTCAGAACGATATCGACCTTGAGCACCTTCAAAACGTGGAATAGGCGGTCCATGCTCGCGGATTCGGGCTTTGCCTCGAGTTGGGCGTAGGTCTGCTGGGTGATCCCCAAGCGGCTCGCCACTTGGGCCTGCGTGAGTCCGGCGGCCTTGCGGAAGCCGACAAGAATGGGCCGCAACTGGCGAGGGGTTTTAACGGGATAGTCCACGGTCGACCTCGGATAGTCGTGAAAAACAGTAACCAGCCTGTAAATGACAAAAACAGTATATATCCTGTATTCGACAAATACAAAGAATAGCCTGTAAATGGCAAATACAGGAAGTAGCCTGTAAAGCTGGCTCATCGGCTGCGCGCGGGTTGAGCCAGGCTCGTCCCCTTGAGGATAGGCCGGGCAAGTGTCATTGTTGACGCGCCAATCCGAGGGTCTTAATGCCATTCTGCCAATTGCATATCGATAGAAATTGGAAGGCGAGGCACACGGGTAGCGGTAGCATGAGCCTCCCTTCACGTGTCTCTTCCCGCGTATCAAATCGATGTCAGTCAAATCTCCACGCTTCGGTATCTGGGCGCTCGTGCATGGCAGCCGTGCGGCGCTGCAGGATCCCGCCGAACCGTATGACGCCTCATGGGAGCGCAACAAGGCGCTCGTGCTCGACGCCGAGCGCCTCGGCTACGACTCGGTGCTCGTCGCCCAGCATACGGTCAATCCGCATGACGCCTCGCTCGACCAGCTCGAGGCATGGACGGCATCGGCTGCATTGGCGGCGCTCACGTCGCGCATCGAGATCATTGCGGCCATCAAGCCCTATCTCTATCACCCGGTCGTACTCGCCAAGATGGCTCAGCAAATCGAGCACATTAGTGGCGGGCGCTTTGCGATCAACCTGGTGAACGCATGGAATCGTCCGGAGCTAGAGCGCGCCGGCATCGGCTTTCCGGAACACGATGAACGCTACGTGTACGGCCGCGAATGGATCACGGTCGTCGATGCGCTGTTGCGCGGCGAAGTGGTGAATCATCACGGCGACAACTTCCGCATCGACGGGTATCAGTTGCGTCCCGCCGATCCGTTTCGCGCGCGTCCGCGGATCTATGTGGGCGGTGAGTCGGAGCCGGCGCGCGCGCTGGTGGCCGCACACGGCGACGTGTGGTTCATCAACGGTCAACCGCACGACGACGTCGCGCGTCTGATCGCCGACGTGTCCGCTCGCGCTCGCCCGGTCGGGCAGGACGCTTTGCGTTTTGGCCTGTCGGCTTTCGTGATCGCACGCGAAACACAGGTGCAGGCAGAGGCTCACCTTGAACATCTCTTCGCGCTGGCCGAGTTGGACAAGCCGTTGCGGGAGCGGCAGAAAGCCAATATCGATCCGAACGTCGTGATGATCCAGACATTCGCGCAGTCGCCCCGTGTCGGTTCGAACGGGGGGACTGCCGCAAAACTCGTTGGCGATTACGATACGGTCGCGCGGCGTATTGCCGAGTTTCACCGAGCGGGGATCGAACTCTTCATGCTGCAGTTCCAGCCGTTCGAGGCCGACATGCAGCGCTTTGCAGAAGAGGTCGCGCCGCGCGTTCGCCGTCTGCTTTCCGCCTGAGCGCGGAGTATCTCGCTGGCGGCCATCAAGGCTCGTCCCCGGCACCAGGGACGACGGCGTTCGCGCTCAGAAGAACGCGCCTGTGGGCGGAAGACGCCCAGTGAGCAAGTTCTGGCCGAGCAGGCGCTCCTTGTAAAGTCGTGGATTGTGCGAGGCAATGACCTTGATGTTGCGCCAGTGCCGGTCCATTGCGCCCACACGCGAGACGACCGAGCCGGACCCAAGGTCGATCAGCCAACTCGCGATCTGCGGAGCGAGATCGTCGATCACCACTTTGGCTTCTGCCGCCGAAAGCGTAGCGGCAAGTGTGCTCTCATATTCGTCGCTGGTGCCATAACTGTCCCACGCTCGTTGCAGCGCGCCGACAGCGCGATCGACAGTCGCCTCGGCGCTGGCCGCATACGCGCGGATACGACCGAGCAACGTCTGCAGGACCGGCTCATCGGTCGGATGCGCGGCTTCGCCATGATAGAAGTTGCGTCCCCGTGCGCGCAGCACCTCTATAGCGTCCAGAACGATCCGCCGCACGACGCCGGCGATGCAGTTGGTCAGATAAACCTGATGAAACGTATATCCCCACGGCGCGGCTTCCTCAGCCTTCGGCGGATCCGGCGGATAAACATGGTCGGAGGGCACGATCACGGCGCGAAACGTCGCCGTGCCTGAGCCTGTCAGGCGCTGGCCGAAGCCCTGCCAGTCGTCGTGGTCGCTAACCCCTTCGCCCCGGTCGAGCACGTATTGCACCGTCCGGCCGGCACGGCTTTCCACAGCGAGGCCGATAAATGCGTCGTTGTAGAGGTTGCCGGTCGCATAGACTTTATCTCCGGAGCCGATGTAGGCATGCCGTGTCTCGTCCCATTCGAGCTTGCTCAGCACGCGGATGGGACGAGCGCCGGCCGCCACCACGTCGCTCTCGGTAAAGCTGAGACCGACTGTCTTGTTCTGTCTGGCCAGGTCGAGGACATGCGCATGGAAGGGATGATCTCGCTGTCTAAGCGACGCTTCGACTTGCCACAGATGGTTACGAAAAGCATGGGCGATATTAGAATCGGCCGCTGCAACATCGCGGGCTACGACGAAGAGGTCGGTCAGCGACGCACCTCGTCCTCCTGCCTCGGTCGGCAGGCGCAGTGCACCGAAGCCCAGCGCCTTGAGCCTCGCGATCTCATCGTATGGCAGACGATGCGTTACTTCCCGCTCGGCGGCAGTCGACGCGATATCGGCGATGGCCTCCGAAAAGCCGAGGGTTGCGGTCAGTGGCGAGACGAGTTGGGGCCGGCCGCTATCGACGATCGTGGCGTCAGACATGCTTACGCCGACCACAGAAAGCTTCGTTGCGGCCACCGGCCTTCACCTCGACGCCCGGACGAATGTGTCGTGCGATCATCATTTGCCCCATCAAACCTTGATGCTGTAATCCGCGACCTTGATTCGCGAGTGGATGATCTTGCGTTCCGCGAGCCAGTCGGCTGCCCGTTGAAGCTGCGAGATGAAAGCGGCGTCGTCGGGTTCGTGGAATTGATTCACCCGCTTCAGGCCGGCCAGATAATCGCGCACCTGGTTCGGGTATTTGGCTTCTCCCTGTGCGAGTTGCTCGGCTTCGGTAGAGTGCGTCGACTGCCACGCGCCTTCGACGTAGTACGCATCGATCACTGCGCGAATCAGATCGGAGTTCTCTTCGGTGAACCTTCGGCGCGTCACCAGCGAGCTGTAATCGATCAGGAAATCGAGGTCGCGTCCCTCGTTGAAGATGTCCTTTGCATCGTTCGAATTACGCGCGATGTCCACCGCCGGTGACCACATCGACCAGGCATCGACTTTGCCTTGCGCGAACGCCGGAGCGGCATCGGGCGGATTCAGGTAGACAAACTCGACCTTCTCGCGGTCGACGTGGTTCTTTTCCAGCGCTGCGATCAGCAGGAATTCGCCAAGCCCCGAACGATTGATCGCGACCTTGCGGCCCGCCAGATCGGCAACCGAGTTGATGCCGCTCGATTTCTTCACGATGATGGCGGTCGAGCGCGGCGAATAGACATCGAACGCATTGAAGACGATGGGCGACCCGGCCAGCATGGCGGCCAATGCCGGCGTGGTCGATCCCCAGAAGCCGAAATCCGCACTGCCGCCGACCACGGCCTGAATCGACGGCGCGTGGTTCGGGAACGGACCGATCCATTCGACCTTGATGCCTTTTGCGGCGAGCGTTTTTTCGAACACGCCGCGTTGCTTGGCGACGTCTGGCAGGCTCCCGTAGCCCCAGCCGATACGAACCGTATCGGTGTTGCGTGTCAGTTTGCGCGGCTCGGCTGCCCGGGCTGGGAACAGACTGCTGGCGGCGGCACCGGCCAGCAGGCCACCCGCCGCGCGCAGCAGCTGGCGGCGACTCAGCGAAGAATCATTCATTCTTTTCAGGTCCTTGGAGTAATACAGGAAATCGATCAGTGAGACGGAACGCCCAGTTCTTCGAGCAGCGTGGACCGCAGTTCTTGTGGCGTGCCATTTTTGGGCCGGAAGGAAGCCGCGATGCGCCCCGAGCGCATGACGAGAATCCTGTCGGCGAGCGTGAGCGCTTCGTCGACGTCATGCGTCACGAGCAGCACGCCCGGGTGATGGCGGGCAACGAGTTCCTTGACGAGTCCGTGCATCTTGATTCGCGTGAGCGCGTCGAGCGCCGCAAACGGTTCGTCCAGCAGCAGGAGCGCGGGATCGCGAACGAGAGCGCGCGCCAACGCGACGCGTTGCGCTTGACCGCCCGAGAGATTGCGGGGCCAGTCGCTCTCGCGACCGTCAAGCCCGACTTCGGCCAGGGCGCGCGCTGCGCCGGCCCGGCCGACCGTTGTTTCATGACCGAGCGCGACGTTTTCCCACAACGTAGCCCAAGGCAGCAACCGAGGCTCCTGGAACACGACAGAAGGGCGATCGGGCGCGCGGATCTGCCCGGCGTCAGGCAGATCGAGCCCAGCAAGCGCGCGCAGCAGGGTGGTCTTCCCGCACCCGCTTTCACCTAGCAGTGCGACGAATTCACCTTTGTGAATATCAAGGTCCAGCGCATCGATGACAACACGCGTGCCATAGCAGCGCCGCAGGCCGCGTACGGATACGCCCAGCGGGGACTGACTGACTCGATCTTCGATGACGAGTGCCGAAACTTCGGGATCACGGGGCAGTGCGATGCTTCCGCTCACTTTTGCGCTCCTTTGGCGTAATTCGCGTGCCATGAGAGGAAACGGGTTTCAAGCAACCGCACCAGCGCGTCGGCCACGACGCCGATGATCGCGTAGATGATCATGGTCAGCAGAATGACATTGGTTTGCAGGAATTCGCGGGCATCCATGGCGAGGAAGCCGATGCCCTTTGTCGTCGCGAGTGTTTCAGCGATCACAAGCGCGAGCCAGGCGTGAGCGAGCGCATAACGTACGCCCGTGAGGATCGACGGCATTGCTCCTGGCAGAATGATCCGTCGCACGATCGCGGTCCAGTCCAGCCCGATGACCTTGGCCAGTTCCATCAGCTTCGGATCGATCTGGCGGATGCCCAGCATGGTGTTGATATAGATGGGGAACAGCACCGCGAGCGCGACCAGAAAAATCTTTGCCACCTCGCCCACGCCGAACCAGACGATGACGAGCGGCAGCATCGCGAGGAAAGGGATGGCGCGCACCATCTGGATCGAACGGTCGAAAAGCGCCTGTGCCAGCGGCGAGAAGCCGACCGTGATGCCAAGCGCGAGGCCGATCGCTCCGCCGACTATGAAGCCCGCCACGGCACGCAGAAGCGAAACGCCGAGGTGAACGAACAGATCCCCATTTCTGACCAGATCCAACGCGGTTTCGGCGACACTGCTTGGTGCCGGGAGTACCTGAGGAGCAATCAGTCCAAGACGCGCCGCGGTCTCCCAAAGCACCAGAACCACAGCAGGAACGAGCCACGAAAGCCAACTGTAGAGCGCGCCTTTCGAAACACCGGAACTCAGCCATTTCGAAGAGACATAGCTGTTGCGAGAAGAAGTTACGTCAGCCATGTCGGTTCCATATCAGCCATGAAAAAATGCTCAATGTCGGCGCATCGAAGGCGAGCCTTCTATTAGAGGCCGGTTGACATGGCAATGACAAACAGTTTTTTATGCTTTGCTTTTCAGTTTCCGCGCGTTGTTTCAGGGCAGCGTCGCCAGAACGCAATCGGCCGTTGGGCATGACGCCTCGTGCGCTGCCCCTGGCGCCGATGCACTAATGTGTTCTGGAACCGGGATAAAGGCTTGTCGCTGCAATGTGCCGCGTGAGAACATCAGGAGGTCGCCCGGGCGGCAGATGATCCACTCTTCGTCCGTCAACGGCGTAGTCGCGATCACCGTGGTGCAATCTTCCGGTTTGCCCCGCTCAGCAAAATCGATCGACAGATCCGCATCGACGAGTCGTGCGCTGGTGAATGGCCACGTTCGCGTCACATACGCGAGCCGCGTTGAGCAGTAGGCGAACTGCACCTCGCCGTTGGACAGCAGGAAATTGAACGTTCCTTTCGGATTGAGGCCTTCTACGATCGCGATAAGTGCGTCGAACACGGCGTCGAACTGGATCGCAGCGCCACGAAAGCGTGCCGCCAATGTATTCATCATGCTGCAGAAAACAGCTTCGCTATCCGTGGTTCCGACGGGCGAAAACGGTCCCGCCGCTAACGGCTCAAATGCATTGAGGTCGCCGTTGTGCGCAAAGACCCATTGCGAGCCCGATAATTCACGCATGAATGGATGGCAGTTCTCCACGCTCGGGCGGCCCTGCGTTGCCTTGCGAATATGAGCGACAACATTGCGCGACTTCACCGGGTGCGCCTTGACGAATGCGGCGATCGGAGAGGTGTATGCCGGGCGGTCATCGGCAAACAGGCGACATCCCTTTCCCTCATAAAACGCGATGCCCCAACCGTCCACGTGGTCGTCCGTCAAACCACCGCGCGCCGCGAAGCCCGTGAAGGAAAAGGTGATGTCGGTAGGCTCGGCCGCATTAAGCGCAAAGAGTTGACACATGGACTACAAGGGATGAATTGACAATTGATATTTGGAAATCGAATCGAAATTTAACGTACTGCGTACGGATTGTATCTCCGCGTGAATGCGGTACAACGCGGATATTCATCCTTATTTAATCTTCGTTGTTCCATATGCTTATGGTTTTTTCTCCTAAGCCGGCGTCATATGTCCTGATCAGGTTTTAACCTGTCATGATTGAGCCTTCCAGACGATGTCGCGCACATTGACCTTCCTGGGAATGAGGCCTAGAGCGAAGAGCCGGTCTGCGGTGTTCTGTTGCGCGTCGAGTAGCGACGCGTTCAGTGCTGTTACGTCGAAACTCGCATTCCTGTTTACCGCCGCCATGACGTCGGGCGAGATGCCGGTGGCGACCGAAAGCGTGGTGGTGACCTCAGCCGGATGAGACTTTGCCCATTCGGCCGCCTCTTTCGAGCCGTCGATGTATTCGCGCACAAGGTCCGGATGCGCTGCGGCAAACGTGCTGTTCGCCAGCAGGAACCCCGAACTCGGTTTCACATCGCCGCTGTATGCCAGAACGCGCGAAGGTGTATGTCTTTGCGCGATCGTAAAGTAGGGATCCCAGATCACCCACGCGTCGATATTGCCGCCTTCATAGGCAAATGCGGCGTCCGCGGCGCCAAGGGAAATGGTATTGATCTCCGACAGTTTCACACCGGACTGCTCCAGCGCCGCCGCGATCAGATCATGGGAGCTCGAACCTTTTGCGTAGCCCACTTTCCTGCCGCGAAGATCAGCAAGATTGTGGATGCCGGAATCCGCCCTGACGAGAATGCCTTCGCTTTTCGGCCCCGAGGGTTGAGCCGCTATGTAGTCGATATGGCCGCCCCCGGCTTGCAGGAAAATGCAGCCCACATTACCGGAGTTGCCGAAGGAGATCGCACCCAAGTCGAGCGCCTGCAGTAACGTGAGACCCGACGGAAACTCGATCCATTTGACGCGTAAGCCGCGCGGCTCGAAGCGCGTCTCAAACACTTTGAGCTGCTTTGCGACGAGCGGAATACCGGTTTTCTGGAAGCCAAGCGTGATCGTGTCGGGCTCTGTCGCGAGCGCGCTTGTCATTGGGGTGATGAAAGTCGAACCGGCAAGCGCTGCGACTCCAGCAGCAAGAAATCGACGACGTCCGGGCATGCGGATATCTCCTGAGCACAAATTCTGGCGGCGATTGGTGACCGGTACCGGTTGATGGAATAGCGACCTGAGGCGCGCGAGCAGTTTCGCGTGGGCTTACGTCTGCCCGGAGGTCGCCGGTCGCACACCGTTAAGATAGAAGTTGCCGACCGCCGCGTATTTCCAGCGAACAGGATCATGTAGCGTGTGAACGCGTGCGTTGCGCCAATGCCGGTCGAGATTGAATGACGGATGCGTCGAACGGGTGCCAGCTAACTCGAATAGCTTGTTGCTGGCTTCAACGGCAATTTCCGTCGTCAACGCCTTGGCTTCCGCCACGGCGATCGAGGCCTCGGCAATCGTGTCGAGCCCAGGATTGGCGAGACAACGGTCGATCTCGCGGCCGGCGCGATCCATCATCGCTTCGGCCGCGTGCAGCCTTGTTTTCAACTCGCCAAGCTGGAAAATTACATACGGGTCAGCGCCGATTGGCGGTATGCCGCTCGACAGTGAAGCTGCATCGCGATCGCGGATGAATGAGATCGCCGCGTCGACGGCCGCGCGCGCAATGCCAGCATCGATGCCCACGTGGCTTATCTGGGTGACCGCATTCTGCGGCCATTCCGCGTAGCTTCGATAGATCGGCAGTACGTTGAGTGCCGGCACCCATACGTCGTCGAAAATGACGGTTCCGCTTGCGGTCGTTTTCTGGCCGAAACTCTGCCAGTCGTCGAGAATTCGCATTCCCGGATGGCCTGCGGGGACTATTGCGACGATTCGGCGACCCTGTTCGTCCTGGCCGATCGTCGACACATAGTCGGCAAAGAGCGCACCCGTCGAATAGAGCTTGGTGCCGGACAGACGGAAGCCGTCGCCATCCGGCGCAATGGTCATTGCCGAGCCCGTTGGCAGTCGTCCACCGACATCGACGTTGGCGTTGCCAAAGCGCGCGCCGCGCAGAATCTCGCCGAGAAAGAAGGCGCGTTGCTGTTCGTTTCCGGTTTTGCAGAGCCAGAAAACCGCGCTGTTGTGGTTCTGCTGAATCTGCGCGATAGATGGGTCGGCTGCCGCGAGGGTGGCGAATACGCGGCCAACGGTTGCGTAGGAAACCTGCGCGCCGCCGTAAGCAGCGGGTATGGTTATCGCCCACAGGCCGGCAGCCGAGCAGGCGTTAATCTCTTCATAGGGCAAGATTCGTTCGCTATCGCGCCGGGCGGCGTCGATTGCGAAGCGTGCGGCCAACTCCTGCGCTACGCGAATCGCCTCGTCGTCCGAGCCGATGATATGTGCCGCGGAGTACTTGCGCGGTGTAACTGGGGCGTTTCCGGAAAACGCAATGTCTGAAGCGTGGGCGCTCATCAATGGCTCAAGGGCGATCTATTCAGGACTAGGATTGGACGAGGGGTGTCTGTCGGACGGGCGTTGCTGCGATCTTCGCGGACATGTCCGATGCTTCGACATGCAAAACCTTTTCCGAAGCAGCGCAGGGTATCCGCCTCGGTAGGCAGCAGAAGTTATCAGGTATTAAACATCGTGGACAACCAATGAATGTAGCTATTCTTATCTGATCTGCGGGAGGAGAAGGGCATTGAACGAGCGGGAAAGTTAGGGGCCTCAGGCGGGAAATGAAGCGTCGACTTATGCAAAGCAGAATCGCTTGGTTCATTCCCGTGAACGGGTTTGCTACCTTGTCGTGCGAAGCCGAAGCCGCTGGCCTTTCCGGCGCGCACTCCATCGATATCACCTCGCCCTTTAATTGAACCATCGAACTATGACGACTCTCAACGAGTATCTGGTACAAAAGCGCGTGGCCTGGCTCGCCAAACGCGAGGCAGCACGCAAAGATCCGGATATCAAGGCAAACCAGTTGAAGGCCAACGTGCGTGCATTGGGCCGCAGCGGCGTACGTGAAATCCGCATCCGTGACTTTCAGGTGATCAGCGATAGTCCAGCGGATTTTGCGGGCTACAACCTCGGTCCGGCGTCGCCCGAACTGCAACTCGGGGTTTTGGGAAGCTGCATCACGCACATCACGCTGATCCAGGCTGCGGAGCGGGAATTGCGGATCGACTCCATCGACGTCGAGGTGACCGGCGAGCAGCATCCGCTCGCACAGCAGCCTGGCTTCGAACATGTGCCGATCTTTCCGCACAACATTCGTTACACGCTAGACATCGTTTCGCCCGAGGCGCCCGAAGCAATCCGCGCGTTGCATGAGGCAGTCGAAGCGGTCTGCCCTATCTTCAATCTGCTGAAGAACCCGCAGACGATCGTGGGTGAATTGAGGCATGCGAGCACGGCGGAGGCAAAGCACGGCGCTCCTTGAGTTTTATTGCTGCCCGTGGTGTCCGCTGTCCTCTTGAATGGCGTTAAGCAACGATGCAAAGCTAATCACTTTTGCTTGTTTTCCGTTCCTTTCAGCGACCCTTACTATCCGCTATTCAATAATAAAGAGGATTGTTATGAGCACGCAAAACGGACTGCGCGGAACCCTGTTCGCCGCGTTGATCGCTTTCACTCTGATCGGCGCCGGCCCTGCACCCGCTCTGGCGGCGCCGAATCATGGCGGAACCCTGACATGGCTCGTCACGCCGGAACCGGCGTCGATCATTCCGTTGACCACTACCGCCGGGGGCAATGCGGAGATCGGCCCGAAAGTGGTCGAAGGCTTACTGACTTACGACAAGGATCTCAATCCTCAACCTTTGCTGGCTAGCGCATGGTCGGTCAGCAGGGACGGGCTTCAATACCGTTTCACGTTGCGTCGCGGCGTGAAGTGGCACGACGGCAAGCCGTTCACTTCCGCCGACGTTGCCTTTTCGATTCTGACGCTCAAGCAGGTTCATCCGCGTGGCCGAAGCACGTTCGCGAACGTGACCGACGTCAGGACCCCTGATCCCTACACCGCGATCATTGAGTTGTCGAAGCCGGCGCCGTTTCTGATTACCGCGCTTTCGGGTTCCGAGTCACCGATCATCCCCAAGCATCTGTACGAGGGAACAGACATCGTGTCCAACCCGTACAACAGCGCGCCGGTCGGCACAGGCCCCTTCGTTTATAAGTCGTTTGTGCACGGCAGCTATATTCTTCTGGAACGCAATCCGGACTATTGGGACAAGCCCAAGCCGTACGTCGACAAGATCATCGTGCGCTTCCTTCCTGATGGTGCGGCTCGGGCCGCCGCGCTCGAATCGGGTGCAGCCAATCTTGGCGACCAGGCAATCCCGCTGTCGGACGTCAAGCGGTTTGCAGCGCTGCCCAACTTCAGTGTGGATACGACCAATTGGCCGTACGTGAGCAACCATCAACAGTTGATCTTCAATCTGGACACGCCGGTTCTCAAAGACAAGGCCGTGCGTAAGGCGATATCGCAGGCGATCGACGTCAACGCGTTGAACCGCGTCGTTTGGTATAACTACGGTCAAGTTTCCGCCGCAGCCATCGGCGTGGCTAACACGAAGTATCACGACGCCGACATCCATTACTTTCCGTATGACATCGCTCAGGCCAATGCTGAGCTGGATGCAGCCGGGTTGAAACGTGGCGCGGACGGAAAGCGGTTCAAGCTACGGTTACTCTTCAATCCGTTCCAGGATCCGCGGGCCGCTGATTTTGTCCGCCAGTCCCTGGCGCGCATCGGGATAGACGGCGAGATCGAAAGCTATGATTTCGCGACTTACGTGAAGAAGGCCTACACGGATCGCGCTTTCGACATTACGCTCGAAGCGCTCGCAAACGTGTTCGATCCGACCGTGGGCGTGCAGCGCGTGTTCTGGTCGAAGAACTTCAAGATTGGGTTGCCGTTCTCCAATGCGGCACACTATTCGAATCCTGAAGTGGATCGGTTGCTTGAGGCCGCCTCGGTGGAGACCGATGAGGCGAAGCGACGTCAGCTATTCATTCAGTTCCAGCAGATCGTGCATGATGACGTTCCGTCGATCGAGTTTGGCGCGAATCCGAATATCGCTATTGTTTCGAAGAAGGTCAAAGACTATGCGCCGACTGGCGAGGGATTAAGGGGAAATTTTGCTGATCTGTATATTCAGCAATGAATTGAGGTTGATGTCGGTTTGTTGACTGCGCCGCTTACGGTGGATTATTTGCTGGGATGTGTTCGCAAGGCTGACCTGAATCTGGTCGCGGCTCGCACGGCGGATCTGCATAAGCCCTATGTGATCGATATCGCTAACGCGTATCGGTCAGCCGAATTCAAGCGTGTAATTGACGAGCGCTTTCCTGGCTTCTCCAAACCCGCTGATTGGCGCTAAACACGTTGTGCGCGCTTTGCTCGACGAAGGCGCACGACATGTTCTGTCGGCGCGAACGCGCTGATGCGTACCCGCGACGTACTTGCAGCGGAATCATAACCTTATGACCTTTCATTGGTTGCCGTACGCCGCGCTGCCCGTTATTTTCAAACTATCCAGTATTCCGCTCACTCAATTCATCAATCTGGCAGGCTCATGGCTTCTCGCGACACACCGGACTATTCGGCCCCTGCGGACTCCGCGGACAATCTGGCAGGCATCGACCTGACCGACGCACGCCGGCGCACGCTGCTAAAGGCCGCCGCGGCGGGTGCAGCGACCTTCGCCGCCGGCGCGCTCTTCACCGCGCAGCGGGCGCAGGCTCAAACGCAATCCTCGGGCAAAACTTTGCGCATCGGCTTTCAGAAATACGGCAACTTCGTGGTTCTGAAAGCGCGCGGCACGCTCGAAAAGCGCCTCGCCGCGCAGGGCGCGTCGGTGCAATGGCTTGAATTCCCGGCTGGACCGCAGCTTCTCGAAGGCTTGAATGCGGGCGCTGTGGATGTCGGGACAGTCGGCGAAACGCCGCCGATCTTTGCGCAGGCCGCGGGTGTCGACTTTGTCTACATCGGCAACGAGCCGCCGGCGCCCAAGGGCGAGGCGATCGTCGTGCAGCATGATTCGCCGATTCGCGCAGTCGCCGATTTGCGCGGCAAGAAGGTTGGGCTGAACCGCGGCTCGAATGTGCATTTTCTGCTGGTCAAGGCCCTGCAGCATGCGGGTCTCTCGTATGCCGACATCCAGCCGGTTTTTCTGACACCGGCGGACGCGCGTGCGGCATTTGTTCAGAAGAGCATCGACGCCTGGGTGATATGGGATCCGTATCTGGCCGCGATCGAACGGCAGGCGAATGCGCGGGTGATCGCCAATGGCGAAGGTCTCGTGCGTAACACGCAGTACTATCTCGCTGCGCGCAAGTTCGCCGATGCACAGCCTCAACTGCTGCGAGAACTGCTCGCCGAACTCGATCAGGTCGATCGATGGGGGCGCGACAATATTCCTGCTGTCGCCAGTCAGTTGTCGCCGCTCATCGGCCTCGACGCGCCGACGCTCGAAGTGGCATTGAATCGCGCAAGTTATGGCGTGCAGCCGATCGATGCAGCCACGCTCGACTACCAGCAACAGATCGCGGACACCTTCACCGAATTGAAGCTGATTCCGAAGAAGCTAGTCGTAGCGGACGCGAAATGGCGCGCCGCCGTTTAACTTACCGCGATCCGCTATTTCTATTCTCAGTAACGCTCGCGTACGCTGCGTGAAGTAGACGCGTAGACCTATCGCGGCCACATGTCGCGAGCCGCGGCAACGATGCAACGGAGAACCCAATGACCGAGGCTATCAGGACAAACGAAACGAACTCCCGACTCGCGTGGATTGCCGGAGTGGGCGCGAGTGCCGGACTAGGGGCGGCGCTCGCGCGCCGTTTCGCTCGCGAGGGTTTATACGTCGTCGTGACAGGCCGCTCGCGCGAGCGGCTCGATGCAATCGTCGACGAAATTCACAGCACGGGCGGTCGTGCGCTTGCATTGCCCGGCGATGTCACGAGCGAGAGCGATCTCGCCGATATTGCGCGGCAACTGGCCGAAATCGGCACGCTCGAAGCCGCCATTTTCAACGCCGCTGGCGCAACGCGCGCGCCGACGCTCGAGTTGAGCGCCGCGCAGTTCGAGGCGGCCTGGCGCGTCACGACGCTCGGCGGCTTTCTGTTCGCTCGCGCGGCATTGCAGCCGTTGCTGGCAGCCGGGCGAGGTTCATTGCTGTTCACTGGCGCGACGGCTTCGCTGCGTGGCCGCCCACCGTTTGCCGCATTCGCTTCCGCCAAGGCCGGCCTGCGGTCGCTCGCGCAGAGTCTTGCGCGCGAGTTCGGGCCGCAAAATATCCATGTGGCGCATGTGGTGGTGGACGGCGGCATCGACGGCGAACGCTTGCGCACGTCCGCACCGCAGCGAGTGGCCGAACGCGGCCCGGACGGACTGCTCAACCCCGACGATATCGCTGACGCGTACTGGCATCTCCATCAGCAGAGGCGCAGCGCGTGGTCGCAGGAAATCGATCTGAGGCCATTCAACGGATCGTTTTGATGTGGCGGGGACGTGATCAAAGGCGTGATCGTCATCGACACGTCGGCGCGATCAATCCTACTTGGGACTCGAGTGCTCCACCGTCCGCGCACTCAACTCGCCGTTCATCGCGCTGCTCACGACGAACTCATACCGTTCCGGCCGGATATGAAATAGCGTCGACTCGCAGACACGTCCATCCGTGAGACGTGAAATACGTTTCATCACCAGCAGCGGTGAGTGTTCAGGCGTTTGAAGACTACGCGCGATGGCTGCCGACGCCGCCACGGCGGTAATGCTCATGTCGGCGCGAGCGATTTTCCATCCCGGTAACGATTCGATGATCTCGTACGAAGGCCGCGTTTGCGCGAGCTGTTCGGAGATCGTTTCCGCTTCCGGCAGCAACCACGTCTGCGCGAGCGCGACGCTCACGCCGTCCACGGAATGCAGCCGTTCGAGGTAGACCGCGTGTTTCACCTCGCTCGCGAATACACCGGCCATGTCGGGCGGCAGCTTCTTGCCGGGCTGCATGCGCAGGAGCTTCATTTGCGGCTCGGCGCCCTGGCGCGCCAGCGAATCGTAAAAGCCCCGCAACACGTCCAGCCGATGCTGCATGCGCTTGCCGCTGGCAAAGGTGCCCTTGCCCTGTTTCCGCTCCACCAGCTTTTCGTCCGCCAGCTTGCCGATGGCCAGACGCACGGTCACGCGGCTCACGCCGAAGCGCTCGCTGAGTTCCGCCTCCGACGGCAGCTTGCCGGAAGGCTCGTAGCTGCCGTTCTCTATCTCGCCGCGCAATGTGCCGGCAATCTGATCGTAAAGCGACGTGACGTTCTCACGGACCAAAGTCATGTTCGGTGTTTCCCTTTCGCGGCGTGCCCCGGCACTGCCATGGATCGGTGTCGCGGCTAAGCGATTCTTCGTATAAGGATATGAGAAGTGCTTCGATCGACAACTTGTATTAATACGTATTATGCCAACTTTCCGGCACGTCGGGTCCGCATACGGACGAATCCTGGCCGCATCATGGGAGTGGGGAAGTGGCAAACGACACATCGGGCTATGCATCGGTCGCAAGTGTAGGTCCAGCCGCGAGGCCGCAGGAGAGTCACGCTGCGACGGCTCATCCGTCAGCGCGTGGGAGTCTGTTGAAGGCTCGTGCGGGATTTCTGCTCGCGTGGCTGTGCTTCGTCGTTATCGCCTGGGTGCTGCCCGCACCGCAGGGTCTGACACCGCACGGCAGGGCCACCCTGGCCGTGGTCGCGTGGGTGGCGATCGTGTGGATCAGCGAGGCGATTCCAGTTGGCGTCAGCGGCATTCTTTTGCCGATGCTGCTCGTGTTGTCGCACGCGGTCACGCCGTTCCCTAAAGCCGCGAGCGGTTTTGCCGCGCCGGTCGTGTTCCTGTGTCTTGCGGCGTTCCTGTTTTCCGCAATCATGCAGGCCGCGGGGCTCGATCGCCGCATCGCGCTGGTGTTGCTCGACAAACTCAAGGTGCGCTCGGCCAACGGCGTGATCTGGGCGATGTTCGTCGTCAACTTCGTGATGTCACTGGTGGTGCCGGCTGCCAATGCCCGTGCGGCCGCGTTGCTGCCGGTGACCAACGGCATTGTCGCGCTGTTCGGCGATAGCACCCGCGAGCGGAGTGCCAGAAAAGCCATTGTGATCCAGACACTGGTCTACGGCTCCATGATCAGCGGCATGTGCATTCTCACCGCGCATCTGCCGAACATGGTTGTCTCCGGTCTGCTGGAGAAGCAGTTAGGCATACGGATTTCGTATTTCACGTGGTTCCGGCTGCAGTGGCCGTACCTCGGCATGTTCGTGCTGACGCAGTTCTGGGTGCAGCGCTACTTCAAATCGCGCGGCGTGCCGGTGCCCGGCGGCCGTCAGGCGATCGTCGACGCGCGCCGCACGCTGCCGCCGGTGGCGCGCCAGGACTGGTTGGTGCTCGCGGTCTTCGGTTTCGTTGCAGTCATGTGGGCCACCGAATCGCTGCACCACCTGCAATCGGAAATCGTCGCGTTGATCGCGCTTGCGCTGATGTTCGCACCTGGCGTGCTGCGTTCGGGCTGGAAGGAGATTCAGGAGCGCACCATCTGGGGCACGCTGTTTCTGCTCGGCGGTGCGCTGTCGCTGTCCTCGGCGATCAGCGATTCGGGACTCGCGCAGTGGGCCGCCGATCACATCTACACGCTCGCTCACGGCTATGGCTGGTGGTTGACGCTGGCGATCGTGATGATCGGCACGCATGTGATCCGGATCGGCATGCTGTCGAACGTCGCGGCCGTGACCATGATCGCGCCGATCGCGCTCGCGTTGGCGCCGCGTCTCGGCCTGCATCCAGTGGCCTTCACGTTGCTGATCAGCGATACCGACAGCTTCGCCTACCTGCTGCCCACGCAAATCACAGCGGGTGTGATCGCCTACAGCAGCGGAGCCTTCACGACCTCGGACTACGCGAAAGTGGGCGTGGTGTCCGTGTTGATCGCGATCGCCTACGGCATCTGCGTGATGGCCCCGTGGTACGCCTGGCAGGGCATCCCGATCTGGAATCCCGCTGCGCCCTGGCCGTTCGCGCATTGATCGCGCCACTCTTTACCGCATTCTTCGATTAAGAGAACACCCAATGAACCAGGAACACGAAAGCCTTGAGGCAAGGCTCGCCGCCCGGGGCGCCGCGCTTCGCAAGCGGCTCGGCCCGCATGTTGCGCCAGCCGGTTTGTACGAGCGTCACAAGGCGCTGCCGTTCGCCGGACGGGTGAGTTGCAATGTGACACAACTCGAAGCGGGCAGTTGGAGCGAAATCGTACTCGACTATGAAGTGGGCCAGTCCGGCATTGCCGATGGTGCCTGGCTGAAGGCGACCTTCAAGTTTTATTCGGATTGGGCGCTGTTTCAGACCAGCGACCCGGCCGCGGCCAATTACATCAGCGCGGAATATCATGCGGCGCCGCTCGTCCCGGGTCAAAGCCCCGCGACGGTCCAGTCGCTGAACGTACGCTTCGATCAGAAGGGTCATGAGCGGCCGTTCCAGAAGGCCGTCATTGTGGATGTCGCCGACGGTTACCTGAACGCCGGCGACCACATTGTGATCAGACTGGGCGATCGGCGGCGCGGTCCGGGCACGCGTGTTCAGACCTTCGTCGAGGATCAGTTCCGATTCCGCCTTTACGTCGACCCGCTCGGCACTTCGCGTTTCGTCGCGGTGCCGGGCGATGTGGTGATCGATATCCGTGCCGGTGCGCCGGCTCAAGTGCTGCTCAATGGGCCGCGTTTCGTACAGCCTGGACAGCCCACGCCGTTCCGGCTGTCGTTGCAGGACCGGTGGGGCAATGCCTGTCGCGATGTCGGCGGCGACTTGTGCGTGCGGGCCTATGACGAGCGCGAACGCATCGTCTATGAACGGGCGCTGCCGCTGCCCGCCGAAGGCTGGGCGAGCGTCGCGCTGAACGACTTGCCGACTTCGCCCGGCAGCCTGCGTATCGTGGCGGATGTCCCGTCGCTGCGTGACGTCCGTGCGGCAGAGGCGTTCCTGACGGTGGATGCCGCACTGCCGGTTGCGCGTTCGTTGTACGCCGACTTGCATGTTCACGCCCACGACACAGTAGGGACGAACAGTCCGGCCTATAACGCGGCGTATGCCCGCGACATCGGCGGCATCGACGTACTCGGCTACACGGCCAACGATTTCCAGATCACCGACGAGAACTGGCAACTGGGTGTCGAAACCGTCGAGCAGTTCAACGAAGCCGGGCGTTTCGTTGTTTATCCGGTGCAGGAATGGTGCGGCAGTTCGACGGCAGGTGGCGACCACAATGTGGTTTTTCTCGGCGACGAGCGGCCCGGTTTCCCGTACAACGCGCGTGGCGAACACAACCGCACGCTGGTGTGGAACGAGGACATGAAGGGCGCGGCGGTCGAACTGGGCCGCTGGCCGGTGGACGAACTGTGGGACGCCTACGTGGACGATGCTGCGCATCATCTGGTGATGCCTCACGTGGGCGGCCGCCGTTATATCCCTGACTGGCATCATCCGGGACTGGAACGGCTCGTCGAAATCGCTTCGACGTGGGGCCATTTCGACTGGCTCTATCGCGACGTGATTGCACGTGGCTATCAGCTCGGCGTGGCGGCGAGCGGTGACGAACATCGCGGCCGGCCCGGCGGCGGTGCGCCTGGCGTCAGCGTGTTTGGCGTGCACGGCGGCTTGACTGGCGTGTTGTCCGATTCACTCGACCGGCGCTCGGTCGGTGAGGCTCTGCGTGCCCGCCGCACGTGGGCCACCACCGGCGAGCATAGCGCGGCGCTGGTTCGCTGCGGCGAGCACTGGCAGGGCGATGCCTTCACGCACCGTGGACCGGCATCGCTTGATTATCGTTTGCTCGGCCGTGCGGGCTGGGAGTATGTCGCCGCGTTCGATCATAACGGCCTGCTCGCCGAGCGCAATCTTCATGAAGAACTCGGCTATGCCGAGCGCCTGATCCGGATCCGCTGGGGCGGTGCGCGGATTCGCGATCGATATCGTTGGGCGTCCTGGCAAGGGCGCATTCGCATAATCAACGGCACCATCAACAATTTTGGCGCCGCAGGCTTCGAGCACCTGGAAGAGGCGGCGTGGCGCACGGGCGCAACCGACATTGAGTTTCGTAGCGATACCTACGGCGACGCCGACAGTATCGAGATCGATGTGAGCAATCTCGGCCAGGCGCGCATCGTGATCGAAGGCACGATCGACGGTTTCGTTAAAGTGGGTGATCCGCTGCAGGGCAATCCGTTTGCGCATGCCCCGACGTTTCGCTGGGAAATCAGCGGGGCGGAGTTGCTTGCAAACGGCGCGGCGCGGCATGAACTCGGTGGCACCGAACTGTTCCTCGCTGTCGAGCGTTTGACGGACAAGCCGCTCCCCGTGGATCTGGCGGGCAGTTTCGAGGTTGCGCCGCAGAACGCCGGCTTTGGTTTTCGGCCGGTCTATGTGTTCGGGCGTCAGCGCGACGACAGCAAGGTGTGGACGTCAGCGCAGTTCATCACGTTCGATGTGTAGTCCGACTGTTCGATGCGGGCATGCGTGGTTGGGGCAACTGCCTGGATGACGATCAGCGTGATGGCGCTCGGGCAATCGTTCAGAACCCACACCGTCAGATGGCGTGAAAAGAATAATCACCAATCCCGCCGACGCTCGCGTAATGCTGTCTGGTGCGTTCGGTCGGCCTCACCGCGATGCGTTCGGCGAGCAGTGCGCGGGTCAGCCCGAGTTGCCCCGCGCGTTCACTGGCAACAATGAGTGTCTGCGTAATGAGATCGCGCTGCGCGTGGCTGCCACCAATGCGAATCGCGTTGTAGCGCACCGGCAAGAAGTAGCCCACGGCTCGCGCGTATTCGCCTGCGGCAAAGGCGAGCACGCCATCGATCAGGCGGCGGCCGACTTCCGCAGTCACACTCCAGTTGTCACCTCGGCCGTCTCGCGTATAACGCTCTAGCGAGCGGCGAAACCGTTCGAGTTCCAGCCGGTTGCCGGCGCGCGAAACGGCAAGGGCGATATGCAGATCGTTGAATACCAGCACGTGATCGTCGACATGGGTCAGCCATTGGGCGGCGAGCGGGCCCCAGCGCTCTCCGACGTCAGCGCCCGCCAGTTCCAGTCGCCAGAGCAGTGCGGACGCATCGACGAGATCGAGCAGGAAGTCGCCTGCGAGTTTCGGTGCAACATACTTGTCGTAGTCGGCCAGCACTTCGTCGAAGCGTCCTTCCTCGATCAGATAGAGGGCAAGATGCCAGCCATTGTGGACAGCGAGCGCGTGAGCGCGGCTCCAGGCTGGGTGGGCCGCCTGCAGGAACGCGATGCCTTCGGCCTGGCGACTTTCTGTCTCCAGCACATGTGCAACCGCGTGAATCGCCCAACCGTCTTCGGCATTGCGGGCAATGGCGGCGTGAGCCACCTTTTCCGCGCGACGCAGTTCGCCCGCTTCCTCCAGGCCGAACGCATACTGTCCGAGAACATAGCCGTAGTTTTCGCCCTGCGGATCCCAATGCGGCAGCACCCTTGCAATGGAATCCCGGATGCTGAGCGACTGACCGAGGCAGAAGTAAGCGTCGTGAGCGAAGCGTAATGCCAGTGCGTCGGTCGGATGATCGACGAGGATGCTCTCCCACAGATCGATCGCATTGGCGATTCGTCCCGCAGCCAACGTCCGCGCGGCAGCGAGATGGCGGATTTCGCGCGGGGTCGCGCCGGCGCTGGCCTGTTCGGCCGAGTCGAGGGCGGTTGTAACACGCGGATAGTCGCCGCGAAATCCGCCGAGCAGAAACAGCGACGCGATGGCGCTACTGGCCAGACCGAAGTCAGGATCCTGATCCACCGCGTCCTGCAAGCGGGCAACAGGATCGCCCTTCCAACCGAAGCAGTCCGAGATGGCGCGGTCGAGCGCAACGACGGATTCGTCCGACGCTGTCACCGGCAGGCCTTGGGCGTCGATGGCCATTATCGTGCTCCCGGCTGGTGACCGTGCCGTTGCTCACATCCTTCGACCGATTGGATCATGGGATGTGGTTGAGCAGGATCGACACGAGATGGTGCAGGGTGTCGCTAGCATAGGCCGTCAGCGCGGAAAAGAGCGATCCATCGCTCGCACCCGAAATTTCCCTGTGAATGCACGCCAGAATAGCGCCGACTAACAACACGGTGCCCACCCGCTTAACGGACCCGCGCGGGAAATCAGCTGGCGCCGACGCGTTTTCTGTAGCGTCGTCGAGCGTTCGACGAGAAAGATATCCGAATCCCTTCATGATGGTCGGCGGATCGATTGAGAACATATCGAGTGTCTGCAATCAGGCGACTGCGTCGAACCAATTTTTTTGCATATCGATAGAAGCACGGCGGCTTAGCGCCGTAGCGCATATTGATCTGCTGATTTGTTCGTGGCGCCTGAACGCTGCCGGGATGAAAATCGCACCAGTGTTCTTTTTCTCTCCGAAGACATCCTGCTGAGTCTGCTGCTGATACGCATATGAGGTTTTGAGCGATGGGTCTGACAAGGCCCTCGCCGCGAGAAACCCACCGTTGCCCTATCGAATCTCTCCTTTTTTATCTATGCAACGACGAGTGAATACGGATTTGCATTTGCCAAATGCTTATTTCTCCCGCTCCGGTAAGCCGGTTAACCTCGACTCGTTGCTTTTAGCTGTCACGTATCGGAGGTGAATCGGGCATGCATTACAAAGGTTATGAAGTGGCGCCCGCGGCGCAAGCTCTACCCGGTGGATTGTTCGCAGCGAACCTCGTCATTCAGGACGAGGTGTCGCTGTTGAAGCCGGCTTTCGTGTTCGACGAACTCGACTACTTCTTTGAGTCGGATCTTGCCCTGGCCTATGCGGCTCGCTGGGCGCGCCTTTGGATCGATGACCAGCCGTCACGGTGGTCATGAAACCCGTGGCAGAAAGCTCATTCGCGTGACGAGACGAACAGCATTTCATTCTGCGCGGATTTCATACAAGAAAAGATCAGTTCCGTCGTTTCGTGGCGCGACTAGCCTAATTGATTGCTTCCGACAGCCTCAAATCGATCAAGGAAAATTTATGTCTCTCATCAACACACGGGTTAAGCCGTTCAAGACAACCGCGTACCACGGCGGTCAGTTTGTGCCAGTCAGTGAAGAGAATTTCAAGGGTAAGTGGTCGGTCGTAGTGTTCTATCCGGCCGACTTCACATTCGTGTGCCCGACCGAACTCGGAGATCTGGCCGATCACTATGCCGAGTTCCAGAAGCTGGGCGTCGAAATCTATGGCGTGTCCACGGATACCCAGTTCACACATAAAGCCTGGCACGATACGTCGGACACGATCAGGAAGGTGAAGTACCCGCTGGTCGCGGATCCGACTGCGACGCTCGCCCGCAACTTCGACGTGCTGATCGAGGAAGAAGGGCTGGCATTACGCGGCACTTTTGTGATCAACCCCGAAGGTCAGATCAAACTCTACGAAGTGCATGACAACGGTATTGGCCGCGATGCCAAGGAACTGCTGCGCAAGGTGCAGGCCGCGCAATACGTTGCATCGCATCCTGGCGAAGTCTGCCCGGCGAAATGGACTCCCGGCGCCGAAACGTTGACGCCGTCGCTCGATCTGGTGGGGAAAATCTGACCGCCTGCTTTCGATAAGCCGACGACTAGTCACGGCCGACGCTTTGCATATCACTAGAAATTGGTTTTCGACGAGTCCATCCCGGGCAGACAATCGTTTCCGGATGACGGTACGCAATACACCGCCTTTGCCGGAGTGTTTCAGTGCTGCAAGGGACCCGGATGGCCGGGGCCGCAGGAGAAACAATGAAACGTCTGCCTTTGCTCAACCTTGCCGCCGTGGCGGGAGTCGTGATCGCCGTGACGCTGATCACGGTGAAAAACGTCCAGGGGACTACGAACAATGAGCTCCTGAACGTTTCGTACGACCCCACCCGGGAGTTGTATCGTGCGCTCAACGCCCAGTTTGTTGCGGCCTACCAGCAGGAAACGGGAATCCGGCTGCAAGTGAAACAGTCGCACGGCGGGTCCTCCCGTCAGGCGCGCGCGGTGGTGGCGGGCGAGCAGCAAGCGGATGTCGTCACGCTAGGGCTTTATTCGGATGTCGACGCGTTGCGCAAGCAGGGTTTGATCGCCGATAACTGGGCTCAGCGTCTGCCGAATCACTCGCAGCCGTACTACTCGACCATCGTATTCGTGGTGCGCAAGGGCAATCCCAGGCATATCCACGACTGGCCGGACCTGATCGTGCCAGGTGTGGACGTCGTGACGCCCGATCCACGCAGTTCCGGCAACGGCAAACTGAGCGCCCTCGCGGCGTGGGGCGCGGTGACGACACGCGGTGGCAACGAAGGCGCAGCGCGCGACTATCTCAACGCGCTGTACCAGCATACGGTCCGGCTCGATAGCGGCGCGCGAGGGGCGGCGATCGGTTTCACCGTCGAAAAGATCGGCGACGTGCAACTCGCGTGGGAAAACGAAGCGCTGCGCGAGGTCGCGGATGCACGCGACGAACTCGAGATTGTCTACCCGCCGGTCAGCATTCTTGCCGAGCCCTATGTGGCTTGGGTCGACACGAATGTGGCGCGCCATCACAGCGAACGCGAAGCGCGAGCGTACCTGAAATTCCTGTTTAGCGACGCGGCTCAGCAGACCATCGCGCAGGCGGGCTACCGGCCTTTCAACGCGAACATTGCGCAACGCTTCGCCGCGCGCCTGCCGCCGCTCAAGCTTTTCCCGGTGACGGCGATCGCCCGCGACTGGGATGACGCGAACCATCGCTTCTTCGACGAGAACGGCATTATCGACACAGTGCTGAAGCCAACTGACGGCGCGGCGAATTCGTCCAGCCAGAGCGCAAGAGACAAAGGGTGACTTCATGGCGCTGCCACGTAACTTCTCCTACGACTGGAGCAAAGGTAAGCGAGATCTGCTTGCAGGTCTGACGGTTGCCGCCATTTCGCTGCCGCAAGGCATGGCATACGCGCTGATCGCGGGCGTCGATCCCCGCTTCGGATTGTATTCGGCGGTGGTGGTGACGCTGATAGCGTCGTTGCTGGGCTCGTCGTCGCATTTGATCAACGGGCCGACCAGCGCGATTTCCCTCGTCGTGTTCAGCGCGCTCGCCTTTCTCGATCCGAATGCCACGGCCGATGTCTACGAGGCGATGTTTCTGCTCGGCGTGATGGTTGGCATTGTCCAGATCGGCATCGCCGTCTTCAGATTGGGTGATCTGACACGCTACATTTCGGAGTCGGTCATCCTCGGCTTCATGGCGGGGGCCGCGGTACTGCTGGCGATCGGCCAGATCGGTAATGCGCTGGGCGTGCGCGAGAAGGGCACCGGTCACCAGCATGTACTGTACCGGCTCTGGTTGACGCTTACGCAGGGCGATCCCGTCAACCTGAAAGCCGTGGCGCTCAGCGCGGCTTCAGTTATCCTGGCGGTGGCGTTGCGCCGCGCAGTTCGGCGTTACCGGCTGCCGCAAATCGATATGTTCGTCGTTCTGCTGATCGTTGCAGGGAGCGCATACGCATTCGGCTGGTCGCAGCCAGAAGAGGGCGGTCATACGGCGGTTGCTGTCATCGGTGCGTTGAAAGCGGGGTTGCCGTCGCCTCATATACCGGAGATTCACTGGAACTGGATCGGTCAATTGTCGTCGAGCGCGGTCGCGATTGCGTTTCTCGGCTTGCTGGAGGCGCTCTCTATCGCGAAGTCGATTGCGCATCACACGCATCAGCCGCTCGATTACAACCGGCAATGTCTCGCAGAAGGCGTCGCCAACCTGGCGGGCGGTTTTTTTCGCTGCCTGCCGGGCTCGGGTTCTCTGTCGCGCTCCGCAATCAATTATCAAGCTGGGGCTGCCACGCGATTCTCAGGCGTGGTGACCGCTGTTGCTGTCGCGCTGGCGGTGCTGGTGCTTGCGCCACTCACGCGTTATATCCCAAAGGCGGCGCTCGCGGGGCTATTGCTGGTGACCGCCGTGCGCCTGATCGATGTCGAGCGCCTGCGCTACACATTCCGGGCCTCGAAATATGATGCCGGCCTGATCGTATTGACGACGCTCGCCGCGTTGTTGATCGGCGTCGAATTCGCGATCCTGGTCGGTGTCGCACTGTCTATCCTCCTGTTTGTTCCGCGCGCGGCGAAGTTGAAGGCCACCGAACTGGTCGTGAGTCCGGAGGGTGTCGTGAGAGAGCGTTTGCCGTCCGATCCGTCATGCGCCGCCGTCGCGGTCTGGGATTTTGAAGGCGAGTTTTTCTTTGGCGCAGCCCCGGAACTCGATCGTCATTTCGAAACGATCAAGGCGCGTGCGCAGCAACAGGGCGTCCGCTATCTCGTGCTGCGCTTCAAGCGCGTGAGGAATCCCGATGTCGTGTGCATCGAACGCCTCGAACATTTTCTGCGCGACGCACAACGGGACGGACTCGTCGTACTGCTCGCCGGACTTCGGCCGGCATTGCGCCAGGTGCTCGGCAATCTGCGTTTTACCAGCTGGTATCCGGCAGACCGGTTTTTCCCGGAAGAAGATGAAACGTGGTCGGCGACGGTACGCGCTGTCCGTTACGCCTACGCACAACTGGGCGCGAGCAACACCTGTCCTCACTGCGCGGGACGCTTGCAGGCCGAGCAACGCCCGGCGGATCTCTATTACCTCGTGTAGGCCTGGGTTGACTGGTGCAAAACGGTAGGGTTCGCGCGCGTGATAAACATCGAAGAATAGATTCGTTTCGAGTGCTTCACGCATGCCGTATTGTTTATATTGCGCCGCACGGATGCAACATCTCGTGACGCAACCTGGACCCGGCAGCAACGGAGCGCGTCACGCGCGAAACGCCTTCGCCGCGGTCCAGCCCAACACTCAGTCAGGAATGCTCATGGCAACAGGTACGGTCAAGTGGTTCAACGACGCAAAAGGATTTGGCTTCATCAAGCCCGATGACGGCGGCGACGATCTATTCGCACACTTCTCCGAAGTGCGTACGGAAGGTTTCAAGTCGCTGCAGGAAAATCAGAAGGTGAGTTTCGAGGTCAAGCAGGGGCCTAAAGGCAAGCAGGCTGCCGACATCAAGCCGCTGTAACTCGCGGGCGGCGACGGGCCCCAGTCGCGGGCCCGTGCGGCGCCCCGCGACTGGGGCATGGTCTCGTGTATCAGGCGGCCTTAGCGGCTCGCGCCGTGTGTGCAGCGCTTTCCTTGACGGCTTTCGACGAAGCGATAGTCACTGCATTGAAATTGTTCTCCGCAATCTCGGCGGCCTGTCGGGTTGCCTTGTTCACGGTGTCGTAAGCGGTATGGGCGGCGGTGATCGTTGACTTAAGCAGGGCGACTGCCGATTCCGAACCAGCCGGTGCGTTCTTTGTGACGCTGTCGACAAAGGCCTGAGCGTTCTGGCTGTACTCGACAAATTGCGCTTCGGCGAGCTTGACGAACTCCTGATGAGTGTCCGTCAGAATCTCGTACACCTGCCGGCTGTACGCATTGCCCTTTTCAGCGGCAGGCTGTAGGAGGGCGTTGTGAAGTTGGAAGAGTTCCGGCAGTTCTTTCTCCGCCAGTGCCTTTTGCGCGGTCTCCTGAGTTTCAGCAAATATCGACTTCGCGGCCTGCAGGTTCAGCAGGCTCAGCTTTTCGACGCCCTCGACAAATTTGCCTGTCAGGCTGAAGAATGTATCTACATGTTTCTTTTGGGCTGCGGCGAATTGTTCCTGAGAAAACTGGGTCATCTCGATCCTCTTGGGTAGACGGCAGTGGTGGCGACTTCGAACACATGGCGCGAACGTGATGCGTCGCAACATGAGCCCTATTCTTGGTGGTCACAGGTGATGAAGTCAAATCACTTATTCGCGAATGCATAGAGGGTCGACGAGATCGTGACATTCGCTGTCCCGCGTACTGGCAAATGAAGTCATCAACTGAAATCCATAAGTAAATGATTTCTTGTTCGTTGGTTTTGGGTCGATTTCTGCGGAGAATCTGGCGCCTGAGTTCCCCAGCCGAAGTGCCGGTCCGGATCGCTACCCGGGACGACAGCACGAGCTGGCGCGTGTGCGTCACCGGCAGAATCAAGCTTTCAAGGAGTGTGGAGTGAGTTTGAATTTCACCCGTCTTACGCCGGCGCTCGGTGCGCTGGTGGAGGGTATCGATCTGGCCCAGCCTATCGATAAGGACGTGCGGGACCAAATCCGCGAGGCGTTGACGCGCCATCAGGTATTATTTTTTCGCAACCAGACTATCAGTCCACTACAACAGCGCGATTTCGCTGCACAGTTCGGCAATCTGCACACCCATCCCATCTATCCGCAGCATCCCGAGGCGCGCGAGATCATGGTGCTGGATACCGAGGCTCTCGACCTCAAAGACAACGCCATCTGGCACACCGACGTCACGTTCACCGAGACCCCGCCGCTTGGCGCCGTACTCGCCGCGCGGCAGCTGCCGGAAACCGGTGGCGACACACTGTGGGCGAGCAGCTTTGCTGCGTATGACGCGCTATCCGACAGGCTGAAGACCTTGCTGGAAGGACTGACGGCAACGCACGATTTCACCAGGAGCTTTCCGCTCAAGCGTTTCGGCCTGACCGAAGCAGACAGACAGCGCTGGAATGAGACACGGCTCAAGAACCCGCCGTTGAGTCATCCGGTGGTCCGCACCCATCCGGAAAGCGGCCGCAAGGGTCTCTTTGTCAACGAAGGCTTTACCACTGAGATTGACAACTTGCCCGAAGAAGAAGGCAAGGCGTTACTCAACTTTCTGTTCGCACACCAGTCGCGCCCGGAATTCAGCGTGCGTTGGCGGTGGGCGTTGGGTGACGTGGCCTTCTGGGACAACCGCTCGACCAGCCACTACGCGGTGGACGACTACCACCCAGCTCGGCGTGTCATGCACCGCGCCACTGTTCTCGGCGACAAGCCATATTGAGCAGCGTAGGCGGATGACGCTTGCGTAATGAAACCCGGGCGATGAGTAACCGTGATGAGATTTCCAGCGGTTTGCGCCAGCGCGTCGGACTTGCACGGGCACTCGCGGCAGATCCGTCAATCCTGCTGATGGATGAGCCGCCTGGCGCGCTCGATGCACTCACGCGAGAGCATGTGGGCCGACTGACACTCATGTGGCGACGTGTCGCGTTTCATAACCATATCGGAACTCGGTCTTTCCAAATTTTTGCGAACCCTGCCATGCTTCCACTCAGGCTGCGCGCAGGTTCAGCGCGCGGCGTTCATTTCAAACCCGTAGTGGCCGACCTTTATGAGCATGGATCCGTTAATCGATAGTTTGATGCTGAAAATGCGACACAACCGCGTCTACACGACAGTGACTTTCGCCCGCCTGTTCGGCGTGTCGGAAAAGGCCGTCGAAGCCGCGCTCGCCACGCTGATCGATGCCGGTAAGGTGCGCACCTGCATCAACGCGCGGCGCGACGTTGGCTACTGTTTGACCGGCGCCACACCGGTGTCCGGTTCGACGGCGCTGTCCGAGGCAACCACCGTTGCCACGCCGCCTTTGCTACGCCGCGTCGACGGTGCGCTTGCCGGCTACGACAGGCAGCTCGATGCGCATCGTTCGCTCGCCATGCTCGTGCGCCGCTGAGGTTGTCACGGGCTGCGCTGAAGCGCGCCGCGTGCTGCTCAGCCCGCGGCGCGCATTAACATTGGGTGCGCCTTAATGTTGCGGCGCACCTTCCCATGCCGGCAGCGTCGCACCGTGATAGACGGTCAGAATCGTGGTCGCGACGTTAGTCTGCTGATAGCTGTCCACCAGCGCCTTGACCCAAGGCGCCTTCCCATCTTTCGCGTTGACCGCGATGAAGTTGCGATACGGATTGCCCGGCACCTTCTCCTGCGCGATACGCTCCTGCGGGATCTTGATGCCGGCCTTGATCGCCCAGTCGGTATTGACCACGGCCGCGTCCAGATCGCCGATCGCGCGACCGACGATGCCCGCGTCGAGCTCCTTGATCTGAACGTGCTTCGGATTGTCTGCGATATCGCGAGCGGTCGGCAACAGGCCAACGTCAGGACGCAGCTTGAAGAGCCCATTCGCTTGCAGAAGCAGCAGCGCGCGGCCTTCGTTGCTCGGATCGTTCGGCACGCCGATCGTCGCGTTCTGCGGGAGCGCGGCGACTGATTTCACCTTGCGCGAGTAAAGGCCGATCGGTTGCACGTAGGTGTAGCCGACCGGAACGATCTCATAGTGGCGCGCCGCGATCTGCGCGTCGAGATAAGGTTTGTGCTGGAACGAATTGGCGTCGAGGTCGTGTTGCGCGAGCGCTTCGTTCGGCTGCGTGTAGTCGGAGAACGTCGTGACCTTGATGGTGAGGCCATGTTTGGCCGCGTTGACCGCGACTGCGCGCCATACATCCTCGTCCTCGCCGGACATGATGCCGACACGCACCGTTTGATCGGCTGCCAGCGCCGACTGTGCGCTCACGATGCCGCAAGTCAGAAGAAGGGACAGCAATGCGCCTTTGAACGTCGCGGTTGTTTTCATGTGTTCCGATGTGATCAAAATGAAGATCGAGAGATGCTAGAGAGTCTCTCGCCATGACACAAATAATATCGAGCACTATCGTTATGCAGATGCGCGCAAGCAGGGACGTACGGCGAATCCTGCGCTATGCGTGCATCATCCATCCACCTGCGGCCATTGCCGCCTGACGCAGTGCCTCCGACCAGACCGGATAGGGGTGACAGATTCGCGCAAAGTCCTCGCAAATCATGGAGGCCTCCATCGCAATGGCCACTTGTGAAATCAGATCGCCTGCCCCCGGCCCTATGAGATGCGCTCCGGCGATGAGATTCGTACGAGAATCGACCAGCAGTTTCACAAACCCTTCGGAAGTGTTGCAGATGGCGGCACGGGCACTGGCGGCGAGCGGATAATAGCCGACTCTATAAGCTGCTCTGGCCTCCTGAAGTTCGTCTTCGGTTTTCCCGATCATGGCGACTTCTGGGCTCGTGTACAGGACGTAGGGAATCGACGAGTAGTTGACGAATCCAGGAAGACCGGCGATCCGTTCGGCACAGGCTATTGCCTCTTCTTCGGCTTTTGACATCAACTGCGGGCCGCTTGCCGCATCGCCAACCACCCATATTCCCGTGCCATTCGTCACTAGCCCCTGCTGAGGCAATGCGCCTTCCGGGCCTGGCTGAATGCCGACGCTCGCGAAATTCAGTCCGACCGTGGATGGCCGGCGGCCGATAGCGACGAGGACCATTTCAGCGTCGACGGTGGTGCTCTCGGCGGATTGCGCGCTGCGGAGTCGAACGATAACGCTGTCGGAGTGTTTGTCGAGACCAATAACGTCGCTCGACAACCTGATCTCAATACCTCGTCGCTTTAGCGAGCGCTCCAGGGTGGCCGTCACAACGCGATCGAGCCAGTGGCATATGCGATCGCGCCGCTCGATGAGGGTGATGCGCGAACCGAGGCGGCGCCAGATCGAGCCGATCTCGACGCCTATAGAACCTGCGCCTATGATCGCCAGATGCCGCGGTACGCGATCGAGTGACAACGCATCAGCCGAGTCGAGAATCCGCTTGTGATCGAAAGCGGCAAACGGGAGCGGAATTGGTTCTGAGCCCGCGGCAATGACGACCGTAGTTCCGGACAGGGTTTGCTGCGCGCCGCCCGCTTTCCTGACGATAACTTGTCCCGAGCCGGCAAGTATCGCGTCTCCATAGATGAGCGTTACGCCCTGCTTGCGCAGCAGCCCGTGAACACTTTTCGACAGCTTTTCAACGGTCGCTGTTTTATAAGCCATCATCCGCGCGAGGTTGAGCGTCGGGACGCCGTCGATTCCTAGTGCGGCGTTCTTCCCCCTGCTGGCAAGGTCATATAGTTCAGACGTGCAGAGCAACAGGCGGGACGGAATGCAGCCAGTTCGAATACCAGCCCCGCCGACATTCGACGCTCGTTCGACACAGACAACGGCAAAGCCGAGCTGGGCTGCCCGGATGGCGGTGTTGTAACCGCTCGCGCCGCACCCGATGACGATGACGTCGTAATGGTTCATCAGCCTTGTGCCCTGGACTACTACTAACGAGGAAGTGAGCGGGATTGGCATTCGCCCTCGCGGCCATTCGTATCTGGCCACGACATGGAGAGATGGGTCGAGACTATCAGGACAAGGGCGAGCCGGATTGAACACTCGTGCTCACTTTGGTTGATGCTTGACGAGCAAAGCGGCAGCCTTTCTGTTGCACGGAAAGTGTCTAGCTTTATCGTTGAGCCAGACACCTCGCTGCGCCAGAAATCAGAAATATTTTCGTGTTAGGATCTGCGCACTGGGCTGCCACTTCGATCGCAAAGCCAGCACACCGCATGAGCGGAACGTTGTTGGCGGAGTCGGGTTGGCGGTTCCATTTTCTATCGCAATCGATACAGCGGCGCCTGGCGCTGATTCGAGCTTTCCGGCAGCAAGCTGATCTGGCACTGCGACATGTCGACGATTCATCAATCCGCGGATAAGCCTGTCACTATCGATGAGATCGTGCATGTCTTATCGCATCGTCCCACTGCGACAACGCGTGAGCGCGACTGGCCAGGGGTCACCGTTGACATGTATGCTGCTCTCCCCAATATATCGGAGCGGTATCCTGCTCTCGATCATCACCTTATCTGCTATTGCCCCTCCGGGAGCGCGCGACTTGTACAGGGGCGAGAAGGGACTGTCCACGAAAGCCTTATCTCAGCAGGCGTTTCAATGCTCATGCCGGCAGGGTATGACTCGCTCTGGGAAGGGTGTGCATCGGCGACGGCGAGGTTGCGCATTCCAACAACGCTGATTGCCACCGCGGGCGAGGAAATAGGGCGCCACAGCACGTCGCAGATCGAGATCCGCAATGTGTTCGAGACGCGAGATTCCGTCATCGAGCACGTAGCGCAGATTCTCATCGGGGAGCTCGATCGCGCGCCTCACCCCGCGCAGACTCTCGTTGTCGATCAGGTGTCGTTCGCGCTCGCAGCGCATCTGCTGAGGAGCTACAACCTGTTCGAGCCCGTCGTGCCACGCGTACTGCCGGCGCTAAGCCGCCTCGAGGTAGCTCGTGTTACCGCATACATCGAAGACAATCTGGATAGACCGATAGGACTCGTCGAGCTTGCCGCTATCGTGAACGTGAGCCGTTTCCACTTTACCCGTCTGTTCAAGCGAAGCACCGGTATGACAGCGATCGGCTTTGTCGAGCAATGCCGGATTCGTCGTGCTCAATCGCTGATCATGGAAACGGCGATTCCACTTTCGGAAGTCGCGCTCATGACGGGCTTTGCGGATCAGAGTCACTTTACCCGTCGTTTTCACCGGCACGTGGGTTGCACACCGGCCGCCTTCGCGCGGGAGCATGGTCGGCGACGTGCGATAAAAGGACCGCGGGACTGACTGTCGCCGCAAGGCAGTTTGCTTCTGGATGGCTTTCGGGATTGTCCATTGCTTCTCTTTGCGAAAATACCGAATACGAACAACGATCTGGAATCGGCGTTGTCTTCATATTTCTCGCCGATCTAGTGTGCCGTTCTGTTGTTAACTAATCTATGTTCACGTAGCATGCTGGTATCAACGGAACGGGAGATGCCAGCATGCCCATGGGACGACCGAAGGCCGAACTGGTGTTGAGTGAAGATGAGCACTCGCAACTGACTTCGATAGCGCGTTCGCGCTCGATTTCGGCGGCGCTGGTGACGCGTGCGCGCATCGTGCTGGCTGCTGCTGTCGGGGAACCCAACAGCGCCATTGCCCAGCGTCTTCAGCTCACGCGTGCCACGGTGGGCAAGTGGCGTCTCCGGTTCCTGGAGCATCGCATCAACGGGCTGTATGACGAAGTACGTCCCGGCAAGCCGCGCACGATTGACGATGAGCGGCTGGCGCAGCTGATTCACAAGACCCTGCACACCAAGCCAGCGGATGGCTCCACGCACTGGAGCGTGCGCACGATCGCCGCCGAAACGGCTATCTCGCCCACGAGTGTGCACCGGTACTTCAAGCTGCTGGGCCTGCAACCGCATCGCAGCGAAAGCTTCAAGCTCTCGACCGATCAATTCTTCATCGAGAAACTGCGCGACGTGGTTGGCCTGTACCTGAGCCCGCCCGAGAATGCATTGGTCCTGTGCGTGGACGAGAAGAGCCAGTGTCAGGCGCTCGAACGCACGCAACCCATGCTGCCGATGGGTTTCGGCTACGTCGAAGGCGTTACCCACGACTACGTTCGTCATGGCACCACCACGCTGTTCGCCGCCCTGAACGTACTCAACGGCGCAGTGCTCGCGACCTGCAAGCCGCGTCATCGGCATCAGGAGTTCCTGTCGTTTCTGCGCGAAATCGACAAGGCCGTACCGGCTGAACTCGACGTGCACTGCATCGTGGACAACTATGGCAGTCACAAGCATCCCAAAGTCAAGGCGTGGCTCGCAGCAAAGCCCCGCTGGCACATGCATTTCATTCCTACCTACAGTTCGTGGCTTAACCAGGTCGAACGCTTCTTTGCGCTGATCACCGACAAGGCCATCCGCAGGGGCTCGTTTGGCTCGGTCAAACAACTGATCAAGCGTATCGATCAGTTCGTTTCCCACTACAACGAAAACTGCAAGCCATTCATGTGGACTGCTTCCGCTGATTCCATCCTCGAAAAACTACACAGACTTTGTTCGCGAATCAGCGGAACGGAACACTAGCCGGTGGCTTATCAAGCGATCGAGCGACAGAGGTCCCGCACCCAGCGCCATGATCGCAACGGCAAGCGAAGCCCAATAGAGGTGGAAATTTGCCCAGCCGTCGGGAAACACCAATTGGATCACCGCGGTCATGAGCAGCAGAGCGAGAGCCGCGAACCGGGTCGCAAGTCCCAGCACGAGAAAAACAGGGAGCGTGATTTCCGCTACGGCTACGATGAAAGCGACAATGTCAGGCGCCGGAAAATTGTAGGCGCCGCCGAAGACGTGGACTTTGAATTGATTCTCGAACAGAAACAGCGTTGCCGGTGAAATGGACAGAAAGCCGTCCCATCGAGTAAGACCAGAGCGGAAGAAGGGAAGTGCAAGAGCAATCCGCAGCATTGGCGGAGCGAGCAACCAGCCGAGCGACTGGATTAGCGCCAAAGCGTGGCGAATCCGCAGTTCCAGACGGCCTTTCGTGCGCGCGCTAACCTGACTCATGCAGACCTCGCAATCTGGCTGCACTGGGAATCGTCTCGCATGTTCCATCCGACAATCGCACTGACCGCGAATAGATCTCGAAGCGTGCCGGCCAGGTCGAAATTTAAATCTTCGTCGAATGCGAGCGTGGCCGCATCGGCCATCGACGCTTTGGCCGCGAGGCTCAGGATAAAAGTCGCCGCGCCAGCAGGTATTCGGCGAACCTCGACCTCCGCAAAAGGGCGTATCACAAGAGCATTTTCGCCGCCGCTAAAGATGTCGAGCGCACTGGGCACGCCGTCGTCAATGTTCATCCGCCATATCTGGACGGCGGGATAAGGCGACCGTACCACGCGGGTGGAAGGGTGCAGCGTCAACACGATCTGAGGAAGGCTCCGGGAATCAATCGCGGCAAGCTGAGCGGGATCGGCCGGCGGCGCCTCGACGGCGTGATACGCCTCGGCCCACGCGCGCTCAAGTCGGGCGACATCGGCCAGATACGGCACGCTATTCGCGGGCTCGAAGGTTTCGACGAAACCCGGGAACGTTGCGCCGTACTCAAGCATGACCGGAGACCGTGGCGGCTCGAGCGCGACGTAGACGCGGGCCATCGCCGCGAAGAACTCAGCGCCTACGATGCGACGCACAGCAGGAAAGGCCGCTTTCAATGCGTCGACGAGGCCAGCCACGACATTATTCCGATATACGTTGAAGCGTCTTTCACTGGGCCGCCGATCGGGGCCGACGAGGCCTGGAGGGACGCGCTTACCGGGATCCAGCAGCGCCGTAGCGAAGCGCCTCTGGCGTTCGCACAGGCAATCCGGATTCGGGTCGGTGCGGCCGGTTCTGCTACTCAACTGTCCGGCGGATACTTGAGATGATGCTTCGCGTGCCATTGCGCTCTCACGTTCGGGGCGGGCGTTGAACGACATTCGTCCACAGCTCGCGAAGACTTTCGACGCCGCCGGCAGTCGAACTCCAGAGCGTGGCGTCGCTAACGAGCAAGGTGCCGGCAAACGTGTCCAGTCGAGACTGCAGGAGAGCATCGAATGTTGCGTGGGCAAGTGCGAAGGGATGCAGCGGGGCAGTGGGTTCGATTCGTTGACGGGCAAGAACGTCGAGTTTGTCGACCGCTTCGCCGAACCGCTCGAGTTGCGGCAGATGCGGATGCAGATTGAACGTGCTGACTTTCTGCAGCAGGCCTAACCGATCGAGCGAGATGTCGGCTTCGATCGGTGTTGGAGATCCGTTTGCTTCAGCGCCCGGCCTGAGTCCGAAGCGGTTTTCCACCGGCACGCCGAGGCCCGCGAGGAGCGAACGTGCGAAGCCTCCGAACCGTTGACGAGGCGGAATCGTCTTGTCGCCGTGATGTTCGAATTCTACAATCTGACGTTGCAACTGCTCGTTTTCCGGGAGATCGGTTACATCGCCGATATCATGGTGCGGGCAGATGAAGGCGAGATGGTCGGAATGTGCGAGGAACGCGCGTAGCGCTTCGATTTCCGCGCTTCCCGCTGTTTGCGCCGTCCTGAGCGAGTCGAAACTGATGACGATCAGCGTGTCGACTTCGTTCAGAAGTCGAGCATCCAGCGGCATGAGCGTCCCGTCGTCCGTGACACGCTCGATCTCTGTGACGCTCTGGCCAGTCAGCGCTGCCGCCAGATCGACGAAGGCGGTGAAGTTGCGCTTCATGATGTGGTCGAGGAAACCAGCAATGCTTTGATCGAACTCACGCGGGTTTGAGAGTTCATGGAATCTCGGGAAACCCATCCTGCGGCTTTCAAAGAGCGCCGGAAATCGATCTTCGATCACGTGGAGCGGGGCGCCGTTCTCATCAGGGCGACTCCACGCGTAATAGACAAGAACTTGCCGCTTGATCATTGTGTGTGTGCCTCTGTCAGTTGGTGCTGTGCGGCGGTGAACTGCGGCCGGCTGGCTACATGCCCGACACTAGCCGCTTGCGTGGCTGCCTGAATAATAGTGTCAGCCCGTTCAGCTTCTGCTTTGAGCGTCGGCCAGTCGGGTAGGTTCGAGTCCCACTCGATCAATGCGGGAATTGGACCAGTCTGTTCGATCGCCCGTGCAAAGAGGTCCCATACGACGTTCGCGACTTGACGGTCGTGAGTATCGATGAGAAGCAGGCGACTTTTTTCGTCTGCTTCCTCTGCGTGTCCGGCGAGATGAATCTGCTGCACGGCCGCAAGTGGATACGCGTCGATATAGGAAAATGGATTGATCTGCCGATTGACCGACGCGACGTACACGTTGTTGACGTCGAGTAAAAGACCACAGCCCGTGCGCCGCGCCACGGCAGCAATGAAGTCGGTTTCCGCGTAGGTGCTTTCCTCGAAGGCCAGGTAGGTCGACGGGTTTTCCAGCAAGATCTGCCGTCCGAGGACTTCCTGCATCTGGTCGATATGATCGACGACGCATGCGAGACTCTGTGCGGTGTACGGAACCGGCAGCAGGTCGTTGAGAAAACCGCAGTCGTGACTGGACCAGGCAAGGTGCTCAGAAACCTGCCCTGGCGCATAGCGACCGACGAGTGCTTTCAGGCGTTGGAGGTGGTCGCGATCGAGGGGGCGGTCCGCTCCAATCGACAGGCCGACACCATGAATGGATAGAGGATAGAGCCCGCGTATAGCCGACAAAAAGCGGTGCGGCGGCCCGCCCGCACCCATGTAGTTTTCAGCATGAACCTCGAAGAAGCCGATGTCCGGTCGCGATTCAAGGATCGTACGATAGTGCTCGGCTTTGAGCCCGACGCCGGCTCGCTGAGGCAGGCTCCGTTGGGCATGCTGTGACAGTAGCTCTGACATGGTCGCCCGTGGTTGCGATTGGAACTGCATGGCCGGACTTGACGGTGCCCGGCCGCTGATCGATCTTAGGCCTTCGGAGACAGGCTTCCGGGGCCGCTCGGTGTGGAGATGCCGGTGCAGGTTCCCTTGGGCACCAGCTTGAATGCGTTACCCTGGTAGTCGGCCGTGCTCGTTCCCGCACAGGTCGTGCCGGCGCCGGCATAGCAGTCGTTTTGCCCTTTCATAGCGGTGCCGAAACAGGGCTCGACCTTGCCCGACTTCACGAGAGCCGTGTGCTCGGCCTGAATCTTCTTCTGTGCCGCGGTGAACTCCTGTGCACTTGCAGGCGTGGCCGTCATTGCGGCAAGGGCGGCGACGAATGCACCGGCGACGAGAGTGGTGGTTTTGTAATCGGCCATACGATTTCTCCAACGTTAAAAGAGAGCAGCGATCTAAAGGCACAGCGACCCGACTCACGTTCCCGCGTACGGTATGTACGACGACGCTCACGTCCGGTCTCGCGCTGGTATGCCAGCGATAGCGAGTCGCTGCACAGTGAGCATACGGAATTGGAGTGAGCGAAAGATTGCACGGTCTTGTGCCGTTTGGTATCGGATTGCGATCAGCACGCACGGATGGGATGGGCGCGAAATCGGAAAACGGCTTCGACTGGCTACGGTGGTCGGGAAACTGCGTGAACTGGCGGAAAGCCGAAGATTTGAGGCCGTGCTCGTACGTAAAGGTTGCAGATACCTCTCTTCCGTTTCCGTCAAACCCAGGAAAAGAACGGTCGGATCGGTTGGGGGTATCCTCGAATCAACTACGGCTTAGTTATGACGCTGTGAAATGGAAGATATTTTGCGCGCTGCAAGGGGAGAAATGCCCTGTCTGCTGCGATGAACGGTCACGGTGCCGTATATCCACAGGCTCAATGCATCGGGAAGGGTGATGTGGCGGCCTCGCATCGCGCTGTGCGAGAAATGAAGACCGACGGCTTGCTGCCCGAGGATACGAAGGTTCGATCCTCGAAGTACCTGAACAACCTGATCGAACAGTACCATCGCTACGTCAAATCCCGGACAAACGTCATGCCTGGCTTCAAACGCTTCAGGAACGCCGCGACCTGAGCCGATGCATCGCATTCGCAAAGAGCAATTCCGCCTTGGCGGGTTGCGCCTCAAAGATACCGTTGCGTCAGTTGTCTGGAATACCGTCCTGTCGGCTCAATAAGACATCCCATCTATAGAAAACAGTTCGTCAGTACGGGCTATTTGCGCCAGAACCATGGGAAGGGTGATTTCGCGACATCGGTCGAGCGGACTGAAACGCTCTGACCTGACGTAGCAACTCTCAAACAAGCAAGGTTTCTTTGCATGTTTTTCTCTTGACTAGCCCCTGTGTGCGAGAGCGCGTGTCGGGCCGACCTTGGGCAGCCGGTCGCGCAGCAGCAGGGGCATCAAACGCCGGTTGGCTGTCTGCGCCGCCCACTCGCAATACGCGGCGCTGCCGAGCACCCAGCCCTTGAGCGTCGACTGCATCAGGTTATTGACATCGCGTTCGTCAAGGGGCTGTGCGCCCAAATCGCGGTAAGCCTGCTGACGCTCGGACGGTGTATTGCCGAGCGCCCGGTAGAGTGGATGATCCTTGATGAAGCTATCGACACGCAGCCCGATGTGATGCGTGTAGCTAGACCACTGGTAGTTTCCCGGCTCTGCCACAAGGCGGTTGCGCACCGGCGCATGATCGATGACCTGGCTCGCGAGCAGGAAATACGGGTCGGGCTCAATCACTGTTGCCGAGTACCCGCCACTCCACACCGTACCGCGGCGTCCGTGGCGGCGGTTGAAGGTCTCGACGTAACGACGGCCGACCGCCTGCATCGCCATGGCCACGCTCGACTCGTATGAGGGCGTGACGAGGAACTGTACCGCGTCAGGCATGAGTACCCACGCGTGGACTGCCAGATCGGCGACGCGCGCTGCGTCTGCCAGGCAGGCGAGAAAGTACAGGCAGTCTCCTTCGTCCAGGAAGGCGGGCCCTGTGAACCCCTGCAAGATAACGTGCTGCGGTTGTTCTGGGACGTAGTGCCGTGCAAGCCGTGTCATGCTGAATTAACCGGAAATCCGATGTGAGAAAGCGATCCGACAGGTATCGGGCGCGTGACGTTGCGTAACGTGCTATAGGACGAAATTCTATCGGTCATGTGCGTGCGTTTGCGTCGCGAATAGGCCTTTTTTATGGCCTCTTTTCGTTGATTTGCCGACAACGGTGGCCTCTTTTTATGTCACCGCTGAATTGTAGCGTCGCGCTATACCCCTCCCGACGCTCGGCATGCGCGCCATCCGGCGCCAGTCGCGGCAGGCCCGAGGCGGAGCGTCGTCGTGTGGTCGAGACGGTCCTGTCAACTGAGACGGAAGTCTCAATGATGTCGATGGTGCATTGCGGTGTGATCTCGGCGAACGCGCGTGGTACAACGCTTTAACCAACGAAGTATCGGTGTGCCGCGCAGTGCGTGTTGTGCGCGACGCCATCGGACCGCCGGAGACTCGCCATGCCCTATGTTCCGCAGACCCGACATATCGAACGCGTGCGCAATGCGATCGAGGCGCGTACGCCCCGCCCGGGCGACGGTGCGTCACCCCGACTCGTGTCATCGTACCGACGGTCGCTCGAACAATATCACCTCGATCCGGGTGCCACGGTCGGGCCCCGTATCCTCACGACGTCGGAGCTTCGCGATGTGCGTCAACGCGAGGAACCGGTGTTGCGCGCATCAGGGCAGTGCCTGTCGCAGTTGCACGAGATGGTGCGCGAAGCTGACTACTGCGTGATGCTTACCGACGCGGCTGGCGTGACGATCGACTATCGCGTCGACCCTGACCGGCGCCACGCGTTCAAGCGGGCGGGACTGTACTCGGGTTCATGTTGGTCCGAGCGCGAGGAAGGCACCTGCGGCGTCGCGACCGTGCTGCTCGACCGCGAACCGATCACGGTGCACAAGTTCGACCATTTTCGCGCCGCGTTCACTACGCTGACGTGCAGCGCCTCGCCGATCTTCGGCCTCGCCGGCGAGCTGATTGGCGTGCTGGATGCATCGGCGGTACGGTCGCCGGACGAACGCGAGAGCCAGCGCCTCGTCAACCATATCGTGCGACAAAGCGCGGTGCTGATCGAAAACAGCTATTTTCTCCATGCCACGACGCACCGCTGGGTGATGCTGGCACACCGCAACCGCCACTACGTGGAAACGCAGCCCGAGATCCTGATTGCCTTCGACGAGCGCGGCCGGGCTGTTGCCGCGAACCGCCGGGCGAGGGAGTGCGTGCCTGGACTCGAGCGCTTGCCGTGCGAGGTGTCGGAACTCTTCAACATTCGCGCCTTACGGCTTCTCGATGCCCGCATGGGGCACGACTTTATATCGCTGCGGCTCGCGCACAGTGGCGAGCCTCTTTTCGCACGGGTGCGGCCGCCGGTGCTCCACACGCCGCGCCGGCATAGCGTACCGGCCGGCGCCGCTAGCGCACCCCAAGCACCTGTATGCGAAGCCGATATGACCGAACGGCGACGTATCGTCAACGCGCTAACGACGGCCAAATGGCGCCCGATCGAAGCGGCGAAGCTGCTTGGCATGTCGCGGGCGACGCTCTACCGGCGCATCGCAAAGCACAAGATCGTGCCTCCACACCGACGCTGATTCACGCGGCTTTTGTGGTTCCAGTTCCAGAATGGGCGAGAAACCCGCCTTTAGCAATGTATTGACCATCCGTTCTAATGGAGGAGTAACCATGGCCGAAGCCAAATCCATCCCCGTCGTAGCAGGCGTGCTCGAGCGCCTGAACACCGCGCTCGCGAACCGGGACATTCCCGCCGTAGTCGAACTGTTCCAGCCGGACTGCTACTGGCGCGACCTCGTGAGTTTCACCTGGAACATCAAGACCATGGAAGGCCGTGAACAGATCGCCGCGATGCTGGAGGCGCAACTGGATACCGCCGACCCATCGAATTTCCGCGTCGCGACCGGTGAGCCAGAAACCGAAGCGGATGGGCTCGCGCAGGCGTGGATCACGTTCGAAACCGGCGTTGCGCGCGGCAATGGTTTCATCCGCCTGAAGAACGGCCGGATCTGGACGCTGCTCACGGTGATGAGCGAACTGAAGGGCCACGAAGAGCCGAAGAATTTCAAACGGCCGATGGGCGCGGAGCACGGCGCGCGCGTCGACCGAACGAGCTGGAAGGAACAGCGCGAGCATGAGAGCGAAACGCTGGGTGTGACGAAGCAGCCGTATTGTTTGATCGTCGGTGGCGGACAGGGCGGCATCGCGCTCGGTGCGCGGCTCCGTCAACTGAACGTGCCAACCATCATCATCGACAAGAACGACAAGCCGGGTGACGCATGGCGCAAGCGCTACAAGACCTTGTGCCTGCACGATCCGGTCTGGTACGACCACATGCCTTATCTGCCGTTCCCCGACAACTGGCCGGTTTTCACGCCGAAGGACAAAGTGGGCGACTGGCTCGAGATGTACACGAAGGTGATGGAACTGAACTACTGGAGCGCCACCACCTGCAAATCGGCGCGCTACGACCACACCGCGAAAGAATGGGTCGTGGAAGTCGAGCGTGGCGGCGAGACGCTGACGCTGCGTCCCAAACAACTCGTGCTCGCGACCGGCATGTCGGGCAAACCGAATATTCCCGCGTTCAAAGGCCGCGACGTGTTCGGGGGCGAGCAGCACCATTCGTCGCAACATCCGGGACCGGACGCGTATCGCGGCAAGAAAGTGGTCGTGATCGGCGCGAACAATTCGTCGCATGACATCTGTGGCGCGCTATGGGAAGCGGGCGTGGACGTTACCATGGTGCAGCGCTCGTCGACGCATATCGTGAAGTCGGAATCGCTGATGGAGCATGCGCTCGGCGATCTTTATTCGGAGCGCGCGGTCGCCTCGGGCATGACGACATGGAAAGCCGACATGACCTTCGCGTCGTTGCCGTACAAGATCCTTCACGAGTTCCAGATTCCGGTCTACGAGAAGATCCGCGAACTCGACGCCGAGTTTTACGCGCGGCTCGAACGAGCGGGTTTCATGCTCGATTTCGGCGACGACGGCTCGGGTCTCTTCCTGAAGTATTTGCGGCGCGGCTCGGGCTATTACATCGACGTCGGCGCGGCCGACCTTGTCGCCGATGGCAAGATCAAGTTGAAAAGTTGCGTCGACGTGGTGGAGCTGAAAGCGCATTCGGTGCTGCTGTCGGACGGCACTGAGTTGCCGGCGGACCTCGTTGTCTATGCGACGGGTTATGGATCGATGAACGGCTGGGCCGCCGATCTGATCTCTCGCGAAGTCGCCGACAAGGTGGGCAAAGTGTGGGGCCTCGGCTCCGCTACGACGAAAGACCCGGGACCGTGGGAAGGCGAGCAGCGCAACATGTGGAAGCCGACGCAACAGCAAGCGCTGTGGTTCCACGGCGGCAATCTGCATCAGTCGCGCCACTACTCGCAGTATCTGTCGCTGCAACTGAAGGCGCGCATGGAAGGCATTCCGACTCCCGTGTTCGGGCTGCAGGAAGTTCATCACCTGTCGTAACGCAACGCGGACATTCGGCGCTGAGCGCAAGTCAAAGTGTCGATAGAGATCTGGCATAAAAATGCTCTCATGAGGCGATACGCATGGCGGAACTGCAGTGAGTTCTGCACATGGCGAAAGCGACGGTTCGGCAGCACATTCTTGTTGAAGCTGGGAGATAGGGCTGCCGATTCAAACTTCTACGAAGGACAAATCCGATGACTATTCATACGAAGGTGGCGCTCGTCACGGGCGCCGGGCAGGGTATCGGCCGCGGCATTGCGGTGCGGCTCGCGAGGGACGGTGCCGATCTTGCGTTGGTTGACATCAATGTAGAGAAATTGCAGGTGGTTGCGGCCGAGATTCGCGATCTCGGCCGACGGGTGACCACCTACGTGGCTGATGTGTCGAAGCGGGACGAAATCTATGCAGCAGTCGAACATGCGGCGAATGAACTAGGCAGCCTTGACATCATGGTGAATAACGCGGGGATCGCTCAAGTGCAAGCGCTTCTCGATGTCACGCCGGCTGAGGTAGAGCGGATTTTGAAGGTTAACGTCGAGGGTGTTCTGTGGGGCATTCAGGCTGCTGCGAAGAAATTCAGGGCGCTTAAAAAGAAAGGAAAAATCATCAATGCGGCTTCGATCGCGGGTCATGATGCGTTCGCACTGCTTGGCGTTTATTGCGCAACGAAGTTCGCGGTTCGGGCGTTGACGCAAGCGGCGGCCAGGGAGTTGGCGAGTGACGGGATCACGGTCAATGCCTATTGTCCAGGTGTGGTCGGAACAGACATGTGGGTTGAGATAGACAAACGCATGGCTGAAATAACAGGTGTGCCGGTCGGCGAAACATACAAAAAATATGTGGAGGGGATAGCGCTAGGTCGCGCCGAAACGCCAGACGACGTTGCTGGATTGGTTTCCTACCTGGCCGGACCCGATTCCGATTATATGACCGGACAGGCGCCGCTGATCGACGGAGGACTGGTTTACCGATAGCGTGCTGGCGCCCCCGTATCTGGCCGGATCGGCCAGTCGCCGGTCGACGCCCGTTCACTCCAAAACGCCACGTTGACCGACGCGGCTGCGCTCTTCTTTTGTCCGATTTTCAAGCGCGCGATTGACCGTCGTGGGTCGAGCGCGCTATTCGATCGGGCTTTAATCGTATTGGATATGCCGATCATGGAACCCACTAGCTCTAACATTGCTGCGCAAGAGGAACTCTCCACTACGCCTACGGGATTAGTACTGCAGCCTTTCGCGTTCTCAGTTGCTGTGTTTCTGGTTGTGCACGCCATAAGCCTCGGCGTATGGCGTCTGTTTGTTGACGAAAAACTGGCCATCTGGAGGTACTCCCCGCAGCCGTTCGGCATGTACCTGTTCTGGGGCATCCTGGTGCTCGTTTTCATCGGTTTCAACTTCGGTATGGCCGGGTTTTCCGCGTTCAAACAACCTGCGCGGGGCTGCATCGCCACACTTGTTACGGTTGGGCTGGCATTCCTCTTGCCGGGCGTACTCGTCTATGGCTATGGCGCATTGGATCCGACATTTACTTCAGTCGGCGGTGGCGGGTATGGTGCGGCCGGCCTTATCGTGCTGATCGGCTTTTATGGATTCGGCATACTGGCTACGGGCATGTCGGGATGGCCGTGGTCCGATAGCGGGGTGAGACCTGTAGCAGGCAGTGTTGCGCAACTTGCCAGCGGTTGTTGCCTCACGGGACTAGGTTATTTTTTGCTTATCTACCCCAACTTGACTACTACTTCTGCGCCTCATGCGACCCTGCTTAGCCTGCCAGTGGCGATAGGCTGGTTCTATTCCGTTATCGTCGCGTGGCTAACGACCTACCTCATTTTCGACAACTGGCCGTGGAGTATGCTGAAACGGAAAAGCCACACGGCGCTCGCAGCACTGGTCGGCAATTTTCTACTGGGGACAGCACTCTATGTAGGACACCTCACGCTGCTCAGATGGGTTCTCATTCCTTCCAGCGCTATTGAAAAACTCGGTGCAACGCTCCCAATCTGGCCCGCGCAGTTAGGTGTGTGGATTGCTTTCTGGCTGATCTTCTGGGCCAACGTTGCGGGCAATTGGCCGAACCGGTTCGGCATGTTGACGAATCGGGCAATACGCGCATCGATCTGCTGGGGCCTTGGTTTGATTTCCTTTGAAGTCTATACGCGATGGTTTGCCGTCTCGGTACTTCATGAAGCGGAAATTGTACCCGGCTTCGGTGGTGACCCGCTCACCTGGGTCGATCTACTTAACTACGTCATGCTGATTTATGTCGTCTATTTCGAATTCTACGGTCTTTCCAAAAAGAAATCGGTGAATGGCTTATCTACTTGAACGCAAAGACCGTCTCAGCGGCTCTGATAAAAGAGTCGAGCGGGTTCCAACCTTTCTTTATGACCGTATCGACCGAGAACGAAGTCATTGGATTGCTTGCTGCTGATTGACCCTGACCGTCTGCAATGTTTCGCATTTTCCGACGCATCCGTTTCCCCATCCGGGTTGACATTCCCCCTTCAGCAGGCCGTGTTTCAGGCTAGTCGAAAGGAAGGAAAGAAAGAATGGTCACCACCTTAGTAGCTGCCCACTGGTCCGCGGGCAAAGAGCGTTGCACTATGACGTGTGACGTGAATTCTGTATTTAACAGGAGTCGTTCACTATGAAAGCTGCTGTCTATTATGGCAATCGCCAAATCACAATTGACGATGTTCCAGAGCCATCGCCATCGAAAGGCGAAGTCAAGATCAAGGTCAGTCGAAACGGCATTTGCGGCACCGACATCCACGAATACTACGACGGTCCAGTCCTGATTCCAAAGACCGAGCCCCATCCACTGACTGGCAGGACCTTGCCCATCGTGATCGGGCATGAGTTCTCCGGAACTGTCGTGGAAGTGGCGCCCGACGTGACCGGCATCAAGGAAGGGGATAACGTTGCGATCGAGCCGGTTATTCGCTGTGGCATGTGCAGGCCATGTAGATCCGGCTTTTACAACGTGTGCAACTGTGTCGGCTTCCAGGGACTCTCGTCCGATGGTGGCATGGCGGAATATGCGGTCGTGCCGAGCCACATGGTTCACAAGCTTCCCGAGAGCGTTCCTGTCGAAATGGGCGCACTAGTCGAACCAATGGCGGTCGCCTACCACGCAGCCACCCTCGGGGACGTGACCGACCAGAGTCGAACGCTTATTTTCGGCGCGGGTCCAATTGGCATAGGTCTGTGGTTTGCTTTGCGCGGCATGGGCGTAACCGAGATCGACGTGGTAGAGCCATCGGTGACCCGTCGCAAAGCAATAGAAGGGCTAGGAGCGCGCACTATCGATCCGACGAGCATTGACGTGCCGGCCTTTATCGCGGATAGGACCAACGGTGAAGGAGTCGATGCGGCGTACGACGCCGCTGGCGTTCCGGCAGCAATCGCGTCCGCGTTGAAGTCGTTGGGCGAGCACCGGACTCTTGTGAGTGTTGCGATCTACGACAAGCCGATGCTGACGCCATTGCTTGAGACCGTTATGCGTGAACGGCGCATACAGGGGACGCTCTGCTACACAGGCAAGGACTACAAGAGCGTGATCGACCTGATGGAGCGCGGACACTACAGGACCACGGGTTGGGTGGAAACCGTGGCGCTGGAGAACGTGCTCGCAGAAGGTTTCGAGGAGCTACGAGCCGGGCGGAAAATGAAGGTGTTGGTTGACCCAGCACAGTAGAACCTAGTCGCGGAAGGGCGGGTGAGTTAGCTTACGGAAGCGGCTTTGGCGCACCCGCCGCGCAATGGACTCTGGTGCAAATGGAGACAATGAATGGGTTAGAGTCGTCGGAATTAAACGAACTGATGGTCGACGATAAGTAAGCTGGAAAGTCTGGACGAGCTGTTTAGTGGACGACCCTTAGATACCGTTGCGTCGGTTGTCTGGAATACCGTCCTGTCGGCTCAATAAGACATCCCATCTATAGAAAACAGTTCGTCAGTACGGGCTATTTGCACCGGAGCCATCCATATCAGGCATCCACAGGTCAAGAGTCGCGCCGCGCTTATGCCGCGTCTTCCGGGCGCACCCGATGACCGAACGCCCATTGCGCCAGATCGCGTTTCGTTCTGACGCCGAGCTTGGCAAACGCTCGCTGCACATACGACTCCGCGGAAGTCTGCCGCACGCCGAGAATCGTCGCCGTTTCCGGCACGGTGCAACCGGCAATGAGGTGCCTGCAACTCCCATACTCGCGCTTCGACAGACGGACGCCATCGCTTGCGATTCGTGCATCGAATAGCACGAGTGGATCGGTCTCGCCGACAGTATTCGCCGTCCGTTTGACCGCCGCCGTCGACGCGTGCAACTGCAGCAGCGGAAACAGGAAGTCGCCGAGGTGCCGGAGATGGTTCAGTTCGGCGAGCGCGAACTGCGGCTCGTCATCGCGACGCACCACCGCCAGAGAATACTGCGCATGCCGGACACCTTTCGTCAGCACGCACTCGTGAGCGATCCCGCTCTTGTCGAAGATCAGCTCGCGAAACTCGCCAGCCGGCAGCGCACTGACGTCCCGCACGACGAGATGGGTCCCGGTAGTGCCGCGAATGCCGGCGAAAAGCGGGTCGCATGCCTGGAAACGCTCATAGTAGAGCGTCATCGTGTCGTCGACGATGTCCTGCCTGTCGTCGACGGCGCCGCTGCCGATCCACTCGCAGCGGTAACCGAGCGGCGAGCCCGTGTCGGGACGCGAGCGCTCGACGTGCACGCAGTCGAGCGGAATCAGATCGTTCAGAAATAGCGCAAGGCCGTGCGCGAATTGCGGCAGCCCAACGGATTCGATGACATTGCCCAGCGCCTTGGTCGACACGTTGACGTGCCTACCAAGCTGATTGAAAGGGTCTACATTGAGCAGCATGGTGGTTCCGGTTTGCTTGATCCTCTTGCTAGTCCAGCGCAAAACTAGAAGCGCTACCGCATCGCCGATGGATCGGAGGACAACATGGAATGGGTGCACAGCGACCTCCGCCGTTTCAATTGCAATCGGAAACGGCGGAGACGGAATGGCATCCTTTGCTTGCAGGAAGCTGAACAACATCGACGGTAACGCAGTCGCGCCCCTATCTGATTTCGCAGAAGTGCGGATCGTGCACCTTCACCGCGCCAGCCATTCGGGCTTGCTCGAACCCCGTGGCACGAGCACCGTCCTGAAGGACCCGGGAGTCTTCGACAAGACCACCTGGTCGGTCATGCCCTGATACGTGCCCAGCGGAGTCTCCGCCGTGAACAGATCGGGGGCGACGTAGGCATGCTCGTCGGAAGCTCCGGCGGTCGCGTTGGCATAGTCCCTGTCGAAGATGCCGAGCGAGAACAGCCACAGCACGGTTCGAGTCAGAGAAACGGTGACTCGATAGCTGCCACCCTCGATTGCACGCCGGCGCAGTGCTGCGAGTACGCCGACCGTGCCGAGCCAGCCCACCACGTTGTCGACAATGGGGATGATCGGCGGCGATTTCGGACGCGCGAGCGTCCCTTCGACGGCGAATAGCCCCGAGACGGCCGCGCCGATTTCATCGAATCCCGGACGATACTTCCAGGGGCCCTTGGCGCCGTGAAGCAGGACACTGGCATGGATCAACCCAGGCTTCCTGCCGCAGAGCTCCTCGGCATCGAGACCATGGCGTTCCAGATAGCCCGGACGCTTGTTCGCGAAGAAGACATCAGCATCCTTCAGCAGAAGATCGAACTTCGCGCGATCCTCCTTCGAGTAATCCAGGATCGTCGAGCGCATCCCGACCTGAGTGTCCCACGCGAACGCCTCGATCTCGCTGTCGTCGTACGGTCGCCAGATGTTGAGGACATCGGCCCCGTGCAAAGCGAGGTCTCGCCCGATGGCCGCTCCGGCAATCACGTGACCCATCCCAAGTGCGCGAATGCCGTCCAGCGGACTGGAGCCCTCTTTCCTGAAAGGGATCGGCTCGCTTTCGCCGATCTTGTCCACGTTGATCAGCGACATTCTCGAGAGGACCTCGGTGTACTGAAGTTCCTTGCGAAATTCCTCGAACGTGCGCACCTTCGCGATGACAATCCCGGCGTCCGCCGCCGCATTCTCCAGGTCGTCCGCGCGCCATTGCAGAATGGCGTTGCGCACGGCTTCCGGGCTGGAGTCGCACCGGAGCAGGCTGAGCTCGCGGGCAGCCAGCTTCGGGTAGATGTTCAGAGGCACGACGTGCCGTCCATCGCGGGTTTCGCGAAACAGATTCGTATCGACTTTGAGGGCCGGAGGACGTCCATTGATCGTCTCCCATTTCAGATCGAAGAACCCGGCGAAGCGCCGCAACGCTTTACGAACGTCCACTTCGATGTCCTGTTCCTCGCCGCTCCGCAGTCGCCACAGCGCAGCGACGCCGACGGCCTTGGCGGCCAGGGCGATCGCGGACAACGAGCCGAACCGGAAGAGCGCGGGAATGATCGGATCCCGGCCGTGGAAAGTGATCTTGCCACCACTGTCCGCCGTCGATAACCCAACGTCTTTCAGTACGTCATTGAGCGCGCCGTGCAAGTCGATATCCGGGCTCTGAGCCGGACTCGCGAGCTTCGATTGAATGATTCCGGTAAGCCGATCCGGTTCGCTTTCGAATGCAAGATTGGTCGAGTCTGTCATTTGAGGAATTGTTTTCGATAAGGGAGTGTCAACTGCCCGCGATCAGTCCACGCGGGCCGCAGCCACGCGTGGAGTGGCCGCATCCGTACCTTTAACGCGCCTTTCCTTTGGTGCGCAGTTCGATGAGGCCGAGCAGCAGCTCGTCGCGCTCTGCCTCCAGCTCCGCGATGGAGCGCGATCCGACTTCGGCATGAACGCCGTCGATGAGCTTCTTCTGCACTTCCGGCGTCAGCTCGGGCGAGCCGAGATCTTTCCACCCAGCCGTCATCGGACCGGTGAACTGGTGGAAGAAGTGCTCGATGCCGCCTGGACCGCCGCCGAGGTGATTGAGCATCATGTTGCCCATCACGCCCCAGCGCAGGCCCGGCCCCCATGAGAGGGCGGTGTCGACGTCGGCGGCGCTCAGCACACCCTCTGCCACCAGGTAGTAGACCTCGCGCGCCACCGCGAACTGCAGACGGTTGGCGACGTGGCCCTGCAATTCCTTGTGGAGGCGCACCGCCTGTTTCCCGATCGACGTATAGAACTCCGTGGCGCGCCGGATCGTCTCTTCTGAGGTCTTGGTCCCGCCGACGATCTCGACCAGCGGCATCAGGTGCGGCGGATTGAACGGATGGCCGACGACGCAGCGCTCGGGATGCAGCACGGCGCCCACCTGGATGTGGCTCATCGGCAGGGTCGACGTGCTCGACGCGATGATCACGTGGGAGGGCAGCAGCTCATCGAGCTGCCGATAGAGATCCTGCTTGAATTCGAGCCGTTCGGGGCCGTTTTCCTGGACGAGGTCTACATCCGCGAGCGCTTGTGCGAGCACGGGCGTAAACGTCAGGTTCGCTTGCGACGCGCCGGGCGCAAGGCCCAATCTCTTGAGCGCCGGCCAGGCCGACTCCACGAACTCCTTGAGTTGGGCTTCGGCATTCGGTGCGATGTCCGTCGCAACGACCTTCAACCCCCTGGCGAGAAACAGTGCGGTCCAGCTGGCACCGATCACGCCGGTGCCGATGACGGCGATGCGGCGAATGGGCGTGGTATCAGTCATGTCATGTCTCCAATGCGTGGGTCAGACTTCGGCATAGGCGATGCCGGTGAGGTTGCCTTGCGCGAAGAGGAAGTTGCGCTGGTTCTTGCCATCGAGATCGGCGGAATAGACGGAGCCGCCCAGGTCCGTGACGAACATCCGATTACCGGGAATGTCGAGTGCGATGCCGATTCCCTCCATCAGGTGCGTAACGAGGATTTCAGACGTGGCCGTTCCATCGATCGGTGTTCGATTGACGGTGTTGCCGCGCGGAGGATCGCCGCGGTCGGTCCAGTAGAGGACACGCTTCGCGAGGTCGATCTCAAGGTCGATGGGCTCCGGCAACCGGTCGAACAGCACTTCGATGTCGGAGCGGTTTGTCGGGCCTTCGCCCTGCGGGATGTCGATATTGGCGCGGAAGATGCGGCCCAGGCCGGCGTTGTCTGGGCCTTTCTGCGTCCAGTAGAGCTTGCCGTGCTTCGGATCGATCGTGACTCCAACGCACCAACGAGTCTGGTCGAGCCGGTCCTTGTCGTCATGCCCAGTTGCGACCAGCGTTTCGACCTCAGAGCCGTCGAGGTTAGCGCGCATCACGCGCATACCCTCGCGGTCGCACCAATAGAGTTTGCCGCCCGCCTTGTCGAGATGAATCTGCTTGGGTGTATGCGTGATGCCTTGCGGGACGATAACCACGCGGTTCTTCCCGTCGAGGTCGGCACGCTCGATCGAGCCGTCGTGGAGGCCGATCGAACCCATGTTGGTCCAATAGATTTGACCGGCATCCACGTCCACGACGATGCCGTCAGGGAGGCGGCAATCCGCGACGATTGTCTTGAGGTCGGATCCGTCGGGATTGATCGAGTGAATGCGGCCACCGCTCAATTCGAGGAAAAACAATCGGCCGGAGCGGGTCGCGCCCGCGGAAAGATTCGTTCCGCTGATTCGGGGTAACGTCATCGTGTGTCCTTTCGGGTCATTGCCATTGGAAGAGAGACTGAATGTCGAGCGCGACTGGGTACCGCCGGGTAGCGATCTCGTCGATCATTGCCGCTGGCTTTCCGATCCCTTCGCGATCGGAATCGGATGCCGTGAATTGCCCGGGAGGACGTTCATCCGGCCCGCGACCACATCGAGGTCCGCAGTGCAATCACCACGCCGTGGTATCTGAATCGAACGGTTTATGGTGCTAATTTTCTGATGGTAGTTGGCGGGGCGAAGGGCGGCTATTACATAAAGCTGGAATACGCCTCGTGTCCCGTACTCGTTAGAGGCATGTCGTTGCGTGAATGACTGTTTGACCTTTGATGCTATGGAAAGAGTCGGCGACGGTCGACATCGCGAGGTTTTCATGGGTCGCTTTACCCTCAACCGAGGCCCGCGAACGGCCGCCCAATACAGAATCCCAGCAAACTCTGTCGGCCTTGCACCGGGTACGTGAGTCACTCGTGCGCGATCGGGTGAAGACAAGCAACCAGATGCATGGCTTCCTGCTGGAGTTCGGTAATAGCCTGCCAGTTGGCCGGGCCGTCATCACGCACCTTTCCACAATGCTGGCCGAACACACGCTGCCACCGCGGCTGGTCGTGACGGTGTCGTCACCATACTGCTTGCGATCCGCCATCTGACGCGCACACCAGCACCACTGATCAGTCTCGCCACGTTTCGTGTTCGCACGTTCGCTGCCGCAATGGGTGGCGGGTCCATCTATCGTGTGTCGATCAGCGCGGTGCCGTTTCTGCTTTCGGCTGGCCAGTTGACGGTGGCATTCGGCGTCGCCGCCGGTGCTATCGCTCTGCGCGCCTCCGAGTGGCTACTGCACTCAAGCGCCGGAGAAAACCCGCAGAGCGCATTTCATCTGGCTTTTGTTTTGATCGCCGCGCTGGGGGCGCTCGGGTTGATCGATCTCGTTGCATTGCCACGTGGCGCAGGCGCGCACGTAAGCGGACATCGCTCCGGGCGATGAGGCCAACGCCCCCGACCCCTGATACCGCATCGGTATCGGATCGTCAAAAAACGGTATTGGACCTCGTTGTCGATGTGGCTGCATCCTGCATCGAATAGAACGAGGCAGTGAGCCGCGCGCCGGCTGACCCGGCTGAGGCACCCGGCGAGCACGCATGAAGCGTAGCCGCCGGGGGACAAACCCATCAGGAGACAGGTATGTACGGCTCAACCCCCGCGCAAGCGCTGCCGCTGTCGGACGCAATCGCAGTGCGTCGAACACGTTCACGCTTCGGGATTCTTGCGCTGCTAGCAACTATGTCGACTCCACTGCTGCGGTGATCGCGATTCTCTGCGTCGCGTATTTTGCGCAGGGGATGTCCGCTCTGGCCTGGATGATTGTGTCCGATATCGCGCCCAAGGGACTGCTCGGCCTGAGCGGGGGACTCTTCAATCCGTTCGCCAATGCCGCGGGCATCGTTACTCCGTTCATGATCGGTCTGATCGTCAACGCAACCGGCTCGTTCGTGTATGCGATGGTGTTCATCTCGGGCGTCACGCTGGTGGGTGCGCTGTCGTACATCTTCGTGGTCGGTGACATTCGACGTATCGAACTCAAAGACGTCATTGTTTAAGGACATGAAGAGATGGACCAGTCTCTGCAAGGGAAAGTCGCCATCGTCACAGGCGCGGCACGCGGCATCGGCCAGGGTATTGCACTCGCCCTCAGCAAGCGCGGGGCGCGTGTCGCGGTATGGGATCTGAACGTCGAATCCTGGGACAAGGCGCGCGCCGGCTTCACACCGGCTCACCTGCAACGCGTCGACGTGTCATCGCTTAAGTCAGTGGAAGCGGCATTCGCCGCGACCCTCGAAACGCTTGGCCAGGTCGACATCCTGGTCAACAACGCAGGCATCAATGGACCAGTAGCGCCATGCTGGGAATATCCAGAAGAAGCGTGGCACAAAGTGATCGCGATCGATCTGGACAGTGTGTTCTTCTGCTGCCGCAGCGCCATTCCGCACATGCGCGCGCGGGGCAGTGGCCGTATTGTGAACGTCGCGTCGGTTGCCGGGAAAGAAGGTGTGCAATTCATTTCGGGCTATTCGGCAGCCAAGGCTGGCGTGATCGCTTTTACCAAAGCGGCCGCGAAGGAACTGGCGCACGACAACGTATTGATCAACTGCATCGCACCGGCCATGGTCGAAACGGAACCGTTTGCTGAAATGTCGCCGGAACATATAACGGCGAGTAAAGCCAAGATTCCAATGGGGCGTCTGTTGCAGATCGAAGAAGTGGGTTCGATGGTCGCCTGGATTGCTGGTCCGCAGTGCAGTTTCACGACCGGCTTTACGTTCGACCTGACCGGCGGAAGGGCGACATATTGAAACCGAACCTAGGCTTGGCGCACCTTACTGCGCTCGAACTCGCGCCGCAGGAGTTCATCAGGCAGGCCGCACGCGCTGGTTTCAGCTCGGTTGGGTTGCGGCTCAATCCGGCGGCTCCAGACGGCGTCGCGTATCCTTGCCGCGCGGGAAGCGCGGTGCATCTGGTGCTCAATCGTTTGCTCGAAGACGAGCAGATCACACTCTACGATGTCGAATTCATTCCCGTCACCCCGGATATCGACGTGACGGCGTACGAGCCTATGTTCGAGGCCGCAGCCGCTCTCGGGGCACGTTGCGTGACGGTATCCGGCGATGACCCGGATCCCGGCCGGTTGTCCGGTAACCTCGCAAAGCTCGGCGAGCTGGCCGCGTTTTTTGGCTTGCGTGTCGATCTGGAGTTCATGCGATGGCGTCATGTGGGCACGCTGGCGCAGGGACGTGCGGCGATCGAGCGCGCCGCAAGTTCCAATCTCGCTCTGCTGGTCGACGCGTTGCACCTGTCCCGATCGGGTGGCTCCCCGCAGGAGTTGCAGGGACTACCACAAGGCATGGTTCAGGCGGTGCAGCTGTGCGACGCGCCATGTGTCGCCCCCGTCGGTGACGAAGCAATCATCTTTGAAGCGCGCAACGGCCGCCTGCCGCCTGGCGAGGGTGCTTTGCCTCTGTCCGATCTGCTTCAAGTTCTGAGCGCCGATACCGCGCTCTCGGTCGCGATGCCGTTTCCCACGCTCAGTGCTGAGCAGCGACTTGCACGGGCCTATTCAAGTACGCTCAGCGTGCTGCGCATTGCGGCAGCTTCAACCGCAGGCATGGCAACGCTGCAGAAGGAGACTATCCGATGAGTATCTTCGACGAAGACAAGATCGAGAGAGTGTGCAAAAGTTGGGGAGACTCCCATTAGGGCTGCTTGTGCTTGTGCTTGTGCTTGTGCTTGTGCTTGTGCTTGCGGTAGCGGCCCCCGTTTCATGTGGCGTAGGCTGATCAGTCTCGCAACGCTGGGAGCCAAGCCATGCGGTTGATCGTCGAAGCAAGGTTGGTCGACGGTGAGAGTGATCCGGTCGAGGAGGGCGACGGAGTTCTGACCGTCATTGACCGCTCTGACCTTAGTCTTGCGGAATTGGGTCTGATTCTCGCGGAAGGGCGGTCGCTGCTGGCAAAGGTACAGTGCTCAGGGAAGTGCTACCGCTGGACAAGGGCATCTCGTCGAGCGGCATCCGGGATCGGATGCTTGACCTTGGGAAATAGCTCGACGCTGATAGAGAGCTTGACATCGCGCACCTGCCTCCGCCTGTTTCAGACGAACAGCTTCGCGAATGCAGTCATGTCGCGGCCGTGAGCGTCGACTCGGCCTGGCTACGCAATTGCGACCCCGGGAGAGACCCCGGCCGCCACGTGGACATCGTCGCCGGACGGGCGACGTTCACCGACGGTCCCCCAAAACTGTACGCGTATGTGCACAAGGAAGTGGCGTCGGCTGTAGCGCGACTTAATTGGCGACTCGGGCTGCGGCGAATGCACGTGCCAGCGTCAACAAGCGTGCTCTGGTCAAAGGACGGCACAGACCGTGCAATCATGCCGTGAGCCATGGACTCCTGAGAAATCGACCTCCCCGACTTTTGCACGCTCTCTGTAATTTGGAAATCGACACAAATTCACTCTGTTTCATTTGACGATGCGATTTTCATTACGCGCTGGACAGATTATTGAGTAGAACGATTTCGTTTGAATCGCATTCCTTTTCGTATTCATCTTAATATTGAATTTTGCTGTTCCGTAGACCATACTGATTCCTACAAAAACGATCGGCGCAATCCACGTTCCCGGCTTTTTAAAAAATTTCCAAACAATGTGATGTGCCACTGTGAGCGGCGCGGTCAGGCCGCCACATGTGATTTCCGTTCGCCATAAAAGACGCATTCAGCGCGCTTCCGCTTTAAAGGACAATTCATTTTTCATTGATGAAATAATGAATATGTTTTTACATATTTATTAAAACTGAATTGCGGATTTGATTTATAAAAACAGGATGAGTTTAATTTTTTATTAATTTCAATCTGATTTTTTTGTTTAAATCATCTGATTAAGCCATGGCGGTAAATTGCCAGGGTGAGGGCTGCGCGCATTCCAACTTCGGAGACAACATCATGCCGTTGCAGGTCAAGAGTGCCAAAATCCAACCGGGTACCACGACGACGTTCGAGTTCGACGACCAGATCACGCAACGCATGATCGGCATGTCGGCATTTTCACTGAGCTATGGCAATACGGATCACCATCTGCAGACCGTCATGGTGTCGCTGAACGCGAATCACGCGGGTAAGACGCTCTCCATCACGGCGAACGCGATGATGATCGACGCGGGTGGGCACAACCTCGATCCCGCTGCGTCATCCGTCACGGTGGTCGCGCTCGCGTGGGTCGGCGTCGACGATTCGAACCTGAAACTGGGCAACGTCGCCGGTATCAGCAATGGCGGAACAAGCTCGCCCATCGCGATTCCCGGCACGGACCCGAATGTTCTGCAAGCCGCACTAACCGGCTTTTCCCTCTCCTACGGTGCCACTGATCATCACATGGAAGCAGCGAACGCTTCCGTGGGCACGGAAGTGAGCGGCAACGCCGCGACGGTCAAAGGGACGGTCTACATGCGTGACGACTCGGGCAACGCGAACGTTCCGGGCACCGTGGATGCCGGCCTCGTGGCCAACTGCGATCCGTCGCTCGGTAGCTTCGTGCGCAGCGTCGACATGGTGCAGCAATCCTCGAAGAAACTCACTTTCTCCCAGCCGTATGCAACCTACACGCCATTTCTGAACAGCTTTCAGGTGCAGTACGGCGTCGACTCGGACCATCACGTGAAAACCTTCACCGTGGTTCTCAATGCGACCGGTGGGGGCGGCGCCGTGGCCGACGTCTCGGGTGGGGTGACGCTGATCGACGACTCCGGACACTCTCAGAACAACGCGGTGAGCCACGTCAGCGGCTTCGTTGTGGGCGCGGGCAAGGTGTCTTCCTGAGCGGTTGATTCGTCCGCGCCATGCCAGGTGACGCGGACGGTGTGCCTTCTTACACCCGCACGTCCAAACCGCCCACGCGAGCCGTAGGCGGCGGCGCGCTTGCGCGATCTTTCCGGAGCCGGCCGTCATGTCTGATTCCTCGATCCCCAGCATTCGTACGTTTCAGATGGACGCAAGCACGGTTGGCGTGCTCAAGAGCAGCGTCAATCTGTTTCGTGGCGACGTCAACCTCACCCAGGCACTGTTTTCAATGCCGGGGCGCACGGGCAAAGACGGCCTTCAAATCGATCTGTCGATCCAATACGAAAGCAACATCAACCAGCAGGCGATGACGTGGAATCGCGATCGTCCGACGGGCCTGCTGGGGATGGGCTGGCGGCTGCCCTTGTCGGTGATCGTGCTGGACGCCAGCGCCGCGCCGACGCCCGGTGATGCGAGCTATTCGATCAACCTGGCGGGCGTGTCGAGCAAACTGGTGCGGGAGCCGCACAACCCGTTGCTGTTCTCGATGGAGGGCGCGCTGGCGAAGTTGCTGGTCAACGGTGGCCCGGTTCCGGCCGATGTGCGCCGCCAGTTCGTGCAGCGCGGCCTGCCGTTGTCGGCGACCGCGAAGGTCGTCGAGACTGCGGGCCAGTGGCGGATCGACGACGATACGCACCAGCAGCAATTCGTCCTGGCGTTGGATAAGACGACGCTCGTTGCCCGCGACGGCGGCGAGTCGTACCAGCTGGTCGGCTACAAGTTCTGGAAGGTGCTGTACTACCCGCGCTACGAGCGCTGGGCCGTCACCAACGAGACGGGTCAGTCGATGTCGTTCGGCGGCGGGGTCCAGCAAACTGCCCAGACATACAACGTCAGCGCCGGCAACAGTATCGAATGGGGCGTGCAGTGGGTCGACGACGATGGTTTCGCGCTGTGGCGCGGCAACAGCGCCGTGACACGCAAGCAGCAGCAATACGCGCGGGCCTGGCATCTGCAGCGCGCGTATAGCCGCTTCGGCGAATATGTCGAGTACGGCTACAACGGCTTCGACCGCGATAGCAGCGGATTGTTGACGCACGGCGCCGAACAGCAGGTCGGCGCGGGCGGCAAGCCGTACACGAAGGCCTGTTATCCGACCAAGGTCACCGACGTGTTCGGGCGCACCGCGACGTTCGTCTATCAACCGAAGCTCTGGAGCAACGCGACGCCGCAGAGCCCGCGCGAATACGCCGATCCGCACAAGGCGGTACCGGACACCACGCCGAACGGTTTCCAGGACTGCTACGAGACACAGTTTCTGAGCGCGATCGACATGGCCCATGCCGATGGCTCGGTGCTGTTCACGCTGAAGTTCGTCTACGACCCGAGCCCGTCGAGCGCGAATGCAAAGGCGGTGGCGAATGTCGCGGGTGCGTCGGGCGATACCTGCAAGCGCTTGCTCACCGGCTTCGCGCTGTTCAATCCGGCAGAACAAAGCCTGCCTGGCTTCCGTTACGAGTACCACCTCGACACCGGCAAACCTGGCAATCTCGGTGCATTGAGCCGCGTCGTCTATCCCACAGGCGGCAGCGCGAGCTATGCGTACGACCACGTCGATTTGCCGATTTGCGAGCGAGCGCTGACGTTGTCGGCGCCCAAGCCATTGCCGGAGCAATCGATAGCGCGGGTGTGGTTCGGTCCCGACTACGCGGTCGCGATGTGGAACAACAGCGCGACAGAACAATTGTCCTTGCAGATCCTCACCTGGAATGGTCAATGGAACGCCTGGCAGCCGAACCCGGCGACGGCGCTGCTCGTCGACGGCAAGGGCGGCACGGATCTGTCGACGGTCTCGGTGCTCGCCTCCGATGATTTCGTCGCGATCACCTACCGCACGAGCACCGACACCAACCTGCATCTGTTCCGCAAGGATCCGGCGCGCCGCGCTCAGTGGGTGGCCGCGGATGTGCCGGGCGGCGGCCAGGGCGGCTGCAACGACCCGAGCTGGAAATGGCCGCTTGCCAACGGACACGTGCTGACGCATGCCGGCCGTAATTTCGTGCTCGTCTCGCAGATGAGCACGTCGGCCCAGCAGGGAAGCTACGACGTTTTCACGTGGAATTGGCCATCGCAGAACTGGGCGCATACCACGCAGAAAACGAAGTCTTATGTGTGGTTCGCGGTTGGCCGCGAGTATGTCGCGACGCTCGATATGCAATCGAAGGTCAGCCTGTCGTATGTGAGCCCGACGGGCGTCTGGGAGCAGGGCGGCACGGCTTCACTCGGCTTTTCGCTGAACAATACGACTTCAATTGCGCTGACCTCTGATGTCTCGCTGCTGGCTGTGTCGCATCTGACTTCGGGCGGGGAAGGGAGCGGGCAGCAGAAATACGATGTTTTCGTGATGCAGTGGAACAGCGCGTACCGCATCGCGAGCCCGGCGAAGTTCTCCTTCGTCGACAAGTTCGACAACCGGCACCCTACCAGTTGGGCGCCGTCGAGCATCGGCAATACGATGATCGCGGCGGCCGGCAACCTGATCCGCTTCGACGGCGGCGCGTGGCTGGCGAACAGCAAACTCAAGCCGGACAGTGGTGTGATCGTCGGCCAGCAGCGGTATGCGTATGGGCCGGATTACGCCACGCTGATTCACGTCGGCAATGGTTCGCCCAAGGCGCGACTGCTCGGCTACGACGCGAACACCGCCAGCGCGAGCTGGGCCGATGCGCCGGCCTCGATCGACGGCCTGAGCGTGCCGCCGAGCAACCAGGAGACCGCGAACTGGGCAAGCGGCGGTAATCCAGATTATTTGAGCGTCGGCACGAAGCTCTTTTTCCGCGGCGTGGCGACCAACTGGTCGCACGCGGTGACGCAGAGCATCGGCGATATCCAGACGCTGATCAACGAGGCGGCTGGCGGCGGCAACCGTTACCAGTTGAATGCGGCGTCGGTGATCAACGAGGGTCCGGCGTTTATCGCCTGCGCGGCCTACGACACGCAGAATCCGAGCGGCCATGCAACGGCGGCGTCGGCGCTGGTGCTGCGCAACGGCGGGGTGGCCGGCGCGGCGCAAATGATCGAGGGCGAGCAGATGTGGACTGCGCAGGAGCGTGACGTGCCGGGGCAGGGCACGTACCCTGGCGGGTCGTCGGCGTTCTTCACATATACGAGGAACGCCAGCAATCTGGATGGCGCCACCCAGGTCTTCCTGCACCGCTACGCGGGCAGTGCAGTGCTCGGGCCGATCAAGGATTGGCCGGTCGCCAGCATCACGATCGACGACGGCCTCTCGGAAAGCTCGACCACCCGTTACGTGCAGAACACCGCGACTGCCGCGTGCGACGCGAGCGGCGAAGTCATCAAATACTTCGAGAGTACAGTCTATCCGGGCGGCAGCAAAGAGGCGCCAGTCAACGGGTCGGTGTCGAGTTACTACCTGAACGGCAATCAGATCGACGCGTCCGACGACTACTACAACATGCTGGATGGTCTGCTGCACAGCGTGGTGACGCGCGATGCAGCGGGCGCGACATTGACGAGCGTCGAGAATATCTGGCACGCGTATGTGAAGCGCGCCGGCCACCCGACTGATCCGGAGGCCGCGCCGATCCAGCTCTATGGCGCGTATGTCGTGCAGACCGAGCAGCAGTCGATCAGCGATGGTGTCGCGTCGGTGCAAACGACGCTCTATACACCGAACCGGCTGCGCTTCACCTACACGGGCCAGCCCGCGAGCGTCACGCGCACGGCGATGAACGGCGCGGGTGAACTCGAAACAGACGTGCAAAGCAATGTGTATGCATGCGAGGTCAATGCGGTTAGCCGCGCGTTGAACGATGTGAGCAGCATCGTGGCAAAAACGTCGACCAATGCCGGTATCGCGACGTCTGCCAGCGTGACTGCGCTGAGCGGCTGGCCGACCTTGTGGGGCGACGACGTGCTGACACCTGCCGAGGAAGCCGACTTCAGCTGGACCGGCGGCCCCGAAGCGTTCCCGTTTTCGTCTTATGCGCCGGGCGAGACGCCCGCAAACTGGACATGCACGACGCGCAACCAGAAGCGCGCCGCGAACGGCGCAGTCTTGCAGAAGGCGGACGGCACAGGCACGGTGTGTTCGACTCTGTTCGGCACGACGCTCGGCTTGCCGGTTGCGTTGATCAAAGGCGCGACACTCGCCGAATGTGCATGGAGCGGCTTTCAGCCGTACGAAGACACGACAGGTTGGAGCTTCACCGACACGACGTTCGACACCGCCAACGCATGGCTCGGCACCCGCAGTCTGAGTCTGTCGAAAGGCGCGAGCGCTGCGACGACGGTAGCGCCTGCCGCTGGCCGAAGCCGCTATCTGCTGGCGATGCGTTATCAGACGCCCAGCGGTTATGACGCCGATGGCTCGGGTATCGAAATCGCTTGCGGACCGCACAAAAGCCACGTCGCTTTCGGCGACACCCAAGGGCAATGGCAATACGTGAGCACGGCGCTTGCGGTGGCCGCCGGCACGAGCAGCATCGGGCTGCGGCTTGGCAACGTCGGTAGCGGCCAGGTGCTGGTGGACAGTGTGCTGCTTGCGCCGTTCGGCACGGATGTCACGATTCAAAGCTGGCACGCGGACACGCGCCTGTTGCGCGCGACCGTGAACGCCGACGGCAACGCCAATTTCACGCTCTATGACAGGTACAACCGGCCGCTTGGCGCCGTCGGCGGCGATGGCCAGGTGCAGGAATTGAGCATGCGCTGTCTGTCGCGTCAGGTCTCGGTTGGCGACTCGTTCAACGATGCCAGTCCCAATTCGGAACTGACCTTGCACATGACGCATGGCGGTCGCGCGGAAACCTTCCTCGACGGTGCGCAGTGGCGCACACGCTGGCAGCCGGACGACCCGGGCCTGTGGGCAACGGCTGACGGCATCCTGAGCAAATCCCGCAATGCGCCCAGCACGCTCGTCTGGCAGGGCGCAAGGGAGGCCACCGCAGCCGTCGCGTTTTACATCGAGATCGTGCCGGCCGCCGCGCCGGGAAGCGGTACGCTCGCCTTCCAGTTCGGCGCGGGCGAGTCCATTGGCTGGACGCCGGGCGCTGGCTGGCAGTGGCGCGCGGCGAACGGGTCGACGGTGCAGGCTGCGCTGGCGAACCCGCCGCGGCTGGCGACGCAATGGCTGCTTGCCATGGTGCCGGGCGCGGTGCTGTTCTTCGGCAACGGGCAGTTGCTGTTCAGTCACGAAGGCAAGGCGACGCCGGCGCAAGGGCTGTCGTTCGCCACGGGACCGAACGCGTTGCAGATCATCAATCTGATCACGGGCGCCGATCCGCGCATTGGCCAGTCCTATACCGACGGTGCCGGCCGCCGGCGCCAGGTGCATCAACTGCATGGCGCCGACAGCCGCGTGATGGAGGTCGTCTACGACGCACTCGACCGGCAGATAGCGCACACGCGGGTCGCGCCCGGCAAGTTCGGCAAAGGCGCGGCGTTCGCGCCGCTGCAATATCGTTCGAGCTTCGTCGACGTTCCGGCCTTCCTCGCCGCGCTGCAAAACAGCTGCGCGATGCAAGGCGATGTCGCGGCGTATTACGCCGGGCAGGATGACGGCCCCGTCAAGCGTTCGAACGACGAGAACTATCCGTACAACGGACAGCGCTACGGCGGCACGGCGCTCGACCGGGTGGTGGAAAGCGGTAAGCCCGGGCGGAAATTGTCGATCCACGACGTCAACACCATCCAGCCTGCCGATCGCAAAACCACCCGCACCGCTTATACGGCGAGCGAGGCAAACGATCCCGTCGAAGCAGGCAAGTACTTCGCGACCCGGACCACCACGCCAAGTGGTTATCAGGGACGCCAGTTCGTCGACGTTGCCAATCGCGCCGTGGCCGTTGTGCAACTCGGAGCCGACGGCGGCCACGCGGGTCAGACCTCGGTGAGCCCGAGCTACAACGCCAGCGCGGGCGCGGCGGGGATCCTCGGCACGATGAAATTGCCGAACGCTTTTGCGAAGGGACCGCATGCCGACCCGGACGCCTTCGTGCGCACGACCTTGCTGAATCCGTTGGGTCAGGCAACCGCCTATAGCGATCCGGACACGGGCAGCACCGCGTATCTGTTCGACGGCAAAGGTCAGTTGCGTTTCGTCAAGATGCCGCTTGACGACGGCGAGCAATACTTCCTCTTCAGCCGCTACGACGCGCTCGGACGCCTCGTCGAGGAGGGCGCAGTGGCGGGCGCCTGGGATGCCGCGAAACTCACAGCCGAAGTCGACAACCTGGCGTGGCCGGCGGCGAGCGACGGCGCGACCGTGGCGCGGATCTACAGCTACGACGGCGACGGTAGCGATCCGCACGCGCTCGGCAAGTTGACGCGGGTGGTGACGTACAACCCCGCGCCCGCCTCGGCGAGTCATCTTGGAAGCTGCACCGTCGAAGAACAATGGGCTTACGACGCTCTGGGCCGCGTCGTGACGACGCGACTGGAGGTGTCGGGCGCGGCTCAGCTATCCACCAGCGCGACCTATCACTACAACACGCTGAACGACATCACGCAGATCGATCTGCCTGAAGGCAGCCCGCTACCGGGCATCGTCTACGTCTATGACGATCAGGGGCAAATCGTGTCCGTCGGCACGCCCGGCTCGCCCGCCTCGATTGCCAGTTATACCTGGACGGCCGACGGCCAGTTGCAGAGCGCGACGCGCGGCGCTTTGGCCGACGTCTGGGCCTATGACTCGCCAGGCAGCATCGTGACGCATCAGGCGAGCGTCGCATCGAAAGCGGTGTTCAGCCAGAACTTTGCCTATACGCCGGACTTGCAGATCGCGAGCCGCAGCACCGCGTTCGATTTCAAGGCGCTAAGCGACACGCGTTCAGTCGCTTATGCCTACGACGGCCTGCAACGCTTCAGTTCGGCGGTCGTGGCGAATGGCGGCCCAGGCAATCAGGCGGTCACCGAGTACGACGCCAACGGCAACATCTGGAAGGCCACGCAGAATGGCGACTTATTCGCGGCGACCTTGAGCGCGGGCACGGACCGTCTCGAGGCGGCAACACTCGCGAACGGCGACCAGGTCAAGTTCCACTATCGCAAAGACGGCAAGCCGGATCAGTGGCGCGGCATGAGCATGGAATACGACGCGGCGCTCGGCATGGTGGCTGCCGTCACGAACGGCGCGGAGGTGGTGCGCTATGCGCGCGGGCTGAGCAACCATCGCGTGTTGCGCCAGCAGGGCGACACGGTGCAGATCTGCTTTCAGGGCGCGGGCCACACACCGCTGTTGATCTGGAACGACGGCAAACCGCAGGTCTGCGTCTGGGGCGCAAATGGGCTGACTGCCGTGCACGACGGCGCGCTGAAGTATCCGATCACCGATCATCAGCAAACAGTTTGGGCTGTGACGGACGAGGCCGGTGGACTGGTGGCGAGTTTCGACTATCTGCCGTTCGGCGGCCGGCTCGCCGAGTCCGGTAGCGGGGCCGCCGCGTGGCTCTTCGGCTACGAAGGCAAGCAGTGGGATGCGACGCTAGGTTTCTACGACTTCGGCGCACGCCTCTATGACCCGGCATTGCTGCGGTTCGTCACGCCCGATTCGGCGCGGCAGCTTGCGAGTCCCTACGTCTTCGCGAGCAACAACCCGCTGAACATGATGGATCCCAGCGGCAATCTCTCCGTGTGGGCACAGGCGGGTATCGGTGCGGCGATGACCACGGTGGCACTAGTCGGCATTGTGTTGAGCCTCGTTTCGTTGGGGGCATTCGCACCGGCGATGGCAGCAGCCGAATCTGGGTTGGCAGGCGCCACGGTGGGCGGCGAAGCTGCCGCGACCGCAGGGCTCCTTGGCGGCGAAGGAGCGGCACTGACAGGCGCTACCGCAGGCGAAGTGGTGGTCGAAAGCACCGTCGCGGCCGGCACAGGTGAGGTGGTGGCGGGTCTGGACGCCGTCGTCGCGGCGGCGGCCCCGCTCACCACCGCTGAGACGGTAGGCCAGAACATGGCGTACGTGATGTGGACTGCGATGACGGGAGGCTGGTTCAGCGGCGCCGGCACGGGTGGATTGATGTACGACATCGAACACGGCCGGGATTTCACCGCCGCCGGCTTTTTTGAAGCAATGGGGGTCGGCGCGATAACCGGATTGGCGGGAGGTGGAATCGGCGGCCTTGCGTCGATGCCAGCCGCCGTGGGTTTGACGCAGGGGATGGGCGCGGCGGCGAACGTGCTGACGCGTGTGTTGATGAGGGCCGCGCTAGGCATGATTGGCACGGATGTCGCGACCCTGCTAACCGACGCCTGTACCGGCAAGAAAGTGACGGTCCAGCAGATGCTGCTCAGTTCCGCGCAGGGGTTCGGCGCAGGCGCATTGTCAGGCACATTCAGCGGCCTGACGGCGGTCGCCAACGCGCCCCTGGCGTCGGCTATCGGTGCAGTCGACAAGGAACTGGTCCGTGTATCGACCGCGTTCAAACGGGCAGTCGATACGATCCAGCAGAAGGCAACTTCATCGACTGCGATCAACGGGTACTTGTTGGGCGGCGGTTTGCTCGTGGGCGGCTACACGTATTGGGGACTCAGCCAACTAGACAAGAATTCGTGAATGCCCATTTTCGCGGTTCAAGGGGGGCGAAATTCGATCGGCACCGGCACGGATGCCGCGACTTTCTCTCTCCGTTCCGAACCATTAAATAACATGACGAGGTAGTCGTATGTCCGCAAACAAGTCCTACCTTTCAAGCGCCAAGTATGGTTACGATTTCGTTGTCGCAACGACACAGGCGAGCATTAATTCAGGTCTGAAAGAATATCTGGCTACCATCGACCAGCCGGCAACAGATCTTTGTTTTCTTGCGAACCAGAAAGGTCTGCCGAGCGTCGAGATCAGCCTGAATGATCTCAAGGCCAAAACTGGCGGTATCGACCCCTTCGCGATACCCGATGGCACCGACTATGGCGACCCAAGAATCACGACGCTCACCAAAAACATGTTTCTGGTGGCTCTGCGGCTGAGAATCGGACTGCCACCCGGTGTCATGCCCAAGGACATGCCGCCAATTGTTGACCTCGGTTCCTCTGCAAACAATGTGACTTTCAATCTGTTCTGTTCGGACTTCCAGATCGTCATGAACAGTCCGCCCAGCGGCTTCGGTGGACCCGGATCATGGAATGTATGGTCTCAACCTTCCGGGACGCCCTGGTACTTCAGCACAACGGTGAATCTCGTCTACGCGGATCTGGATAAAAAACTCGATACACCGTACTTCAACAATCATCCGGCTGAAAAGCAGGCGCTTCTCAACCAGTTGAAAAATATCAATTCTGGCGCGTTCAGTCTGCAACAACTACTCTTCGAACTCGACAATGCGTCGATTCAGTCGGTGCCGAAGATCGCCGGTCTGGACCCGAGTTCCGATGCGGGCCTGATTCTCACCAAGGCTTTTGTGAATCTCTATTTTGCTATCGCGAAGGAGCATGGTGAGCCGGTCCTGTCGGTGCATGCCGTAGCCAATGCTCCTGACAATTCAAGTTTGCGACTCACCGGAATGGAGCGTGAAGTCGGCCAATTTGTCGACGGCAGCGGTGTGGTCGTGGAAAAACCGACACCTGAACAGAAAGCGGTGACGACACTCTGCTATCTATGTGCTGCGAACAACAACCCGTTGCCTGGTGCGGCCGGTTTCAACTTCAACTGGGTCGATCCGAACGATGTAGGAAATCAAAGCGGCGTTCTCTCGGTTAATCGAAACGCGCTGGCCAACTACTATAAAAATATCCTTTCCGTTCACATTCAACCCCAGTGTCTAAGAGCCTGGACGAGCGTGCGGGTGTGGCCGGGCGGAACTGCGGAATACAACGCGATGGTGTATCCCAACAATAATCCACAAACCATCACTATTTCGCCGACCGGCAGCGACGTGCTTACCCTCGCCTACGAGAGCAAGGCTGACAACAATGACAAATCCGGAGCAACCTACGGCGAACTGGATCTGCACACCGCATTGACCTGCAAGGTGTCATTCAGCGGAAACACGATAACCATCTCTCAACACCTGACGCTTTGGCTCAAGGTCCAGTGGGATCTGACCTACACGGATGGGAACATCGTCGACAAGACACTAACCGATACCTATACGCTCTCGGTCGGACAGAACGGTCGTCTTCAGGTCAAGCTCACACAGTCCACTCCGTCAGATAGCTCTCAAGATATAGATATCAATGCCTTCTCCAACTTTTTCGTCGATCTGAATAGCGTCATCAAATTTGTCAAAGATCGCGTTAATCAGTTTTCCAGCGTCAATCTGCAGGATATCCCTGCCAACGATGTCCAGAATTTCGTGTTCCCGGGGGCCAAGGTTTTCACGTACAAGGACGCGCAGTTCTCGGAGAATCAGGATCTGATCACAGCGATTACGTACGCCAAACCCACGTGACGCGACACACCGGTGTTGCCGGTGCGGCGGGAAAATTTGTCGATCGGCAAATCGATTATTTAGACGGGTCAAGCTTGCCGTAGTGAAAGCACAAGGACGAGGAGTCTGCATATGGCAACCGTAAATCTGGCGTACTGGTCCGAGATCATGACAAACGATCTACAGGTCGAGACCATGGTATCGCCTGAGGGCAAATTTGAAGCCTTACAGACCGGTGACGGTCATTCGCTTCTATTCTCTATCGGAACCGACGGGACGTTCTACCTTGCACGAGAGCACGGTGGACAATCGGACGCTGGCTGGTCGGTGAGCGATCTGAGCAGCGCACAGATGAAAAAGGATTTCGCCGGTCAGAGCGGCGTCACATGCCGCACATTTGGCGCAGGGCAGAGCGCGCAGAACGGATCAGTCGGTTTGGCCATGGTCATTGGCGCAGGCGACGGCGATCATCTGTATCTATGTCTCGGCAATTCCAGCAAGGATATCTCCTGGGTGGACGCACCTAACTGGGCGTCGTACGAATATGACGGCCGCCCGTTCAAGCTCGAAATAGTCGACGTCTTCTTTTGCGAGACGGTCGAAAAGACGCAGTACATCGTCGTTGATATCGTTCGCGATCCTCAAAGCGCCGTGAAGGAGGTCAGCCGATATCATATTGATCCAGAGAAAAAGGGCGGCCATTACTGGAACAAGCAGGATCTTGCTGTTGATATCGAAGTCGACGACTACGATAGCTGCCCTGGCAGAGCACGGAAAGGATACGTCGATGGACTCTATACCGTTGGCCACGCTGGGGCTGTCGCCCAATTGACGTTTTGTCCGCTGATCAATGCCTTCGGTGATGGGCCGCCTCTTCCGGTTCGGCTAAATCTTCCGGGGGGCATCAAAGCAACCGCTATCGCCGCGTCCCGCAACGCCGATCAATCAACCGACCTGTTCGCCTCAAGTGGCAATACCCTATACTACTTTTCCAGCGCGAATCAGGCGGAAGGCGCAGTGGGCGCCGTCCTGATGACCAAAAACGTGTTGTTGGGCACGAGCAAGCTCTCCATCATGCAAAGCAATGGAGTGGTCACACTCTGCGGGCTCAATGCGTTTGATCAGGTCTACTACACCAGTTGCCCGCAGTTGAAAGTCTCCGACCCATCCGCATGGAGCGCTCCGGGTCCGATTTTCTCGGGCATCGAAAAGATGTGCCTCCATGTCAATGGGGTTGGCGGTGGCAATACCCTTTTCGTCTGCGGCGAAGGAAGGCTGCAGAGAATTACTCAGGACGCCGGATCGATATCGAAGCGTTGGCAATCCGCGGAGATCATTCGAACACTTCGACCGATTTCCTTCAAGGTCACGATCAAGGTGACAGACGATCAAAATGCGCTGTTGAAGGACGCGCCGCTCAGCCTGAGCGCGAATAACCGAACTGTGGTGTACATCAACGGCGAACAGCGCAGTGTTGACCAGACACCGATCCACATCAGTTCGAACTCACTCGGCTTCGTTACTATTGTGGAGCCTCCGGGAACCCCGATCAGCACGACATTCACCCTATCCTCCGGGAGTGGCGCTGCTGTGACGATCAACCCGGACGACCCAAAAAAGACTTACACCGTGTGCTTTGCCGGCACGGCATGCACGCGAGACGAGGGAGAAAGGACGCGCGATACCAGTGACAAGAAAATATATTCCAGTGATACGGGTTACATCCCGGTGCGAATTCACAAGGAGATCTCCGGCAGCCTTGAAGCAACTGGACCCAGCGTCACCGTAAGAGGGGCAGGGGAGAACGACTGGAATCAACCTCGAAACAACAGCGAGCCCCTTGTTTTCAACGCACCGCTCCAAGCACCGGGCGACCTGCTCAAGTACATCAAGAACTACTCGGGCGGCGACCAGCTGTCCACCGGAGCCCAGATAGATGGCTGGGGTGCGCCTGCTCTTGCCTTACATGGTGCAAATCTCGCCGCTGCGAGCGGGACCAGGCAATTCAATTTTATCGGGCACAGCCGCGGGGCAGTTGAATGCATCATGGCCGCCTGGTTTCTCTATGCTTATGGCCGACGAGACGTCTTCGTCAACATATTTGCGATCGACCCTGTTCCCGGCACAGGTCAATGGTACGGAATACTCACTCAACTGCCGCCCAACGTTGCCAACTACGTCGGCGTCTACTCGTGGGATCAATGCGTCCAGCCTTTGGACAAGCCGTTTTCGGCGTTAGTACCACGGCCCAATAGCCTGATGATCGGGCAACTCGAGAACTTGAAACTGGGGAATGGCTGGGACGGTCTCGGTGATAACTATCAATTAGCCGATCCGCTCGCTCCCAGCAACGCACCGCAACCCCAAGGATATGAACTCTACGCGTGCCGGGGAAGGCATGGCACGGTCGCAGGAATTACCACCGCCGACGGAAAGTACGACCCTAGTACTGTCAGCGCAAGCGTCGCTCCGGTCCCGGAACTGATTTACAAACTCGCGCGAGCCTATTTGACCAAATGGGGAACGCATTTCCAGACCCGATCCGGCGTCGAAGAAAGCACGGTACAGCTGCGACGCAAAATCAATACGGACCATGCCAAATTCGATTCCATGGGTGGCGGAGCGACTCGAACCAGCAGCGTGCCATACCGACCTTATGTGCGACGGGTCTCGTCCATCCTGGGAAGAAACCCATTCGAAACTTACTACATGGATGACGTGGTGGGAGATCCGCCCTACACATTGGCTTATCCCGTCACGAATGAGCGTAAGGATACGGGTTGGGTGAAATGGAAATTTTTATAAGTCAGGTTACGGGATTCTCGCAACGTTAGGGACCTTCCGGGAAATTGGAAGGTGCAAACCTGAACAATCGTGGAAGACGAGAAGATGACTCAAATCGACGCAGTTCAGCAGAAACTCGGCAATTACTTCAACCACCTCAGTGGACCAAATTATGTGAGAATTTTGGATACGCCGCGCGTTTGGAGTATGCCTTTCGGCAAGGAAATCATGCCGCAGGCCGTGTCACGGCAAGAGGAATTTGAAAGGGCGCTTGTCGAGATCGTTCAAAAATCACGATATCGATGCGATTTGTCGTCTCTTAACAGTCCAGATCCCGACTGGGTTCGGAAGGTTCTGGGTGCGATGGACACGGCCTTGACCAAAAAAATGGGAAGAGTTGCGCCCACGCAATTCAGGTTCCTGTTTGGACAGACGCCCACATCGCCATTCACCGAGCCGGCGAATTTTACGGACTTCAAGGCCGCTCTGATTCGATTGGTGAGAGTCCGGTCGGGGTTCTGGGAAAAAATGCCGGAAATATGGATGGGGAGGTTTTATAGACTCGAGGATGGGATTTTATCCGCGCTCAAGTCTAAGGTTTTTGGGGATAGTATCATCTCAAGCGACGATACAAAAATGACGTGGAACCACACGAAGATAGCTGCCGTAGACGGGTCCGAGGCCCTCGTCGGCGGACATAATCTGAATATGGATCTCTTCACGAGTTATCCTCCCGTCCACGACGTATCGGTCGTGGTGCACGGAGCAGCCGCATATGGTGCCCAACTATTTTTGAACAGGATGTGGGAGTGCGGGACAGACCTGTTGACAAAGGAGCATCTCAATGTTGATGCGCTTTCCTGGGAAAATGGTGATAAGGATCGCACCAAACCCGCAGATCCGTTGAGCGACAAGATCGCCACCACGTATATGACCGATTGTCAAGGCTCGCTCATACGGATGCATGCGGCCGTGCTGAAGGAGGGCGTGGTTGACGCGCTGCCGATCCACGAAATTCACGACAAGATTCAGGATATGCGCAGCCAGGATCTGCAAACACTGATTGATCTGAAAAAAGCGCCGTTTCTGGAAAGAAAAACGTACAAGCAATACGACAAGTTGCAGGATTATAAATTGGCAAGCCGCATGCTGGCGGTAGGCAAATACTGGAGCGGGCCCAACAAGGAAACTGATTATCAGAAGGGCTCCGAGGTGATGAAGGAGCAACTGATCAAGAATGCGAAGCGCCTCATACGGATGTCGCAAATGGATCTGATCAGCGCCTGGAAGAAGAACTGGTCGGATCACGTTGTCTGCCATTGGCTGATGGAAGCGTTACTTGCAAACCGCAATCTGAAAATTCAGGTAGTCGTTTCACCTTTGGACGCGGGTGCCGGCGCCGAGGGGGATCAATACTCATTTGGTTCGGGAGCCGGTCGCACATTCGATCTGATCAAATACTACATGTTCCACGATGTGCAAACTGATGCCGCGCTGGATGACAAAGACGGCGCGCGCACGGAGGCATTGAAAAGGCTATGGGTAGCGCCGTTCTATTTTACGGATCGAGTATCAGACAAGCAAACGGTCGAAGGTGATACCTATAAATGGCCTGATCTTTCTCCGGAAGGATATACGGCGACCCTCAAACAACCGCCGCTCTCTGAGAAACCGCCGAGCAAGGGCGTGATTGGAAGTGCCGCGTTATCCGTCATCAATGCGAGCGGGTATATTTACAAGAAGGTGCCATCGGCGCCAGGCAATCACGCAAAAATCATGATCATCGACGATGAGTTGTATGTGGTCGGATCTGACAATCTTTACCCTGGCTCTCTCTCCGAATTTAATTATCTCGTCGAAGGCGGAGATGCCGTGAACGAATTACTTGAATCATACTGGAAGCCTTTGTGGCAGTACTCTAGCCCACATGCCCATACGTCGGGACTCCCTGGTACTGGCACCTGATTTTGTCCGCCGTTTTTTTTCGTCAGAACGCGAGGACCGTTTCGGCACGTTTGAGAGACGGTCCTCGCGTTATCCGGTGGAGCAACGAACGCACTTGTGGGTGGCTAGCAAATCTGCACGACGCGCGGGGGTTACGTTCATGATTCATCCCAGTACACGTGATACCGAGCCACGTCTTTAATTTGACATAATGTTAATTATCAATCTTTTAAATTGTAGAGGCTAAGTTGTAATGTCGCCTTCTAGCCATTTAGAAATGTCCGGTTCCCGGCTCCGCACGCACCAGCCGGTTCCAGGATCTCTAACCCACAAGGTTGCGCGCGTAAGCTCAAGCCTTGGCAGGCGTGACGGGACTGATTACATTCATCAAGGTGTTCGCCCTTAATGACTGTGGCCCCCACGTGGCGCAAATGTCACCTTCAGAGTTCGTCTGCCAGAAGCGGCCTGTGTGACATGATCGGATCGGCGTTCTCGCCAGATTAGACGTCAAACACGCACTGAACCGGCGCCGCGCCTTGCCGCAGCCGCGGCCAGAATTTCGCGGATTGAAGCGAGTGACCGCTCCGCGGTCGCAGTCGATATGTGTGTCAGCGACTCTCCGAATATTGGCGGCCTCAGACCCAGGCATCGGCAGACACGAGATACATAGGGCTTTGTCGGCCCGCCGCACCGCTCAGCGGCCGCGCCAAGGGCGGCCTCGCCGACCTGCTGCCGCAGCCAGGCGAGCGTTCGACGATCCTTGTCGTTAAGAATACGAATCAGATGTTCCATATCGACGACCCTGTATATATAAACAGTACTGTTAATATATACAGTATGGCTGGTTCGTTCAAGGTGAAAGTTGGGGTGTTCCCCAGCGGCGCACTTCGTCATCGGCATACGTCGTGCAGAATGTCGCGAGGTTCTGGCGGGAATTTCCGTCCATCAGCAATTCGTCGCGCACCAGATCGAAGACGGCACGCGGATCGGAAGAGTTTTTTGGAATGCGGTACTTGGGCAGTGATGCACCGGAAATCGTCGCCGCTTATTCATCTGCAACAGCATCCGCCGTTTTCGACGCGGGCTTCAGAAAGGTCATGGGGCGTTACTCCTGATATGGAACGGTGTGCAAATGACTGACGCAATGCGGGATGCGGAGCAGCGCGATCTGCTCAGGCTTCGATCAGTACTTTCAGAGCACGTGTCTGGGCCGCTCGGGAAAAGACGTCGTACGCATCGAGGATGTGGTCGAGCTTGAAGCGGTGCGTGATCAGCGCTTTTGCGTCTAACCGCCCGGCCCGCAGGGTCTTCAGGAGCATCGGCGTGCTCACCGTATCGACCAGACGCGTCGTAATTGAAACGTTGCGATCCCACAGCGCTTCGAGATGTAGATCGACCTTGACGCCGTGCACACCAATGTTCGCTATCACTCCTCCGGCGGCAACGAGCTGCTCGCACATCTGGAACGATGCTGGCACGCCGACTGCCTCGATCGCGCAATCGACACCCATACCGTCAGTCAGTCGCATCACCACATCGACCGCATTCGCGGTGTCGATGTTGACGCAACTGGTGGCACCGAATCGCTCGGCGATGGACAAACGATTTTCATCGCGGTCGATCATGACAATCTGCGCGGGCGAATAAAACTGCGCTGTGAGCAGTGCCGCCAGACCGATCGGCCCGGCCCCGACGATCGCCACGGTGCTCCCCGGCTGGACCTTGCCGTTCAGCACGCCGCACTCGAAGCCTGTCGGCAGGATGTCCGACAGCATAACGAGCGCTTCCTCGTCTGCGCCGGCCGGAACCGGGTACATGCTCGTTTCGGCGTGCGGAAGGCGAACATATTCGGCTTGTGTACCGTCGATCTTGTTACCGAGAATCCAGCCGCCAGTCCGACAATGCGAATACATCCCACGCCGGCAGTAGTCGCATTTGCCGCACGACGAGATACAGGAAATCAGCACGTGGTCGCCTGGCTTGAACGACGTTACCGCGGAACCGACCTGTCGAACCACGCCCACACCCTCGTGACCGAGAATGCAGCCCGGCTCGCACGTCGGAACGTCGCCCTTCAGGATATGCAGATCGGTGCCGCAAATCGTCGTATGCGTGATCTGGACGATGGCATCCGTCGGATCGACGAGCTCCGGCATGGGCCGTTCATCCAACGAACTCTTCCCGGGGCCGTGGTAAACAAGCGCTTTCATCGTATTGCCTCCGTGAGCGGACCTTTCCGCCATGCAAACGACTCTAGGCTTGCGCGCCGCCCTTCCGTTGACCTGGATCAACCAATCGGGAAGCCCGCTGCGCCATCGCCCCGCCGCCAGCGACTTGCCTGATCAGGTCGACCGGACGGTCCGCACGCGCAACACGCTAACTGGTCGGCTGGCGCGACGCCAATGTGGCGTTGGTTGATCCAGATCAGCTTGAGTCCGTCTTCGTTGCCCATGATGGGTTCCCGACGGTCAACGGTGAGTCGCGTATCATCGACGACTTCCCGTTCAGCCACTGCAACGCAGATTTGCGTCGGGTCCATGCCATGCCTATCGACTATCTTCGCAGCTTCGCCCGTCCCGAGCGCACCGATCAGAGCAACCGGCGCCTTGGCCGCTCGCTCGCGTTCATCGCCGGGGCCGCGAATGCCGGCGGCTTTCTCGCGGTCGGCCAATACACGTCGCACATGTCGGGGATCGTCTCGGCACTGGCTGATAACCTCTCGCTGGGTGACCTTGGCCTCGTGGTCGCGGGATTCAGTTCGCTCGTGGCGTTTCTGGCTGGCGCAGCGCTGTCGGCCGTCCTGATCAACTGGGGACGGCGGCGGCACGCACAAAGCGAGTACGCGATGCCGCTGATGCTGGAAGCCGCGTTATTGCTGTGTTTCGGTCTGCTGGGATCGAACCTCGAGAGTCATCGCGTCATGTTCCTGCCTGCTACGGTAGGGTTGCTGTGCTTCGTGATGGGCCTGCAGAACGCCATCGTCACGAAAATATCCAGGGCCGAAATCCGGACTACGCACGTGACCGGCCTCGTTACCGATATGGGAATCGAGCTAGGCAAGCTGCTTTACTGGAATGTCTCCGAAGCCGGCCCAAGCGTGAGTGCGGTCAGGGCTGACCGCTCGAAGCTCGGCCTACTCGCTTCGCTGCTCGGCATGTTCTTCGCGGGCGGACTGGCCGGAGCGCTGGGCTTCAAATACGCGGGCTTCGTGTCGACCGTGCCGCTGGCGGCGATGCTGGTCGTGCTGGCGGTAGTGCCGCTGGTGGACGATCTGGTGGGCCAGCGGCGCTAGCCACGGCCAGTCGTGTCCTATCGTCGGGCAATTCGTATCGAGGTCGCCCGCAGGCCGGCGTGAAACTAATAGACGACAATTGCGCCCGCACACGCTATGTTGAACAGATTGCTCCTGCGTGCCCTTAGTCCGTTCAGGATCGCGCCTTCTCACGCTGAGCCAGCGGAATCATCACCGAGGCAACGCTTGCATGTCCGGTCACGCCAAGCTTCCCGCCTCTGACGCGGCGAACCGGCCCGCGCCGGAGATCGCGCCCAACCGCCGACCCGTGCTCGTTGCCGCGGTGACATTCGTGATGGCGATGGCCGTCACCGTCGGCGCGGCGAGCCTTGTCCGCGACCATCTGCGGCATGCCGCACAGGCGCACTTCGAGTTGCGCACGCAGCGCATCACGGCGGACCTGCGCGACGAATTCCGGGCCTGCGAGCAGGTGATGCTCGGTGCAGGCGCTCTGTTCGTCGACGTCTCGCCAACCGGGGCCGTCACACCTGAGCGCTGGTCCCGTTACGTGGCTCAACTCGATCTGGCCGACACCTTGGCCTCAGCCCGAGCGCTCGGCTTCGCCGATGCGCCCCACTCCACTCCGCTCGGCGCGTCCGGGTCGCTGTTCGCGCCCGTCAGGCTGATGTGGCCGAAGTTCGCCGATGCGGCGCGCCCCGATCGCGACTTCGGAGCCGATGCAACTGGGCGTGCGGCACTCCTGCGCGCCGCCGATTCCGCACAGGTCTCACTCTACGTCCACACCGGCGTGCAACAGGCGCCCCAAGGCAATGAGCGCGCCATGCTCGATCTGTATTTGCCGGTGTATGCGGGAGGGTCCGCGCCGCTGTCGCGGGAAGCGCGGCGCGCAGCGATCTTGGGATTCGTGGTTGCCGTGCTCGATACCGGGCAACTTTTCGGCGACATCGTCATGCGTGACCCGCGCCTTGCACTACGCGTCACGGTGGGCAGGGCGGGTGCACCAATGCCATTGTTCGCCACGGACACGCCATCGGACGATACCGCCGACGCCCCGCCGCTGTTCCACGAGACAGACACGCTGACTGTCGGCGGCGAAACACTAACACTGTCCTACAGCACTAGCGACGCCGCTCTGAGCGCCATTCCCGATTACAGCGGCAACGCAGTCCTCGCCGCCGGAACACTCGCGGCGATCTTTCTCGCCGGCATCGCCTTCCTGCTCGCCCGCCGTACGGCAGACACATCGGCGGAAACCAGCCGCGCGAACTCCCAATCGACGCTCAACGAAGCCCGCATGATGGGCATTATCCGGTCGTCGATGGAGGCGATCATCACCGTCGATGAAGCGCAGCGCGTCGTGATCTTCAATCCGATGGCTGAGCGCATATTCGGCTGCTCTGCGATGGACGCCATCGGCGCGCCGCTCGTACGCTTCATCCCGGAACGCTTTCGCAGCGCGCACGAAAAACATGTCGAACAGTTCGGCGTGACGGGCGTCTCGGAGCGCCAGATGGGCCAGCAGCGGGTCCTTTTCGGGCTGCGGACAAACGGCGAAGAATTTCCGATTGAAGCGTCGATCTCGCAGATTCTCGACGCGGCCGGCAAGCTGTACACGGTGGTCCTGCGCGACGTCACCGAGCGAGTCAAGGCCGATAACGCGCTAAAGGCGTCGCGCGAGGACCTGCGCGAACTGTCGGCGAATCTGCAAAACGTACGCGAAGAGGAGAAAGCCCGTATAGCGCGTGAATTGCACGACGACCTGGGCCAGCAGTTGACCGCCCTAAAGATGGATCTATCGTCTGTCGAACTGGCGCTCGACGCCCTGCCCGCAGGCGGTCCCGAAGTACGCACCCAGTTGCGCGGCATGCGCCGTCTGATCGACGCGACCGTGGCGTCGGTACGGCGCATCGCGGCGGACCTGCGGCCCGTCATGCTCGACGACCTCGGTCTCGTGCCCGCGATCGAATGGCTCGCGAACGATTTCACGAACCGCTACGGTATCGACATCGAACGTCAGATCGAGCCGGGCGACATCGTGTTTACCCGCAATGGCGCCACCACCCTGTTCCGGATCGTCCAGGAGGCGCTCACCAATGTCGCGAGGCACGCGGACGCGACACTCGTCACGCTGGTATTACGCATCGAAGGCGAACACTGCATCCTGCGGATAGCGGACAATGGTCGAGGTACCGTCGAACCGGATGGCCGAAATGGCAAGTCGTTTGGATTGCTCGGCATTCGCGAGCGCGCGCATATGCTTGGCGGTTCGATCGCAATCGAAACGGCGGCCGCGCGCGGCTTTGCAATCACCGCCGTTTTCCCGCTGCATTCGATCCGACAGGATGAGACGCTCCCATGACCCGCGTGCTACTGGCCGATGACCATGCGCTGGTGCGCGACGGCCTGCGCCACATCCTCAAGAGCGCAAGCGGTTTCGAGGTCGCGGGCGAAGCCAGCGATAGCGCAAGCACCATAGCACTCGTCCGCTCGAGTGCGGCAGACGTGCTGGTCCTCGACCTGTCGATGCCCGGGCGCAATGGCATCGAACTCATCAAACAGATCAAGGACGAAAAGCCCACGCTGCGCGTGCTGGTACTGACCATGCATGCAGAACAACAATATGCCGTGCGTGCCTTCAAGGCGGGCGCGTCGGGCTATCTGACCAAGGAAAGCGCCAGTGCGGAACTGGTGGCGGCGGTCACAAAAGTGGCCGCCGGCGGCGTCTATGTGAGCCTCGCGATGGCGGAGCGCTTCGCACAGAGCCTGAACGAACCCGTCGACACCCTGCCGCACCAGCGGCTCTCCGACCGCGAATTCGACGTATTCCGACGCATTGCCGCCGGCCAGACCATCTCGGAGATCGCGCAGGAACTCTGCGTCAGCGCTAAAACGGTCAGCACCTACAAAACCCGCATCCTTGAAAAGATGCAGATGCCGCACGACACCGCGCTCGTGCGTTACGCGATCCGCCACAAACTCTTCGACGAAAACGACGAACTCTGATTCCACCGCTGCGGTGCCCGTAAAGGGTCGCAGACTCGAAGTGGGACAGGTGGCACGTCATCCGACCGAGGAAGCCGTGTAGGTAGATCCCTACACCGCTTCCGTCTCGCCTACCCGAACCTCATTCGCCGCCGATATTTTTTCGAGATAGTACGGCCGATACTGGCTGTCATGAACCCGAAAACGCTGGCGCCATGCTGAAAGTCTTCCTCGTTGAAGATTCGTCGCCGGTCCGCCTGCGACTCGCCGCTCTGATCAAGCCGATTGCCGAAGCCAACGTGGTCGGCGAAGCGGAGGACGCCGGCACCGCGTTGACGGGCATTGCAAACAGCTGCGCCGACCTGGTGATCGTCGATCTGCGCCTGGCTGGAAGCGACGGCCTGGAGTTGGTCAGCCATCTTTCGCACGGTACCCGCAAGGTGATCACGATCGTGCTGACCAACTACTCGACGCAGGCTTTTCGCGCAGCCAGTTTCGCCGCGGGCGCCGATTACTTTTTTGACAAGACGAACGAGTTCGACCTCGCGCGGGACACGATTGCGCACATTGCCCGCGCGCGCTCAGACAACATCATCGAATGAACCGGAGGTCAGCATGTTCAATGCAGCCCAATACATGGACGATAGCGTGGACGACACGACTCTCGCGCTGCCACTGCAGCCGTCCGCCGCGTCTTTTGCTTCGTCTGTTCCGAAGCGCTCCGGAAGCGGCTGTTCGAATTGTCCGGTCCGCGCCACGTGCATGCCTGAGACCCTGACACGGTCCGAACTCGCCCGGCTCGATTCGATCGTCTGCTCGACGCGGACCATCAGGCGCGGTGAATCGCTGTATCGCGCGCACGATACTTTCCAGAGCCTCTATGCAGTACGGTCGGGCTCGTTCAAAACGGTCGTCATGCATCGCGATGGCCGCGAGCAGGTCACGGGCTTTAACCTGGCTGGCGAGATGCTCGGCCTCGATGGCGTTCATACCGACCGCCACAGCTGCGATGCCATCGCGCTCGAAGACAGCAGCGTATGCATCATCCCGTTCAGCGCGCTCGAGGGGCTCTGTCACGACATGAAGGCGATGCAGCAGCACGTGCACCGGATGATGAGCGGCGAAATCGTTCGCGAGTCCGGTCTGATGATGCTGCTCGGCACGATGACAGCGGAACAGCGGGTCGCTGCGTTCCTGCTCAACCTGTCGCAACGCCTGAAAACACGTGGCTACTCCGCGGCCGAATTCAATCTGCGGATGACGCGCGAAGAAATGGGCAGTTATCTCGGGATGAAGCTCGAAACGGTGAGCCGCATGTTTTCGAAGCTTCACAAAGACGAACTCGTTGAAACTCACGGCAAGCAGATCCGGATCGTCGATTTCGAAGGACTGGCACTCATTTGATGCGCGATACAAGGGGGCGTTGACCTGCATCAAGCGCTCAATCGAACAGAGATTCATAGTCGTTTCATCGCGACGCCGTGCCTCCACACAGGGTTCGGCGTCACGCTTACGGTGCACCGCGATGCACTCCCGCCCCGCACCAGGCTTCCCGCAGGTGTCACAAGGGCGGCATCCCGCCAGGCTATCGAGAGCTCTTTCTCGAACGACGATCGCTTGCCGATCGCCGACCTCATGATTCAAGCGAGGAGACCATGTCTACTATCGAATCGACCCAACCGGACAACGCCGTTGGCGATACGCCGCCGCTCATTTCGCCTTCGCGTCATGCCTCCATCGACGGCATCGACGCCTACCGTGCGCTGGTGGCTGAAGCAAACGCGGATCACGAAGCATTCTGGGCCCGTCTCGCCCGGGAACATCTGAGCTGGCGCCGGCCGTTCACGCAAATTCTCGACGATACCAATCCGCCGTTCTACAAGTGGTTCGAAGACGGTGAACTGAACGCGTCGTACAACTGTCTCGACCGCAATCTCGCCAACGGAAACGCGAACAAAAACGCAATTGTCTTTGAAGCGGACGACGGTACCGTCACGACCATCAACTATCAGGCGCTCTATCACCGCGTTTGCCGCCTCGCCAACGCACTGCGGGCACAGGGTGTGAAAAAAGGCGACCGGGTCATCATCTATCTGCCGATGTCGATCGAAGGTGTCGTCGCGATGCAGGCGTGCGCCCGTATCGGCGCGCCGCATTCGGTCGTGTTCGGCGGTTTCTCCGCGAAGTCGCTGCATGAGCGGATGGTCAATCTCGGCGCAGTCGCAATTATCACGGCGGACGAACAGGTGCGTGCAGGCAAGACCCTGCCGCTCAAGACCATCGTCGACGAAGCGCTCGGTATGGGCGGCACCGATGCCATCAGGACGGTCATCATTTACCGGCGCACAGGCGGGCGGATTCCGTGGATCGCCGGGCGCGACGCGTGGCTGCACGAACTGGAACAGCGCCAGCCGGATACCTGCGAGCCGGAATGGGTCAGCGCGGAACATCCTCTGTTCGTGCTGTACACCTCCGGTTCGACGGGTTCACCGAAAGGCATTCAGCACAGCACGGGTGGCTATCTGTTGTGGGCGGCCGTGACGATGAAATGGACCTTCGACATCAAACCGGACGACGTCTTCTGGTGTACCGCCGACATCGGCTGGATCACCGGTCACACCTATATCTGCTATGGCCCGACCGCCGTCGGCGCGACTCAGGTGATGTTCGAGGGCGTGCCGACTTATCCGACTGCAGGCCGCTTCTGGGAGATGATCCAGCGCCACAAGGTGACGATCTTCTATACGGCGCCGACAGCCATTCGCTCCCTCATCAAGACCGCCGAAGCGAACGAAGCCGTCCACCCCCGCAGCTTCGATCTGAGCACGCTGCGCATTCTCGGCACCGTCGGCGAACCGATCAACCCGAGCGCGTGGACGTGGTATGCGCAACATGTCGGCCGCAACCGGTGTCCGGTGCTGGACACCTTCTGGCAGACCGAGAGCGGCGGCCACATGATTACGCCGTTGCCTGGCGCGACGCCACTCGTGCCGGGATCGTGCACGTTGCCGCTTCCCGGTATCGACGCCGCCATCGTCGATGAAGCCGGTCATGAAGTGCCGAACGGTCAGGCCGGCATTCTCGTAATCAGGAAGCCATGGCCCTCGATGATGCGCACCGTCTGGGGTGACCCGGAACGCTTTCGCACCGGCTATTACCCGGACGAACTCGGCGGCCAGCTCTACCTCGCCGGCGACGGTGCGATACGCGACCCCGAGAACGGCTATTTCACGATCACGGGACGCGTCGACGATGTGCTCAACGTGTCGGGACACCGGATGGGCACGATGGAAATCGAGTCCGCGCTCGCGGCCTGCCCGCTGGTAGCCGAAGCAGCGGTGGTGGGTCGCCCGGACGAAACATTCGGCGAAGCCATCGTCGCATTTGTCGTATTGAAAGGCACACGTCCGGAAGGTGAAGAAGCAAAACGGGTCGCGGCCGAATTGCGCGCATGGGTCGGCAAGGAAATCGGCCCGATTGCGAAGCCGAAAGAGATTCGCTTCGGCGACGCCATGCCGAAAACGCGCTCCGGCAAGATCGTGCGCCGGTTGCTGCGTTCGGTAGCGAAAGGCGAAGCACTCGCGCAAGACATGTCCACAGTCGAAAATCCCGCTGTCATCGCGCAGTTTGCCGATCCGGCCTGAAGACAGTCATGCGCGATCTTCCCCCTCCTATCGCCGCGCGTCTCATGTACCCGGACGCGCGGCGCTCCAATCCATTTCTGCCCTGCTGCAGGAGACTCTCGTCATGAATACAAAGACACTCAATCCCGGTCCGCTCGGACTTGCCGGGTTTGCCCTGACCACCTGGCTGCTCAGCATGATCAACGCCGGCTGGTATAGCGGCGATTCGATGGGGCTGGTGCTCGCGGTCGCACTCGCCTACGGCGGCACGGCACAGGCGCTCGCCGGGCTCATGGAGATTCCGCGCGGCAACACCTTCGGTGCCACCGCCTTTCTGAGCTATGGCGCTTTCTGGTGGTCCCTTGCGCTGTTCGTACTGTTTCTGCACGACAAGGTTCCCGCCTCGTTTGTCGGCTGGTATCTGGGCTTGTGGGGCGTATTCACACTGTATATGTGGGTCGCGACATGGCGCTCGCCCCGTGCGCTGCAACTGGTGTTTTTCGCGCTGTGGATCACTTTCTTCCTGCTTGCCGCAGGCGAATGGACGGGCCTCGCCATGCTGCGTCATGCGGGCGGCTACGGCGGACTCATAACGGCCGCGCTCGCGTTCTATCTGTCGGCAGCGGAGATCATCAACGAAACGCACGGTCGCACGGTGCTGCCGGTGGGCCCGGCGCAGGACGCTTCGGCAGCGACGGTCGTTGGATTGCCGTTGCGCATGCCGGCACTCCGCACTCGAAATCGTGCAACCAGCGGAACCGCGGTTCAACCATGAATGCCGTGACCCAGGTGCCGGGTGGCCGCGTCATCGCCGTGCGCGGTGCGATCGTCGATGTCGCATTCGACCAGGCCGCCCTGCCGCTCATCGAAGAGTCGCTGTCGATCCTCTCCGATCAAGGCGCGCCGATCATCGCGGAAGTGCAGGCGCATCTGGATGAACGCACGGTCCGCGCGCTCGCGTTGCAGTCCACCAACGGGCTGCGTCGCGGCACGCCGGTGCAGGCATCGGGCGGACCGATCCTGGTGCCGGTCGGCGAAGCGATGCTCGGCCGTTTGATCGACGTCACCGGCACGCCCGGCGATCGCGGTGCGCCCTTCCCTGCCGATGTGCCGCGCCGGCCCATTCATCGCGCGCCGCCACCGTTCGCCTCGCAGAGCGCGGCCACCGAGATCTTCTGGACCGGCATCAAGGTGATCGACCTGCTCACGCCGCTCGCTCAGGGCGGCAAGGCGGCGACGTTTGGCGGCGCCGGGGTCGGCAAGACCGTGCTCGTGATGGAGCTCATTCACGCAATGGTCGAGCGCTATAAAGGCATCTCGGTTTTTGCGGGCGTCGGCGAGCGCTCGCGGGAAGGTCACGAGATGCTGCTGGACATGCGCGGCTCGGGCGTGCTGCCGCGCACGGTGCTGGTCTACGGCCAGATGAACGAGCCGCCCGGCGCGCGCTGGCGCGTACCGTTGACCGCGCTTACCGTCGCCGAATACTTTCGCGACGAGCGTCGGCAGAACGTTCTGCTATTGATGGACAACGTGTTTCGCTTCGTGCAGGCGGGCGCTGAAGTGTCAGGACTGCTCGGAAGGCTGCCGTCGCGGGTCGGCTATCAACCGACGCTCGCCAGTGAGGTTGCCGCGCTCCAGGAGCGCATCGTGTCGGTGGATGGCGTATCGGTCACCGCGATCGAGGCCGTCTACGTCCCGGCGGACGACTTCACCGACCCAGCGGTGACGACGATCGCGGCGCACATCGACAGCATGATCCTGCTGTCTCGCTCGATGGCTGCCGAAGGTATGTATCCGGCCATCGATCCGATCGCTTCATCGTCGATCCTGCTCGATCCGGTGTTCGTCGGCGAAGAGCACGCCGCAGTCGCCATCGAGGTGCGCAAGACCATCGAGCACTATCGCGAGTTGCAGGACGTCATCTCGTTGCTTGGCGTCGAGGAACTGGGGGTCGACGACCGGCGCATTGTCGGACGTGCGCGCCGGATCCAGCGCTTCCTGACCCAGCCGTTCGCCGTCACCGAGGCCTTCACGGGCGTGCCCGGCCGCTCGGTGGCGATTGC